>NZ_JH980292.1:3136120-3442195 GCF_000314005.1 Spirulina subsalsa PCC 9445
GCCGGTACCACCGACCAGCAGTAACACTCCATGTCAATGAATTTGAGTAATTCGGGGTCTTTAATATAGCGTCGGGCAATATCCCCCACATTTTGGGGGAGATATTTCACTAAACCTAAACAAGCGAGGGGGTGTTGAAAAAAGACGCGGAATAAATAACCCAATTCTTCGAGGGAGAGTAATTCCATAACATTGAGGCAGTTAAACACCCGCCAACACTCGTCATAGAAGCGACGAATGCCTTGACGTTCTTGGGGAAAGCGATCGCCTAATTCCCCTAGAAACTGCTCATAATCCCGATGCACCTTGAGTTCCAGACCTTGGGGCAAGTGATAATGAATCTGGCAACTATCGGGAATCGTCTCAATTTTCATCCCCACAGCATCTAAAGCACGGGTGAGTAAATTCGTTGTGCCTTCCGTGCCGAAGCCAAAAATCATCGAGGCCCCCACATCAAAACAATAGCCCTCGCGCTCAAAATAGCCCGCACTGCCCCCCGGAATCAAATACCGTTCTAAAACCAGAACCTTAGCCCCCTTCGCGGCGAGTTGGGTGGCCGTCACCAGTCCACCAATCCCCGAACCAATGACAATCACATCATAATCCGGGCGAGTCGATGCAGGATGGGAGGGAGTAGGCGCTGTTTTGGTCATTGGTCTTCAACAAATTGCACAAATGGGAGAGCAATCCTTATTTTACGGTGTTTTGTTGGCTCTATCCTCTGTCTTGTAGTGCAAAAAGTTAGCCCCCACCCACGAGAAACCCGGCGCTGGTCATCCAGAGCGCCGGGTTTGCCCTACCTGCAATCTTAGCGGAAATTATCCGGGTTTAAAGTCCGACCAGACCCCGGATTCCCCGGATTGCGGACGGGGCGGGGTGTATTCCGAATTGGACTACTTTGGCGTAAGTGAGTCCCTGTCCCCCCATCGGAGGGAGCGAGGAAGGGGCGCAAATTAATCCCACCGGGCGAAGACATCGGCGCACCGCCACCTGTGGCACCACTGCCGCCTAAAATGCCCCCTAAGTTAGAGGTATCAATCCCTAACACATTGCCCAGTTCCCCGATAATGCCGCCGACATTACCGCCATTAATAAAAGTGTTTACCCCTTGAGTCGCTTGGCCACTATCGGCCAGTGTGAGATTTTGGAACACTTGATCCCGTGTAGCGATGGGGTCTTGTCCGGGAGGTACTGTTAAGACAATACGACAACTGGGATCTGTTTGGGTCGTCACACAAATAACATTATAGTTATTTTCTATCCCCGTTCGTAGTTCTAACAGGCCATCGGGACGATATTGTTCTAAGCGTTGGCTGATGGTATTACAGCGTTTATCCGCCGTCCAGCCGCCCCCTAAGTCTTGGGGAGATGCCCAAGGATAAGCGTATTCTGGCTGCTCTTTGGGGGTATACATCACGGTGTAAGACCCGTTGTTATATTGGCAGGTAAAACGGGGGTCGTCTTCCGTTTGTATAATGACATCTTCTGCTTCTGTGGTCGCTTGACTCAGCAGGAGAGGGCTATGTTCTGTAGCTTGGGCGCTTCCGGCACTCAGCAGCAGCGCAAGACCGACCAGAGGCAAGGAGAGAGTTGAGTAGCTGGTTCGATATTCCATGATATCTGATGGTATTGAGGACTATATTTAGGTGTACAAAGATGAGAGTTGAAATCCTGTCGATTGCAATGGGTGCAATTAGGTTATGGTAGAGCAGACCTTATTTCTGTCTTCTAGACGTAGGTCAATCAGGATTGTTCCCACTGTTGCGATCGATAGCCCGTTAATCATGAACCAACCAATCACCCAGGAAATTCTTGTTTGTCAAAACCGCACCTGTCGCCGTCAAGGGTCTGAAAAAATTTTGAAGGTGTTGGCTGGGTGTGATCTTCCGGGGGTGCGTGTTGTGGGGTGTGGGTGTTTAGGACATTGTGGGAGTGGTCCAATGGTGTTGATCTTGCCGGAGTTGCTTTGGTATGAGGGGGTGACGCTGGGGGGGATTCAGGCGATTATCTTGATCGTCGGAAGAAGACCCTCGATTGTATCGACGGGATGAATTACGACATATTACAACAGCATACCCCAACCTGCTATAATCTTGCTAACAATGAGCAAGAATTGAATGCTTAACCTTACTTACAACTATAAGATAATTCCAACCAAAGAGCAGACAGAGAAGATCGAATTAAATTTAACTGTCTGCCAATCTGTTTGGAACTATGCTTTGGCTCAAAGAAAGCTTTGGTATAACAGTCGTAGTTGTCAGGTCAACGCTTGCTCTATTCGTTCTGAATATATTGTTGCTCCCTTTGAATATCCTAACTACCATACTCAATCTGCCAATTTAACCCAAGCTAAAAAGACTAACGATTTCCTTAAGTCTGGTAATGCCCAAGCGATGCAGCAAACATTGCGGAAATTAGATCGGGCGTTTAACGACATGAAAAGCAAGGGACTAGGTTTTCCTCGCTTCAAAAGGAACATGAAGTCTTTTAATTTAGTTAGTAGCAGAATTGAAGTCAATGGTAACAAGCTAAAGATGCCTCTATTGGGGGAAGTTAAGTTTGTCAAGTCACGGGATATTCCAGAGGGTTTTAAGATCAAACAAGTTCAAGTAATCAAGAAAGCATCGGGTTACTATGTCAACTTAGCAATTGAGCTTGATGTTAATATCCCAACCCCAATACCTCATGGTCACGCTTTGGGGATTGATGTTGGGATTCAAAGTATGCTGGCAACTTCCGATGGTTTGATTCTTCCTAGGCCGAAGTTTTTAGATAAAGCACGGCGTAAGATTAAATTACTACAAAGAAGGCTTAGGAATAAAAACAAAGGGTCTAATAAATGGCAGAAGCTACAGCATCGGATCGCTCTATTACATGAAGCCGTAGCCAACAGAAGAAAGGATTACCATTTCAAGTTAGCCCATCAACTCTGTGATGGAGTCGGGATGGTATTTGTTGAAGATATTAACTTCACAGCTTGGAGTAGAGGACTATTCTGTAAGCAGTCTCTAGATATAGGTTTAGGTCAATTCTTTACTATCTTGCAATATGTTTGCTCTCAAACGGATACATATTTTGCCAAGGTCAATCCAGACTATACCTCTCAAGTTTGTCCTGAATGTGGAACCCATACAGGTCAGAAAGAACTCTCTCAAAGGGTTCACTCTTGCTCTGAATGTGGCTACACCGTGGATCGGGATGTTCCTGCTTCAATGATAGTAAAACAGCGTGGATTAACTGCGGTCGGTGCGCCCGTGGTCAAACAGCCCAGTCATGGCGTTCTGTCGGGGACTTCGGTCTAGATAAGAGTCTATATGGGAATCCCTCGCTTTCAGCGATGGGAGGTTCAAAGAGCAGGTAACGCAATCCCCACGCTGATACGATATGGGGCTTGGTGACATACTCCCTACGCTGACCGCTTTGCGGTACAGCGAGGGCTTCTCCTCCGGGTTGCCCCAGATTCGCGTTTTATAGTGAGGCGATGCCCCAGCCCCACTTTTTTGATAAGCACCCCAGAGTTCACATCTCGCGGCATAGACGCTCCACAATGGGGGCAATCATGCCATCGGTCAGATAGCTTTTTGGGGACTCTATTCAGGCAAATTGCACAATGTTGGGATGTGCCAGCAGGGTTAATCTTCACAACCATCTTTCCAGCTTTCGCAGCTTTAAAAGGTAGGATTTCGTTCAAAAACCCAGCTATCCCAGCATCAGCGAAACTTTTGTTCAGCCCCGATTTAGCCGATTGACCGTTAGGGAGAAACACTCCGTCTTCTCCCTGTTTCGGCTTATTGCGTCGGGACATATTGGAAACTTTTATCTCCTCGACAAAGATGACTTCCGCTTTGTCGAGTAACTCTTGAGCGGTTTCAAAATGCCACTGCTTCCGTTGTCTGGCAATGCGTTGATGCAACTTAGCAATACGCTCATTGAGCTTACGGCGTGATTTTGAGCCTAATCCCCTCTCATCTCGCTTGGACTGGAGTTTAGCCAGTTTATCTTCAGCTTGCCGATAAAACTTTGGCGGCGGCTTCATAGTGCCATCCGAGCAAGCCATAAAGTATTCCAGTCCAGCATCAACCCCAATACTGTTGGCGACCGTCGTCACAATGGTTTCTACTAGCTGGCTTGGCACAGACTTGTCTTCCAGCGAGAAAGTCACATACCACCCATCAGCCTTAAGAGTAATTGAAACGGTTTTCAACGCAAAGCCATCAGGTAAAGAACGATGCTGAATGAACTTCACCGCCCCAATCTTAGGGAGTTTAATACGGTTTCCGTCAATCCAATCAGGCTTGGCCTGTGGGTAGGTAAACGTCCGGTAGCGGTTCTTCCCTTTGAATCGAGGCTTGCCGCTTCGCTTGCCGTTTTTGTCGCCTTTGACAAATCGGTCAAACGCTTTCCCAACACGCTTCACCATGTCCTGAAGTACCTGAGAGTGAATCTCTTTGTACCAGGGGCGTTCATCTTTTAACGAGACCAATGACCGTTTTTGGTTGTAGTAGTCGGGTTGCTCTCTGGGTTCAGCGATACTACACACCAAAGGACAGACGTTAACCGGAGTGCGATTCATTTCCCACCAGTCGAATCGGTCAGCCAGCATCCAGTTGTACTGACAGCGCAGCATATCAAGCCAGCGTTCCATCTGGCATCGCTGCTCATAGGTTGGCTTAATTCGGTACTGGTAGGCGATTCGCATGATAAACTTTAATATTCACCATCTCTGTGCTGAAACACTACATCGAGCAGCAACAGGCATGAGTAATTGGCGACTCCGCTTTAGCTCCATCGCCTCGGCTTTCATCCCGACACTCACGCTTCGCGTAGAGTGCGGGGCTTCCCGCCGATTAAGCTAAATAAGTCCGAGTGTCGGGAGTCGGGAGTCGGGAGTCGGGAGTCGGGAATAGTTAATAATTATCAACTCCCCCTCTCCCCTGCTCCCCTCTCCCCCTGCCCCCCTGCTCCCCTGCTCCCCCTCTCCCCCTGTTCCCTGTTCCCTGTTCCCTGTTCCCTAAAATAAAAGAGTTTTGGCTATTCACTACCCACTATTCCCCTGCTCCCCTGCTCCCCTGCTCCCCTCCCCCCTGCTCCCCTGCTCCCCTCTCCCCTGCTTAATCCAGTGCCGCTTGAGCATCTTGGGCAATTTGGGGGAATTCATCTTGGGTCAACTGGGCTAATAAGGCGTGACTTTCTGGGGTGCCTAAACGAGTTAAAGCTTGCACTAAACGATGGCGAATTTGCCAATCGCTATGGGTGACAAAGGGGGCAAGGAGGGCAATGGCACGGGGATCGCCTAATTCCCCGAAAGAACCGATGGCGGCGGTTTGTAATAAGGTATTATCGGAGTCTAGGGCTTCTTGTAGGAGGGGGAAACTGCGGGGATCTCCCATTTCGCCTAAAGCGGCAATGATGCTAAATTGAATCAGCCAGTCGTCGCCGGACTGTTGATACACTAGGAGCAGATCATCAAAGGCTTCGGTGAGTTTTAAGGCGGCGATCGCATCGGCAGCCGCAGCGCGTACATCGGATTCCTTATCTGTGAGCAAGCGTTCCCGCAACAAGGGCAGGGTTTCGGCGAGATTCTGCCCCCCCAAGGAATCCATCTGACTCACGGCCGAGTAGCGCACTCGCGGATGACTGTCTGTAATCAGGGGTTTAATCAGGCCAAAAGCCACGTCTGGAGAGAGTTGGCGTAGTTTATTTAATCCACTTAGGCGATCGCCATAATCTTCAGAATTTAATAGGACTTGTACGGATTCCGGCGTAATGGTCATGAATTTACTCTGCTCAAAAAAATTTGTGATCTTCCCCACCCGCAACAGATGGGGCTGGATTATCCCGTTATTCAGCCGCCAAGGCCTGAATCACATCCCCTTGGGTGAGAATTCCCACCACTTTTCCCTCTTCATCTAACACAGGCAAGCGGCGAACGTGCTTCTCGTGCATCAGTTTGGCCGCTTCCCGTAAGGGCTGATCCGGCTTCACCGTAATGGGTTTGGTACTCATCACCTCTTCCACCGTTTGCCCTAAAGCCTTGTGCAGTTCCTTCTCATATTTGGCGGGATTTTCCAGAAAAATCACACTATCGAGGAACATAATATAAGGCGGGGGATCAGCCCCCGTCTCTTGCCACATCAAGTCCGCATTGGCTAAAATCCCCAGCAATTTCCCCCCTTCGTCCACCACAGGCAAACCACTAATCCGGTGTTCTGCGAGAATCTGAATAGCCTCCTTTAACGGGGTTTGGGGGGTGACGGTTAAAGGATTGGGGGTCATGTAATCAGCAACGGTTTTTGACATGAGCGCGATAAGTCACCATAAATCATGGGTTTATTGTAGAAAAATGTGCGCCACAAACCAAGAGACGATACAGATTGTTACAGGATCTTCGCATTTCTCATGTTAGTCCTGGGGGTTGCGATTCCCCTCTAGTTCCTGTAAACGAGCCTCCAATTCCCGCAGCCGTGCTTCTGCGGACTCCGCCCTCTGACGCTGTTGTTCGGCGAGTTTAGCCAACTCCGTGGGGGTGAGAAATCGCTGACCATCGGGACGGTAGATGGTGAACTGGTCATCCTGAAGTTCAAAGCGAATCCCTAAACGGGGACTCGTCCAGCTATCGGGCTGATCAATGGTTTCCAGTGAACCCCTTTGACGGCGAACCAAACCATTAAAATCCAGACGATCTGGGTCAAAAATATAATATTCTTCCACCCCATAGCGATTGTAAAACTCTTGTTTCTTCGCCATTTCCTTGAGGCGATTTCCGGGGGAGAGAACTTCAAACACCACTTGGGGGGGGATGTTCTCTTCTTCCCATTGTTTATAAGAACCGCGATCGCCTTTAGGTCGTCCAATGGCCACCATCACATCCGGCGCTTGACGTACTTTATTATTCCCTTCTTGGGGATACCAGAGTAAATCCCCCGCCACAAAGACATTGGGATCATCATCAAACAAAATCTCTAAGTTTTCTTTAATCACCACAATCCAACGGAACTGGCGAGTACTATCAGACATGGGATTTCCGTCACAATCAGGGTAGATGACCTTAGTCGGTTGTGTGGGTTGAGGGGTAGTTACCATAAATTTAGACCTCTCAATAATTGAACGGAACTGCAACACCCTTAAATCAGTGTCAGACCCTCTTTAGGCAAGACTTGCAAAGCGTCTCAGTCCGGGATTAGGGTTGCCTAACATTCTAGCTGATTTTTTAGTCAAGGGTCAAAAACCGGGTTTCTAGGCTACTCAAATCGGCTTCAACTGAGTGTGAATGGCGGATATCAGATGGGGAAATCATTTAACAAAAATGTTGCGGAATTCCCCTTCCTCGCTAACGGCAGGGTGGGGGAGTTCACGTGGCTTCCCGTTCTAACAACAATGTCACGGGGCCATCGTTTTCAATATTGACCTGCATCATCGCTCCAAACTGTCCGGTTTCTATCTTTAACCCACTGGCTCTTAACCGTTCCACAAATTGGTTATATAAGGCTTCCGCTTGGTCTGGGGGGGCAGAATTGCTAAAGGAAGGACGGCGACCTTTCCGACAGTCGCCATAGAGGGTAAACTGACTAATCACTAACAACTCCCCGCCGATTTCTTGCACCGATTTATCCCAGCGTCCGCTTGCTGTATCGGCGAAGAGTCGCAAATCTAAACATTTTCTCGCCATCCAGTCTAATTCTTCCGGGGTGTCCGTTGGTGCAATGGCGACTAAAAGATTTAAACCTCGGCCAATTTGCCCGATCATTTGACCCTCTACTAAAACAGAAGAAGACCTAACTTTCTGAATAACAACACGCATTAGCTTTCTGCATAGCCTTGTAAGGATTCTGGTTCAAATTGTCGCAAAATGGGTGTGGCTTGGTTTTTCAATTTTTCGGAGCCTTTGACGACGACAATATATTTGCCTGCACTGAGTCGATTCCGGTAGGGTAAAGCATCCCCACTCGAAGAGGCGGCACCAATACCACCCCCGACAAAAAAGCTGCCCATGCCGCCGCCAATTGCGCCGAAAAGACCGCCTATCAGGTGATTGCCCAAGGCCCCCGCCCAAGGGAAGAGGTTAAACTCCGTGAGTAGATTAAAGGTGAATCCGGCAATGAAGCCAAAGGGAACGAGCCAAAAGGCCATAAAAATGGCTTGTTTGCGCCCTTGGACGGCGGGATCAATTAAACCAAACTCGTCGGCGGTTTTGTAGCCTCGCCCTAGGATTGAGATGTGTTGGGGGGGGATTTCGGCTTTTTCTAGGGCTGTATAAGCTTCTTCGGCTTTAATTCGGTCGGGGAAGACGGCAAATAAATAGTTCATTTTAATTTTTTATTAGTTATTAATACTCAATTATTAATTATGGGGTTAAGGTGAGAATCCAGTCAATTACAGGCCGGAGTGGATTTGATCTTAGGGCAAATTGTAGGGGAAACCAAGACGGAGAACTGAAAATCTTTCCAACGATTCCGTCCATGTTGTCCCATTTCCCCTTAAAATGCCTATGCGCTGTATGAACTAGATGAGCTACTATGTCCAAAGTCCTTGTTTCTGACCCCATTGATCAAGCGGGGATCGATATCTTGTCTCAAGTTGCCCAAGTGGATGTTAAAACGGGTCTGAGTCCAGAAGAATTAATACAAGTTATTCCTGAATATGATGCCTTGATGATCCGTTCCGGTACGCGGGTAACGCAGGAGGTGATTGAGGCGGGAACTCAGTTGAAGATTGTCGGTCGGGCGGGTGTTGGTGTGGATAATGTGGACATTCCGGCGGCGACTCGTCGGGGTGTGGTGGTGGTGAACTCGCCAGAAGGGAATACGACGGCGGCGGCGGAACACGCTTTGGCGATGATGTTATCTCTCTCGCGCTATGTTCCCGAGGCGAATCTGTCAGTGAAGGCGGGGAAGTGGGATCGCAAGAGTTTTGTGGGGGCGGAGGTGTATAAAAAAACCCTAGGTGTGGTGGGCTTAGGGAAGATTGGCTCTCATGTGGCGACGGTGGCGAAGGCGCTGGGGATGAAGTTGTTGGCCTATGATCCGTTTATTTCGGCGGAACGGGCGGAACAGTTGGGCTGCCGTTTGGTGGATTTGGATATTTTGTTCCAAGAGGCGGATTATATTACGCTCCATGTGCCGAAAACGCCGGAAACGACGAATTTAATCGGGGAGGAGGCGATCGCCAAAATGAAGCCCACCACCCGCATCATCAACTGTTCCCGAGGCGGGATTGTGGATGAGGAGGTGTTAGGGAAGGCTCTAAAAGAGGGGCGGATTGCTGGGGCGGCTTTGGATGTATTCAATGAGGAACCCCTCGGAGAGTCCAGTTTACGGGAGTTAGGCAAGGAAATCATCCTCACCCCCCATTTAGGCGCGTCTACGGCGGAAGCTCAAGTCAATGTGGCCATTGATGTGGCGGAGCAAATTCGGGACGTTCTGCTTGGTTTACCAGCCCGTTCGGCGGTTAATATTCCGGGGCTGAATCCTGATGTGATGGAACAGTTAAAGCCCTATTTACAACTGGCGGAAACTTTGGGAAATTTGGTCGGACAGTTGGCCGGGGGGCGAGTGGATTTGTTCAATGTCCGTCTACAAGGGGATTTAGCAACGGCACAAAGTCAGCCCATTGTGATTGCTTCCCTGAAAGGGTTATTATCTAAGGCCTTACGCGAACGGGTGAACTATGTTAACGCCAGTTTAGAGGCGAAGGAACGGGGAATCCGGGTGATTGAAACCAAGGATGCGTCAGCTTCGGACTATTCGGGGTCATTGTATATGGAAGCGCGGGGATCTTTAGGTCAGCATTCGGTGACGGGGGCTTTACTCTCCGATGGTGAAATCCGGGTGACGAATTTGGATGGTTTCCCAATTAACTTACCCCCTAGCCCTTATATGTTGTTTACCCTACACCGGGATATGCCGGGGATTATCGGCCGTTTAGGGTCGCTGCTGGGTGAATTTAATGTCAATATTGCCAGTATGCAGGTGGGGCGTAAGATTGTTCGAGGGGATGCGGTGATGGCGTTGAGTTTGGATGATCCGTTACCGGAGGGAATTCTAGACGAAATTCGGCGCATTCCGGGGATTACGGATGCTTATACGGTTGCACTGTAGGCTAAGGTTTCGTTTGATTTCTTAGATTAGGGTCTACTGAATAACACGCCTACGCTAGGCTCAACAAGGGAACGGAGAACACCGGATCTGGGAACAGAGCATCGAAAACTGGCACGACTCCCGACTCCCGACTCCCAACTCCCGATTCCCCAACTCTCGGAGTTATTCAGCAAGCCCTAGATTAGGGGCGATCGCATTGTAACAATTGAGCAATGTTGAGATCGCCCATCCGTCCTCATTCCTCAAAACGCATGGCTAACAACTGGTGGGAAATCAAAATTCTCTGTGAACCGATTCTAGAAGATATGATCTTCTGGCGACTAGAGCAATTTGGTTGTCGTGGCATGGCCGGGGAACAACGGGGAAATTCTTGGTTAATCACCACCTATTTAGACCAAGAATCAATCCAGTTATTAGATTTAGCGGCACTCTCGTTGTTATTGAGACAAGATGCCCTCACCTTAGAACTGCCTGCACCGATCACGAAATGGAGTCTGATTGATGAGGAAGACTGGTCGAGTAGTTGGAAACAATACTGGGAACCCCAGGAAATTGGCGATCGCTTTTTAATTTATCCGGCTTGGCTAACCCTTCCCCCAGATAGTGATCGGGTGATTGTCCGACTGGACCCCGGCGCGGCCTTTGGCACCGGCACCCACCCCACCACCCAACTTTGTCTAGAATCTCTAGAAATCCGCATTACCCCCAATGAACCCCGTCAAACCCTAGCAGATATTGGTTGTGGTTCAGGAATTTTGTCCATTGGTGCGGTCTTATTAGGGGCTGAACGAGTTTATAGTGTGGATATCGATCCCTTGGCGGTTCGTGCCGCTAAAAGCAACCGCGATTTAAACCAAATCAACCCCAATCAACTCAGCATTCACAAGGGAAGTGTTGAGATTATTCCCCAACTGATCTTAGAACCCGTCGATGGCATTCTCTGCAATATTTTAGCGGAGGTGATTTTAGAACTGATTCCTCAGATGACGGACTTGGTAAAACCCAAAGGATGGGGAATTTTTAGTGGGATTTTATTAGAACAAGCTAAACCCATTGCCGATACTTTAGAAGCCCATGGTTGGATTGTGGCGACGCTTTGGAAGCGGGGGGAATGGTGTTGTTTTAATGTAAGACGACCGTGACCTAGCCCCTGTGACGTTCTCTCCCGTTACCCTTTTAGGTCTAACGGGAGCGTCAAAACAAACTAAGCTGAACCCAGTGTCTTATTAAGGCGAAACTAAAATTTCCCCCTGAACAGCTAACTGTCCTGACGTTAGACTCAATGTGGTCAGGTTTACCTCGGATCCCAAGGGAATTTGCAATTCATGGGGTGGATGCTGGGTAAAGTCTGATTGCAAGGTGAGGGGAGAAAGGTGTAAAATTTGACCGTGAAGGATTTTTAATCCGGTTTGCAGTAAGACGGAAGAGTTCGATGGTTTTCCTTGGAGCCATTCCCCCCGTACTGTGATCTCTTCAGGTGTAATTTCGGCCGTTTGCCAGCGAATTTGTACCGAAGGTGAATCTGTAGAGACATCAGTATGCTGGGGGGGCTGTTGACCCAAGGTGACAAGAGAGCCAAGGGACACAAATAAATCCTGTAAGGCACTGGCTAAAAGCGGTGCATCAAGAGAGGCTTGTAGATCCGATTGCTCTAAACGGACATGACCCATAACAGGGACGGGTTGCAATAAACGTAAGGGTTTGCCTTTGAGGACTTCACCTAAATTGATCCGGATATTTTCGGCTGTTAATTCAACTTCGCTGAGGTGTAAGCCTTGATAGACAGCCCCTTGTGCAGAAAGAGATACTTTGGGTAAGTACCCGGTTAAAATTTGCCGATTGCGCCCGTGAATCTTAACTTGTAACGCTTCAACTTTGTCCGCTTGCGATCGCAGCCAAAATTGCACCGCCGGACTAAGGATCTTACTGATTAACTGACTTTGACCCTCTTTCTCTTGGGAGTCAAGGGGTTCAGAGGATAGGTTCTCTGACGTTAAACGTGATTCGTCTGGGGACATAGTTCGCAGGTTAATTTCCATCTAAACTCTAACCTTGAGCCGTTGTCCTGTCTTTAACTCTCAGGGAGGAAGTTTCTACCGCAAAATCAAGGTTAGGTGGTAATCTTGTAATATTTGTACATAGTTCCGGGATCAAGTGCAACGTCTGCCACCAGAAATCCACCAGTCCACTAAGTTCTCAACGGGAGAAACCCCTATGCCAGAACGGGTTCAAAAATTAATCTCTCAATGGGGTATTGCCTCACGTCGTCAAGCTGAGACTATGATCTTAGAAGGACGAGTGCGGTTAAATGGGCAAGTGGTGCATCTGGGTCAAAAAGCGGATCCCACCCAAGGCGATCGCCTAGAAGTAGATGGAGAACTGCTCCATCCCCAAAACCGTCCTCCGTTTGTATATCTTTTACTCAACAAACCCAAAGGAGTTCTCTGTACTTGTGACGATCCCCAAAAGCGCAAAACTGTTCTGGATCTTTTGCCCCCTAGTCTGGGTCGCCATCAAGGAATCCATCCCGTGGGGCGCTTAGATGGGGACTCCACCGGAGCCGTCTTGTTAACCAATGATGGCGATTTAACCTTAAGACTCACTCACCCCCGTTATCATCTCCCCAAAACCTATGAAGTTTGGGTGCAAGGCTGCCCCCGTGCGGCCACACTAGAACAATGGCGTAGAGGGGTTTTACTGGCAGATCAATGGACTTTACCCGCAGAAATCACTGTGTTAGCTTCTCATCCTCAACAAACGTTATTAGAAATTGTGTTACGAGAAGGTCGAAATCGCCAAATTCGCCGAGTGGCTGAACAACTCGGCCATCAGGTGTTAGAACTTCATCGTACAGCCATCGGCACCCTCCAACTGGCAGATCCTCAACAGCCTGACCTACCTACGGGTCATTATCGTTCCCTGACGAAGCAAGAAATTTGGGGGCAATTTGCCCCTGTAGCCCTTTAGTCTTATCCCCCATCTCTAAGCATCCCAGTAGACATCCCAGTAGACATCATGGAGAACCTTGTATGAGCAGAAAAATTCACTTAACGGCAAGCCAAGGGGAAAAACTTAGGGAACTCGGCTCTTATCTCCACGAAATCCGCCGGAAACAAGCCTTATCCCTAGAAGAAGTATCCCAAAAAACTCGGATTCAGGTTCGTCTACTGCGGGCGATTGAGGAAGCGGATACAAATGTTTTGCCAGAACCGATTTATATTCGGGCATTAATTAAGCAATTTGCCGATGCTTTAGAGTTAAATGGGGCGGACTTTGCTAGTGCCTTCCCCACTCAGTACCAAGTCAAGCCGATGAAACCTGCTTGGCGAGAATCGACTCCCACTCAATTACGCCCATTTCATCTCTACTGGATTTATATTGCGGTGTTAGTCAGTGCGGTGAGTGGTTTGTCCATGCTGGTGCAGAAATCGAACTTACAACTGGCGGGGGATAATCCCCCGGTGGATAGTCTTGCTCCCTTGTCTGACGATACGGCTCAACCCTCTTCCCAGCAAATTAGCCCTACCATTGAGGCCGTTAATCGTTTAGAAAATTCATTAAATCCGAACACTCTTGGGGAAAATAACCCGGTTTCTAATCGAGTGGTGGTGTCGATGAAGTTACAAGATGATTGTTGGTTGAGAGTAGTGGCCGATGGTGCGGTGGCCTATGAGGGGATTTTACAGAAAGGAGAGGAACGGACTTGGGAGGCGGAAAAGTCCCTGAAAATCACGGCGGGTAATGCGGGGGGCGTGGTGATTACGTTCAATAATGAGGAAGCGCGTCCTCTGGGCAGTCCGGGGGCGGTGCAAACGGTGACCTATCAAACGCCTAATCCTCAGTCTTGATAGGAAACAGGGAACAGGGAACGGGGAATAGGGGGAGTTGATTCTATGTACGGCTTTGAACCTCCCATCGCTGAAAGCGAGGGATTCCCATATAGACTCTTATCTAGACCGAAGTCCCCGACAGAACGCCATTACTGGGCTGTATAAATGTGAGTATTGCGAAGGAACAATAAACCGTTTTGTTGAACGTCAAGCCTTTAAGCATCGGTCGAGATTTGTTATTCTCGAAAATGTGACCATTGGTGTTGGTGAAACCTGCGGCAATCGATATTATTCTGCCGATATTCTTCACGCAGTTGAGGCTGTGGCGACAGGAGTGCGATCGCCAGAACGAACAGAATCCATCCCCGTGGCTCACCTCAAACCGAATTAAGCCATCACTACCTGAAGTATTGATAATTGATAATTAATCTTGCTCTCTCCTTATTCGCGGGGGAGACGGTTATAGATATCTGAGAGGAAACGCAGGCGATCGCGCAATTCCTGAGTTAACATTTCAGAACGGTAGCGCCACGTCCAATTCCCCTCCGCCGCGCCGGGGTAATTCATGCGAGTTTCGCCCCCCAACCCCAAAGCATCTTGAAGGGGGAAAATGGCACAATTGCCCACAGAACATAAAGCCATGCGAATCATCGCCCAGTGAATCCCCTCTTCTGGGTAGCCACCGAGATAATTTAACACCCGTTCCTTTTCTTCATGCGATCGCGCCTCATACCAGCCCACCGTCGTATTATTATCATGAGTCCCCGTATAGACCACACAATTGGGGTGATGGTGGAACGGTAAAAACGGATTGCCCGGCCCCGAATCAAAGGCAAAATGGAGAACCTTCATCCCGGCAAAAGAGAACTCATCCCGTAGGGCTTCCACCTCCGGCGTAATCACCCCCAAATCCTCCGCAATAATGGGCAATTCTCCCAACTCCTCCCGCAAAAGTTTAAAGAATTCCGATCCCGGTGCTTCCACCCACTCCCCATTAATCGCCGTTTTCTCGCCCCCCGGCACCGCCCAGTAAGACTCAAAGCCCCGGAAATGGTCAATGCGCATTAAATCCACATAATTCAACATCCCTTTAATGCGTTGAATCCACCACTTAAACCCCGTCGCTTGTAGAGCCTCCCAGTTATACACCGGATTCCCCCACAACTGTCCAGTTTCGCTAAAATAATCCGGCGGTACTCCTGCCATTAACTCCGGTTGTCCCGTTTCCTCATCCAAACAGAAGATTTTCGGGTGCGCCCAGACATCCACACTATCATGAGCCACATAAATGGGAATATCGCCAAACATCTGGATGCCCTTATCGTTGGCATACTCCTTCAGCGATGACCACTGACGGAAAAACTCCGCCTGCATATACTTGTAATAAAAAATCTCATTCCGTAACTGTGCCGTCGCCAACGCCAACGCCTTGGGATCTCGTTGGGCTAACTCTTCTTCCCAATCGTACCAACTCGCCCCCCCATGGGCATCCTTGAGGGACATAAACAGAGCATAATCATCCAACCAGTAGGCTTGAGTGGTACAAAATTCCTCAAAATCTTCTAACCGTTCCGGTGTGGCTTGGTCTAAAAAATTCTGACTGGCCTTTTTCAGAAGGGGCATTTTGACCTGAAAAGCCCCATCATAGTCCACCTGATCCGGATTAAAAGGGGGTAAATTTTCCAGGTCTTCTGAAGAGAGTAAGCCCTCGGATTCTAACCACTCTAGATTAATCAATAACGGATTCCCCGCCCAAGCCGAATAACACAAGTAAGGAGAATTCCCGTAGCCCGTGGGTCCTAGAGGTAACACTTGCCAGACTTGTTGACCACTATCGACCAAAAAATCCACAAATCGATAGGCTTCTGACCCAAGATCACCAATGCCAAAACGACCGGGCAGGGAGGTGGGATGCAGGACAATACCACTAACTCTATTTGAAAAAGGCATATCTGACATTTAGCAGTAAGAAGTGGGGGTGCGACCGAGCCGCACTCGTTCCCTGACTGTACTGCTTAGGGAGACAGAGATCAAGACAATGGGACAAATCGTTTTTGACCTAGACAAGTTTGGGCTAAAAACTCTTCTGCACTTTGGGCATCTAAGGGACGACAGAAATAATACCCTTGGCCGTAATCACAGCCTAAGTTTTGCAGTTGTCGCAGTTGGATTTCCGTCTCAATGCCTTCGGCCACTACATTAATCCCTAGGGTATGGGCGAGGGTAATGACCGCTTGGATAATTTCTAGGTTGGTACCGTTGGGCTGCATTCGCATGACAAAAGAGCGATCTATTTTTAAGGTGCTGACGGGGAAGCGGTGGAGATAACTGAGGGAGGAATATCCAGTGCCGAAGTCATCAATACAGAGTTGTAGATTGCGGGCGCGTAGGGCGAGGATGACTTCATCGACAGAATCGGCGTTTTCCATTAACACACTTTCGGTAATTTCCAATTTTAGACAATTGCCATCAAGTTGCAGTTGTTCTAGGGTTTGGTCGATATAGTCCAGTAGATCCCGTTCCCGGATTTGTTTACCCGAGAGGTTAATATTCATGGTCAAGGGAGGACATTGGGGGAATTTGTTCTGCCATTGCCGCAGTTGGGCGGCGGCTTCGCGGAAAATCCACTGTCCCATAGGTAGGATTAAGCCGGTTTCTTCGGCGACGGGGATAAATTCGGCGGGGGAGACAAAGTTTTGTCCGGGAGGATGCCAGCGCATGAGGGTTTCAAAGCCGACGATCTCACCACTACTGAGGGAAATAATGGGTTGATAGTAGGCGAGGAATTCCTGTCGTTCAATGGCGCGCCGCAGGTCGGTTTCTAGGGTGAGTCGGGCGAGGACGCGCTGGTGCATATTTTGGTCAAAGACGGTGTAACGGCCTTTGCCGTGGGCTTTGGCGCGATACATGGCGGTGTCGGCATCTCGGAGTAGGTCTTCGGGGGTGTCGTAGTCGGGGGCGGCGATGGAACAGGTTAGGGGGATGTTTTCGTAGGTGATATGACTGAAGGCGATGCCGATACTGGCGTTGGTGAAGACTTCATAACCCCCAAGAATGAAGGGGGATTTGATCTGTTCGAGGATTTTTTCCGCCACGGCGATCGCATCTTGTCGATCTCCGATGTCTTCTAAGAGCAGGGTAAATTCATCCCCGCCTAAACGGGCTAGGGTATCACTGGCGCGCAGACAGGATTCTAAGCGTCGGGCGAGGGCAATGAGCAGTTGATCCCCGATGGTGTGACCTAAACTGTCGTTGATCACTTTGAAGGAGTCTAAATCTAAGAAGAGAACGGCGAATAAATAGCCTCCCCGTCGTTTAGCGCGGCGGATGGTGTGCCAGAGACGGTCAAGGAATAACACCCGGTTGGGTAAGTCGGTGAGGGAGTCGTAAAAGGCGTTATGGCGCAGTTGTTCTTCGGCCTGTCTGCGTTCGGTAATATCGCTACAAATGCCATCAAGTCGCAAGGGTTGGCCTTTGATGTCCCGCACGACTCGGCAACGACTGGCTAACCACCGGATGGTGCCGTTGGGTTGAACAATGCGAAACTCGCTTTTTGTGGTGCCGAGTCGGAAAAGACTCTTAAATTGATCGATGAGATGGGATCGATCATCGGGGTGAATGGTGTCTAGCCAGAGGGCGGGATTGTCTAAAAAGTCCTGTACCGAACGCCCATAGACCGTTTCTGTGGCGGCGTTAAGATAGAGGAGGTGCAGGGTGCGGGCATCGGCTGACCAGACGACATCATCAATGGAACTGAGGATGCCTTCTAGACGCTGTTCACTTTCTTTGAGGGCTTCTTCGGCACGATTGCGATCGCTAATATCCACCACCTGACCAATCATATAGCGGGGAATCCCTTGACCATCCCCGACTACCACCACTTTTACCAACGCATGAACAATGCTTTCATCTTGGGCAATATAGCGTTTTTCGAGTTGGTAATGATTGACCTCATTGAGTAATAACCGTTGATTAATGGCCGCATCGGCCGCTTGATCATCTGGGTGGGTCAATTCAATCAGGTTTTTAAGCAATAATTGAGAGGGTTTATACTGCAACACCTCACACAGAGCATGATTCACCTTTAATAAATGACCATCTAAGGACGAGATAAACATTCCAATCGGGGCCAGTTCAAAGGTGAGACGAAATTGTTCCTCGCGCTCCCGGACTTCCTGTTCAGCTTGATACTGTTGGGTAATATCATTAACTGAGAATACAATCGCCAAAATTTGACCCTGTTCATCTTTGAGGGGAGAACCATTAATGGAGAGATATTTTAAGGGGCCCCCACTAAATTGGATGGCATGACGGACATTAAACACAGGTTTCCCAGTCTTCATGACCTGATTAAAAGGCAGTTGTTCTAAGGGGAACGGTTCCGCTTCAAAATCCACAATGTGCCAGCGTTGGTCATCATAAGTCCAAGTTTGCTCATCGGAGAAGGTTAAGCCTAAAATCGCCTGGGCTTGTTGATTGGCAAAGGTGATCTGACCTTGGGCATTTACGACGGTAATAGCGGCTACACTAGTCTGCATAATGCCGTTGAGTAAGTCCCGTTCATTGCGTAGTTGTTCTTCAAACTGTTTCCGTTCGGTAATATCGGTTTGGACTTCGATAAAGTGGGTTAAATTTCCCTCGGAGTCGTGAACTGGAGCAATATAGAGTTCGTTCCAGAATAAAGACCCATCTTGACGATATTGTTCTAAAACCGCGTGATATTCTTCCCCATAGACCCGCGCTTCTTCAAGTTGCCGTTGTACGTCGGGATCGGTTTCTGTACCATTTAGCACAAAATCAGGATTACCAATCACTTCTTCTGCTCGATAGCCTGTGAGTGTCTCAAAACTGGGGTTAACGTAGATAATAGGACAGTTGGAGGCGATCGCATCTCGAATGGTGATCCCATTACTACTGGCATCAATTGCCCGTTTCATCAAATCCAATTGAGCCTGTTGTTGATGGCGTTCAATAGCTGTGGCTAAAATATGGCTCACCAGTTGCAAAAACCGGATATCATCCTCTGTAAATTGTCGCCCTTGATGACTATAAGCGCCCAAAATGCCATAAGCTTTTTCCCGATTAGGAATAATGATACTTACCCCACTGACGATTTTATGATTATGGAGCAAAGGCGACCCCCGAAAACGAGTTTCTAGAGCCAAATCTTGAAACACTACAGGCTCATGTTGTAGTAGAGTATAACCGGCTTCGGAATTGGGCGAAGCACTCACCGTCGCATACCCCACCATCTCCTCTTTCCAACCGACTCCCGCCCGTAATAATAAAGCATTATTATTCGGTAACAATTCTAAAATTTTGCAATATTTCACCTCTAAGGTTAAGGCCACTAAACGCACCGCTTGATCCATCAAAGCGGACAAGTTAGAAGTCGCTAATCCAAATTGACCTAAACGAGTGACGGCAGATTGTTGACGCAGGCGAATATTTAACTCCTGTTCTGTTTGTTTCTGTTGAGTGATATTCTCAATATGCAGCATGATAAAATCTCCATCCATCCAAACCCAATACAGGCGCAACTGTTGGCGAATTTCTTGGGATTCTCCGATGGTAATTTCTCGTTGAATGGGCAAATGATTATTCGCACAATGGAGTAAGGTTTGATAGATTACAGGCGTTTCAGCAAACAGTTCTCGCGCTTCTAGACCCACCTCTTCAGTCCGATAAAAATAAGGAAAATGACTAGCCGCTTCGTTCCATTCCACTAACACAAATGCCTTGCTTTGTCGTCTGAAAGTATAAGTCGGCAGAGGAAGATGATGATATTGTAATTGATAGTAATCGTTCTGTTCTTGTAAAATTTTAATTTGAGCTTGATATCGCTCAATTTTTTGCGTTAATTGCTCTTCAATTGTCTGTTTATGCTCATTGTATTCAGTTAGTTGATGCTTATAGTACTGATGAATAGCTTCTAATGTCCTACAGCTTTTAATCCGATTTAAGCCATAGCTTATCAAACCTAAAACAGTCAAAATAATCAACCCTAACCAAGGATAAACACAGGGAAATTGATTAACCATAACGTACCGACTGACCCCAAGTTTACAAATTCTTTAGTTTATGTCAGATGCAGCAATTCTCAGTGGACTGAACAGTTAAAGTAAAAATTTTTTATACCCTCCTCGTAACGGATAAATACTTAGGTATCAAGGAATTTAATTAGAAGGGTTTCTAGCAGATTCTGAAAATTGCTTTGCTTTTAAATTTTATTCATTGTTTTTTCATCGCCCATCAGGCATTAAAAACATAGACCGTTTAAATTAATTCCTGCAACAGATAAGCTGTTTTTATCAGGAACACTCTATCCCTTCGACAGTGTTATTGAGTCGAGGTTTAGTCTATAGCATTTTCGTGACTCATGAGGTGGACTTTTGTTAGACGCTCTGTTCCCTGTTCCCCATTCCCTGTTCCCTCAAACTAGAGACTCTGTACCTCGCCAGTAGGGAAATTGCTATATTTTAGATTTTCCCTTTTCGGAACACCATCGGTTGTTTTTAAAAAGTGGTTTTAAAAAATAGTGATAATGGTGTTTGGTCTGATCCCTCCTCTATTCTATAAAATTATGGCTAAGTTTATCGACAAGATAAAATAAATTGAAAAAAGTCTTGGTTGTTTTAGATGTAAAATTTTTTTGAAATAAGTTGACAAAAAAGATTAAATATGGTATGGATGCGCAACAAGGGAATCAGCGTATTGCTGACCAAGATTTTTTGAGGAGTAAACCTTGATTTGTTGTCAATTTCTGCATCCTAGCGCAAATTTTGGCTAAAAACAGCTTTTGGCTTGATGTCATATTCAAGCTCCATCTAGGATTAAAAATCAATACCCCTACCCACAAGACGACGGAGTTCCTCGGAGATTTTTATGAATAAACGTCTATTTCGTCAACTGCACCGCACCCTAGCGCCCATTATTATTTTGCCCTTTTTAATTACCGCACTAACGGGGATCAGCTACCGCCTAGGGAAAAGCTGGTTGGGTTTATCCCGGGATCAAGTCCATTGGCTAATGACGATTCATGAGGGAGAATATCTCGGTCCGATTTTAGAGCCAATTTATGTATTGCTCAATGGTTTAGGCGTGTTATTCATGATTGGTACTGGGACATATATGGTCATCCAGAGTTGGCAACCTCAGCGTTGGTTTCGTCCTCGGCAAAAGCAGGAGGAAGGAAAGAACTCATAATCTAGAGCCTGATCTGAACCTAATGGACTCTAAGCTAAAAAGATTTGGAGCAAACCGAGGGTAAGCCAAATCCCTGCTATACAATAATCTGGACAAAAAACCCTATGCTTGATAATCACTATGCCTCGTCGCGAAGACCTACAAAAGATCCTAATCCTCGGTTCTGGACCGATTGTTATTGGCCAAGCTTGTGAGTTTGACTACTCAGGGACCCAAGCTTGTAAAGCCTTGCGTCAGGAAGGATACGAGGTGGTGCTGGTAAATTCTAACCCGGCTTCCATTATGACGGACCCGGAAACGGCAGACCGCACTTATATTGAACCGTTGACTCCCGATATTGTGGAGCAGGTTTTAGCGAAAGAACGCCCGGATGCCTTATTGCCGACAATGGGGGGGCAAACGGCGTTAAACGTGGCGGTGACTCTGGCGAAAACGGGGGTTTTGGAACGCTACGGGGTGGAGTTAATCGGCGCGAAGTTGGACGCGATTGAGAAGGCCGAAGATCGTCTGTTGTTTAAAGAGGCGATGCAGAAAATTGGGGTGGGAGTTTGCCCTTCCGGGATTGCTCATAATTTAACGGAAGCGCGGGAAATTGCCCAAGAAATCGGCTCTTATCCCTTAATTATTCGCCCAGCCTTTACGTTAGGGGGAACAGGGGGCGGTATTGCCTACAACCAAGAAGAGTATGAGGAAATGGCTCAGGTGGGGATTGATGCGTCTCCGGTGAGTCAGATTCTGGTCGAGCGCTCCTTGTTGGGTTGGAAGGAGTACGAGCTAGAAGTGATGCGGGATTTAGCCGATAATGTGGTCATTATCTGTAGTATTGAGAACTTCGACCCGATGGGGGTTCATACGGGGGATTCCATTACGGTGGCTCCGGCGCAAACCTTGACCGATAAGGAGTATCAACGCCTGCGGGATGCTTCGATTAAGATTATTCGAGAAATTGGGGTAGAAACCGGGGGATCTAATATTCAGTTTGCCGTGAATCCGGTGGATGGGGATGTGATTGTGATTGAGATGAACCCCCGGGTGTCTCGCTCTTCGGCCTTAGCGTCTAAGGCGACGGGATTCCCCATTGCTAAGTTTGCGGCCAAGTTGGCGGTGGGTTATACGTTAGATGAGATTAAGAACGATATTACTAAACAAACGCCAGCCTCCTTTGAACCGACCATTGATTATGTGGTGACGAAGATTCCCCGCTTTGCCTTTGAGAAGTTCCCCGGCACGAAACCTGTGTTAACCACTCAGATGAAGTCCGTGGGCGAGGCGATGGCGATTGGACGGACGTTTCAGGAGTCGTTCCAAAAGGCGTTACGGTCGCTGGAAACGGGGCGTTTTGGCTTTGGTTGCGATTCCTACGGAACTGAAACCCTCCCCACGCTCTCTCAAGTGCGCGCCACCCTACGAACTCCCAACCCAGAGCGGGTTTTCGGCATCTACGATGCTCTGAAGTTAGGGATGACGGTAGAAGAAATCTTTGAGTTGACGGCTATTGACCCTTGGTTTTTGGATAAATTGTCTCAGTTGTTAGTGACTGAACGGTTTTTGAAACAAACCTCCCTGCCTGAAATCACAGCCGATCAAATGTGGGCGGTCAAACAGCAAGGATTTAGCGATCGCCAGATTGCCGTTGCTACCAAAACTAATGAGGATGAAGTCCGCCGCTACCGTAAAGGACTAGGCGTGATTCCGGTCTATAAAATGGTGGACACCTGCGCCGCAGAATTTGCCGCCACCACCCCCTACTATTACTCCACCTACGAGCGTTCCGAGTCCGAAGTTCTCCCCTCTGACCGCGCCAAAGTGATGATTCTCGGCGGTGGCCCCAACCGTATTGGCCAAGGGATTGAATTTGACTATTGTTGTTGTCATGCCTCCTATGCCTTACGAGACGCAGGTTTTGAAACAATTATGGTCAACTCCAACCCCGAAACCGTCTCCACCGACTATGACACCAGCGATCGCCTGTATTTTGAACCCCTAACCAAAGAAGATGTCTTAAACATCATTGAGGCCGAAAGTCCCCAGGGGATCATTGTGCAGTTTGGCGGTCAAACCCCCCTCAAGTTAGCCGTTCCCCTGCAAAAATTCCTCGAAACCTATCATTCCACCCAAATCTGGGGAACCACCCCCGACTCCATCGACATCGCCGAAGATCGGGAACGGTTCGAGAAAATCCTCCATGAATTGGAGATCAAACAACCGCCCAATGGGATTGCTAGGAGTTATGAAGAGGCACTGGCGATCGCCAATCGCATCACCTACCCCGTCGTCGTGCGTCCCTCCTACGTTCTCGGCGGTCGAGCCATGGAAATCGTCTATTCCGACGAAGAACTAGAACGGTACATGACCTTTGCCGTCCAAGTCGAACCCGACCACCCCATCCTAATTGACAAATTCCTTGAAAACGCCGTAGAGGTTGATGTAGACTCCATCACCGACCACACCGGACAAGTCGTGATCGGCGGCATCATGGAACACATCGAACAGGCAGGCATCCACTCCGGCGACTCCGCTTGTTCCCTCCCCTACACCTCCCTCTCCCCAACCGCCCTAGACACCATTCGCGGCTGGACCGTGCGCATTGCCCAAGCCCTCAAAGTCGTCGGCTTAATGAACATTCAATACGCCGTACAAGGGGATACCGTCTACATCCTAGAAGCCAATCCCCGCGCCTCCCGCACCGTCCCCTACGTCTCCAAAGCCACCGGAGTTCCCTTAGCCCGTATGGCCTCCCTCGTCATGTCCGGGCAAAGCTTGGCAGAACTGAACTTTACCGAAGAACCCCAACTGCGTCACGTAGCCGTTAAAGAAGCCGTCCTGCCCTTTAATAAATTCCCCGGCGCTGACACCTTACTGGGGCCAGAAATGCGCTCCACCGGGGAAGTTATGGGCATTGACCAAACCTTTGGTAAAGCCTTTGCCAAAGCCGAAATCGCCGCCGGGGAAAAACTCCCCCTCTCCGGCACCGTCTTTGTCTCCACCAACGACCGAGATAAACCCCTCGTCGTCCCCATCGTCAAAGACTTTATCGAACTCGGCTTTAAGATCATTGCCACAGCCGGAACCTATCAAGTCTTGAAAGAACAGGGCGTTCAAGCTGAATTAGTGCTAAAACTCCATGAAGGTCGTCCCCACGTCTTGGATGCCATCAAAAACGAGCAAATCCAACTGATTATCAACACCCCCTCCGGTCAAGAAGCACGAGAAGACGGCATCTTAATCCGTCGGACTTGTTTAGCCTACAAAATCCCCCTAATTACCACCCTAGCCGGAGCCAAAGCCACCGTATCCGCGATTCGCATCCTGCAAACTGAACCATTAGGCGTGAAAGCGTTGCAGGATTATATCTACTAGGCCGCAAATAACCCTCCTCAACAGGATTAATTCCCCCTTCACAGGGGGAATTTTCAATCGGGCTTTCTGGCTAAAAGCACCAAAGAAATCCCCCAAGGACTCCCATAACGCACCTCCCAAGCCAGCATTTTTTGTAAACACTCAAGCAAAAAAGACTTCTTCTGCACTTGTTGCACCGGATAGGGTTTCTGTAACCAAGTGCTATAGAACAACACAACCGGAATTAAAACACAGCCAAAATAGCGAACTCGACGCACCTGTAAAAACTCAGCCACACGATTCACCAATGACTGGCGACTATATCGCCGATAATGACCCAACATCCGATCATGATACCCAAATAAGAACTGAAACGCCGGGACAGAGATACATAAATAGCCCCCCGGCTTCAACCAAGAAGACAATATTTTTAAAGCATTAACATCATCTTCAATGTGTTCTAAAACATCATTAGACACAATAATATCATAACAAACTGTTGGCTGAAAATCTTCAATACTAGAGTGAAAAACCTCAAGATTGTGTAACCCGGTGTATTCTTTTAACTGTTTTGATAAAGAAATCGCCTCTGGATCAATATCTATAGCCTCCACCTGCCAAGAAGGATTTTGAGCAAGGAGCAGATTCATTTCCCCCGAACCACAACCAGCATTTAACACCTTTAAATTCTCTTGCTTCGGAAGCCATTGCATCACAAGTTTATACTTATTTAAACTGTAAAAATCATGGGAACGAGCAAGATAATCCGCAACTTTATAGTTTCTGTCTTCGATTTGCATTTTAATCATGACCTCAAAGTTAAATTAATGTCATGTTCTAAAAAAATAGCAATTCCCGCGCAGATTCCTAGTTCTGGGTTTGAGAGAACCCGGAACAGATCATCTAAAAAATCTGTACCTCATCAGACGGGGAAAGGCGATAAAACGGATAATTTAAAGCTGAGCTCATTAGTCGCTTCTGGGGTTATCAAGCCAAAGGCGATCAAGATTCAATGGCACCCCCCTAGATATCCTAAAAGATATCCTGATTTTTCGGTGCTTGCTCACTTTGTTTCTGTTCCGGTGCTTGATGTTGTTTTTTCTTAATAAATCTTCTTAATTCCCCATCTTCTCCAACCCATTAGACATCTGCCCTAATTCGGCTGAAACGCCTGTGCTGCCGTGCCGAAAAGGGGATTTTAGGAGAGGTTCAATTGAGAGGAATTGACGGGACTCCCCCCAAGACACAACCGGAGAGCAGAAGAGGCCAGATTAGCTTTCGACCAAAGTCTAATAACCAGATTCTGCCCCTGCCCTTAAGGTAAAGGGTATGCAACCTTAATCTATCTGGCACCATGATTCCAGTCGTTGCCCAAGCCCTAGCCCATCTTTTGGTCGCCGGAACCTCTCTCGACAGTGTGGAGCAAATCAGTTTTCACCGACCGGAGAATCCCCAAACCATGACCCGAGGAGTCAATGTATACTTCTATGATCTTCGTGCCACAGAGAAAGCTGGGGACAACGCAGAGAATCCGCCCCCTTTAACAGAAAAAGACTCGCCTCAGATGACCACGACTCAAACAGTCGGGCAGGAGGGAGTCCTCTGGTTTGATGTTTCGTTTTTAGTTAGTACCTACGACTATACGGCCTTGGGCGCGCAACAATTGCTTTCTGAAAGCTTAACTTTATTTTTGCGTTATGCTCAGATTCCCCACCCCTTTCTAGATGCCAGTATCCCCGGTTTTCGGGCATTACCCTTGAGGGTCAATCTAGAGACGGACTGGGTGGAATTGTGGAAAGCGTTGGATTTGCCTCTGCGTCCTGCCCTCTGTGTCACCGTGACGATGCCTGCTAGCCAGATATCTGTTCCTGTTTTACTGGACAATTCCTTAGAATTCATGCTCCCTCATCCTTGACCAGTCACCCCTGAAATCGGTTGATGAGTTGATTTCTGGAACCGAAGTTGCATAGCCCACTTTAAATTTATGGTAGAGAGCAATTATGGCGAGACTCGATTATTTCGCACCTGGTGTTTATATTGAAGAAGTCAATCGTGGAAGTCGTCCCATTGAGGGTGTTCCGACGGCGATCGCAGGTTTTGTTGGCTTTACCGAAGATATCCGAGGCGGGGCTGAACCCTTCAAACCGATGTTAGTCACCACTTGGGACCAATACCTACAATACTTTGGTCGTCCCAACTCCGACGGCTTCACCGACTTTAACGCCTACCTGCCCTTCTCCGTCTATGGCTGGTTCCTCAACGGAGGCGGACGCTGTTGGATTACCAGCATTGGAACTCAACTCCCCGGCACCCCCGCCCCCGCCCTCGCAGAAACCGGAACCCAAGTCAACAACCGCCGCAAACGCCCCAGCTTGCGCTTTTCCCTGCGTTCTGACGAGTCTAGAAGCAACGGGAACGGCAACGGCAGCAGCATCACTCCCCGTTCCTACAACGAGATGTTAGCCCATCCGACCCCCTCTCTCCGGGTTCGGATTAACGACAGCACCCCCAAAACCCCCGAAGGAGAAAGCCCTCTCCCCGATAACACCGGAGAATATTTCCGCGTCATCGTCATGGATGGGGATACCGAACTAGAACGGTATGATCACCTGACCATGAATCCCGAAACAGATCCCCAAGTGGCGGATTATGTCGTGACAGCCTTCCAAGAGTCCCCCAGCTTACTGGTGACAGACCTCTCCCAACTGGGCAGTCCCTTAGCACGTCGTCCCAGTAACGGAATGTACGAAGTGAGTCCGCCCCCCTTCGTCCCCAGTGCCGAACGCTTTAACGACAGCGTGCGAGGCGTTCGAGACGACCGAACCGGGGTTCAAGGTCTGTTTGAAATTGACGAAATCACCATTCTGGCTTGTCCCGACCTCATGCGGGCTTATGAAGCCAACTTGATCAACCTTGACCAAGTACACGGCATCATGGATTTAATGGTCAGTATGTGCGAGGGAGCCGCCTCTGGGGACATTCCCAACCCCCCCAACCGGATGGTTGTTTTAGACACTCCTCCCGACCTCTACAAACCCCAAGATGTGAGCCAATGGTTAACCCAAGAATTTAACCGTCGCTCCCAATTTGCCGCCCTGTACTATCCTTGGGTTCTGGTACCCAATCCCCGCAACCAAGGACGACCCATTGCGGTTCCCCCCTGTGGTCACGTCATGGGTGTATGGTCCCGCACCGACGAAACCCGGGGCATTTATAAAGCCCCCGCCAACGAAGTCCCCCGAGGGGTTACGGGCTTAACCTATGACTGCAACTTCCGGGAACAAGAACTTTTGAACCCCATTGGGATTAACTGCATTCGCACCTTCCCCAACCGAGGTATCCGCATCTGGGGTTCAAGAACCTTAGTTGAGCCGGAAATCACCGAATGGCGTTATATTCCCGTCCGTCGCTTAATGAGTTACATCGAAAAATCCGTTGAACTCGGCACCCAATGGGCTGTATTTGAACCCAACGATGAAGACCTCTGGGCGCGGATTACTCGCACGATTAGCGACTTCCTGACCGGATTATGGCGGCAAGGGGCGTTAATGGGTGCATCCCCCAGTGAGGCCTTTTATGTGAAGTGTGACGAAGAACTGAACACACCCGACACCATGATTCTGGGTCGTTTGTATGTAGAAGTGGGGGTTGCTCCGGTGCGTCCGGCAGAGTTTGTCATCTTCCGCTTTAGTCAATGGACTGGACAGGATGAAGGTTAAATAAATTAGCTGGGAAAATCATCAATTATCAATTATCAATTCTTAATTCAACTTCCCCAAAGCAGGAGTATTGATTTATGGCCACAAGAACCACTAATGCGAGTAAGTTCTACATTCAATTTACGGGGTTAGATGCAAAGCCTCTGCCGATTAAAAGTGTGACAGAAGTGAGCTATGAAGCTAAAGTCACTGGGGGAGAAAAACCCTTAGAATCGACCAAACAGGGCAGAAGTAACCGTCAAACCAGTTCCGGGGGTTTTGACTCTAGCCCAACTATGACTGTAGAAGCTTATCTTTGTGCCGCAGAAGATAGTTCAAGTAAGGTGATGTATAACTGGTTTAATCAAGCCATGCCCACCAGTGACGGAGGGAATGGAGATTGGGCAGGAAGTCGCAGAAGTGGTTCTGTGATTGTCTACGACCCAGACGGGAAAACCGAAATTCTACGCTGGAACTTTTTTAATGCTTGGGTTAAGACTTATTCGATTACCGATGCAGATTGTACGGGGGGAGAATTAGCGGTTGAGTCCTACGAGTTTGTCTGTGAAAAAATTGTCAAACAGTTTAGTAAATTAGGGTCTTAATGGGTCATTCAAGCCTAAATCTGAGTGAGTATATTTTGCATTTTTACTCAGATTTAAGTGAGAATGAGGTGACATACCAAAAACCATACTATCTGTCGGTTGCTGTAGGTTGGGTGCAGCGACAGCGAAACCCAACAAATCCCCCCAAACCTTTGAGTATTTCCGATGAGTTGCCTTTGGTTGGGATAGTTTTCTATTAGTTTTGTAGGAGTTCTTTATATGCCGGATACCCCAGAATATTTAACCCTAAGTCGATTTTATTTTGAACTGAGTGGGGGCGCGATTGGGAATAGTCAAACCTTGTTAGTGTCTAAAGTGAGTGGGGTGACAATTACCCTAGAAGCGGCCGCAGAAGGGGAGTCTCTTGGTGTGAGTAAAGGGGCAAAAAGTGAAACCCAAATTACCGTAGCGGGAACGACTCAAAGTAATATTACGCTGGAATTTGTGGTGACGCGGGAGAATGACATTTTAGAGCAATGGTACAAGTCTGTTCACCCCACCTCAATGGATGGGGGCGGTACAGATTGGGAGAAAAACCGGGCGAGTGCCTCGCTGGTTTTTTATGCCCAAAATGGGAAGGAAGGGGCAAGGTTTAATCTCCGGGATGCGATTCCGGCGAAATATACCTCTACTCCGGTTTCTGCGGATAGTACGGATATGTTTAAGGAAACGGTGGAAATTGCCCATGCGGGATTGAATCGAATGCCTCCGGGTGGTAGCACGATGAATGTTGCTCCTCGGAAGTAGGCGGGTTATTGAGGGCTTGCTGAATAAGTCCGAGAGTTGGGAGTCAGGAGTTGGGAGAAGACTCCCTAGGGCGCAAGCATTGCGCCCCTACACCGACTCCCGACACCTTGACTTCTAAAGTTGAGCCTTAACTTGTCAAGATTGCCTATTCCCTATTCCCGATTCCCTATTCCCGATTCCCCATTCCCCATTCCCCATTCCCTATTACCTATTCCTTATTCCCTATTCCCCATTCCCTGTTCCCCATTCCCTATTACCTATTACCTATTCCTTATTACCTATTCCCCATTCCCTATTCCCTGTTCCCTGTTCCCTAATTATTGATTATGACCGACTCAAAATTCACAGAAATCCTGACAACTTCCCGGTTTTATGTTGAGTTAAAATTAGATGGTTCTCAAGACCCCGTAGACGCTTATTTTAAGGAGTGTAAGGGGTTTAAATATAGTCAGGAGTTGGTAGAAATTCCTGAAGTTACGCCTCTGGGGTGGGGTGCGGCGAAACAGGGGCGAATTGTTATGACGAAAATGCCGGGTTATGTAAAGTTGAGTAATTTCACGTTGACGCGCAGTTTAAGAACGTCTCAAACGCTGTGGAATTGGATTAAGGTGGTGCAGGAGGGGAACTGGGCGAAACAACGCCGGGATGGTTCTTTGGTGATTTATAAAACGAGTTCTAAGGAGGGGGCGAGGTTTAATTTTAAGCGGGCTTGGCCGGTGAGTTATAAGTGTTCGGATGTTAAGGCGGATGGGGCGGAGTTGGGTATTGAGGAGTTAGAAATTGCCTGTGAGGAGTTTGAGCGAGTGGGGGTTACGGAATAGGGAACAGGGAAGGGGGATAGGGAATGGGGAACGGGGGGGGCAGGGGAGAGAGGAGAGGGGAGAGGGAGACGAGGAATTAAGACTTATTCCCGACTCCCTTTCTTCAGGGAACAGGGAATAGGGAACAGGGGGAGAGGGAGAGCAGGGGAGAGGGGGAGAGAGGGAGAGGGGGAGCAGGGGAGCAGGGGAGAATTGATAATTATTCCCTATCACCTATTCCCTATTCCCTACTCCCTATTCCCTACTCCCTATTCCCTACTCCCTAGGGCGCAAGCATTGCGCCCCTACACCGACTCCCGACACCCGACTCCCGACTCCCGATTCCCCGTTCCCCGTTCCCCGTTCTTCGTGAAAAATTATGAGTAATTATTTAGCGATCGCAACCGTAACAGCTACACTCCAGAAACTCCTCCAGTCGGCGATTCAAGGCGATGTAGAAGGGGCGAGAGTCACTACGGTACGGCCGGACAATTTGGGCAGTGGTGCGCCAGAATCAGGGGTGAATGTGTTCTTATATCAAGTCACACCGAACCCCGTTTGGGCGAATAATGTGTTACCCGCCCGACAACGACGGGCTGAGGTGGTGGTGAAGTCTCAAGCGCCCTTGGATTTGTTTTATTTAATTAGTTTTTATGGCAATGATGTAGAACTTGAACCCCAACGCCTTTTAGGGAGTACCATTCGCACCTTAGAGGATAAATCTGTATTAACGGGGCGCATGATTCGGGACACCATTGGGGATGGCAGTTATCCCTTTTTGGTGACATCGGATTTAGCAGAACAGGGAGAACAGATTCGCATTGATTCCTTGACCTTTGAATTAGACGAGTTATCAAACCTTTGGGGGACTTTTTTTCAGGCTCCTTATTTGCTCTCGATTGCCTATAAAGTGACGGTGGTCTTGATTGATGGGGAAGAACCGGCCGCTATGCCTTTACCTGTGCGCGATCGCCTTCTCAGTGCCGCCCCCACGGATTTACGCCCCTATATTGAGTCCGTCATCTCCCACCGAGGGCGCTATGAACCCATTGTCACCAGCAGCACCCTGTTAATTAATGGCAAATATTTAGCCTATACCAACGCACAAGTTAAAATCGCTGGACAACTGATTACCCCCCAACGGATTAGCGAAAAACAGGCCGTTTTACCCCTAAATTCTGTGGTGCGGGACAGTCTCCGGGCAGGATTGCAAAGTGTGCAAATCATTCATCCTCGCCCCCAACGTCAATCCCTCTTTTCTGGCCCCAAACCTCCCCCCGAGGAAACCCCTCCGCCCCCTCCCTCCGGTGCTTCAGAACCTACTCCTCCTCCTATTAAAACCGTCGAATCCAATGTAGTGGGGTTTATCCTCCGTCCTAGTATTCAAAGCGTAACCCTTGACAATATTCGGGGCAGTGAGGATGATCCCCGTTCAGGAGATGTCACCGTAGAACTCGATGTTTTAGTGGGTCGAGAGCAGCGCTTTATTTTGGTGCTGAATCAACAGGCAACGGGAGAAAATGAGGTGTCAGAATACCTCTTTGAAGCCCCCCAACGGGCCGAGGTGAGTCGTCAGGTGACGGTGACGGTGCGGGACATTTCCCCGGGGGGTTATTTAGTGCGGGTGATGATTGATGGTGCCGAAAGTCCGCTCCAAGTTGACACGAATGAAAATAGTCCCACCTTCCGTCAATATATCGCCCCCTCCCTAATTGTTCCTTAACTGGGTAGTTCACTATGCTGGGTCATGAGATTAATCGCAGTTATTTAGGCGATCGCCTTTTCCGGATCCGGCAGCTATTAGAGCGCCGGATTCAGGGGGTTGGTTTTATCCCCCCTAGCCCCCCTTTGAAAGGGGGGGACAGTGTTGGTACTCCTTGGGAAGGGGGGGGAAGTGTTGGCACTCCTTGGAAAGGGGGGGGAACTTCTGGGAAAGGGAGAAAAGGGGGGTTTCGTCTTTATACCAAATCGGCGATTTTAACCCGTCTGACCTTTAATCTCCAACTCGCCACCTACCTGTTAAAACTTACCCTCGCCGAATTCACGAACCTTGAACAAGTCTGTTATCTGTTTGGGTTAGACTCCTTTGAACGGGATCTTTTATTACTCTGTGCGGGGATTGAACTAGAATCTACTTGGAGTCCCCTCTGTGCGGCCGCCCAAGGAGATCCCCAGCGCAATTATCCCACCTTTAGCCTTGCCCTCGCTGCCCTACCGAACCCCAATTGGCAAGCCCTCACCCCAGAAGCGCCCCTGCGACGTTGGCGACTGATTCACGTCGAGAAAGGACAAGCCCTCACCGCCAGTCCCCTGCGGATTGATGAGCGGATTCTGCACCATTTGTTAGGATTGCCCTACCTTGATGAACCCCTGATGGGATTAGTCCAACCCCTGCAAGAGCGGGGGATTTTAGTTCCCTCTCAACAAACCCTAGCCCAGAGTTTGCTGGAGGTTTGGCAGGGGATGGGGGCGCCCTCCTCCTCTCGTCCGGTGGTGGAACAAAACCAGCGTTATCCGGTCATCCAACTCTGTGGAGAAGATCGGGCGGGGAAACAGGCGATCGCAACCCAAACCTGTCAACACCTCAACCTCAACCCCTATCTCCTCCCCGCCCCTCTCCTACCCACCGCCCCCCAAGACCTCGCCCAACTCACCCGCCTCTGGGAACGAGAAGCCCTACTCAGTTCTAGTGTATTAGTGTTAGACTGTGAGGATAGCAACCCCAACGAAAGCAGCCGGGAAAATGCCATCACCTACCTCATTGAACACCTGAAAAGCCCCCTCATCGTCTTAAGTCGCGATCGCCGCCCCCCCCACTCCCGCCCCCTCCTTACCTTTGAAGTCCACCGCCCCACCAGCAGCGAACAGCGCACCCTCTGGCAAGAAGCCCTCGGCCCCCTCGCCCACACCCTCGACGGCCACGTAAATAGCCTTGTCTCACAATTTAACCTCAACGCCCCCACCATCCGCGCCGCCAGTCGTCGCGCCGTCGGACACCTGCAAAACACCCAACCCGACCCCCAAACCATTAAAAACCTACTCTGGCAAACCTGCCGCAGCCAAGCCCGCCCCCGTCTCGAAGACCTCGCCCAGCGCATCACCTCCAATTCCCTCTGGGATGATCTCGTCCTCCCCGAAACCCAGAAAGACGTATTACGGGAAATCGCCGCCCATGTACGACAGCGCGCCAGAGTTTATGAAGAATGGGGCTTTGGGGGCAACGGCGGCCGAGGATTAGGCATTACCGCCCTCTTTGCCGGAGCCAGTGGCACCGGGAAAACCATGGCGGCCGATATTCTCGCCAGTGAACTGCAACTCGACCTTTATCGCATTGACTTAAGTTCCGTCATTAGTAAATATATTGGCGAAACTGAGAAAAACCTCCGCCGCGTCTTTGATGCCGCCGAAACAGGGGGCGCAATTCTCCTGTTTGATGAAGCCGATGCCCTCTTTGGCAAACGGTCTGAAGTCAAAGACTCCCACGACCGCCACGCTAATATTGAGGTCAGTTATTTATTACAACGCATGGAAGCCTATCGCGGTTTAGCCATCTTAACCACCAACTTAAAAGACGCTTTAGACCAGGCCTTCCTCCGTCGGATTCGTTTCACCGTCAAATTCCCCTTCCCCGATAGTGACCAACGGGCGGAAATTTGGCGCAGAGTCTTTCCCCAAAATACCCCTACCGAAGGCATCAACCCCGAAAAACTCGCCCGTCTTAGTGTGGCCGGGGGGAATATTCGCAACATCGCCTTAAATGCCGCCTTTTTAGCCGCAGATGCCGGGGAACCCGTCAGAATGCAGCATATCCTCACCGCCACCAAGAGCGAGTATTCTAAGCTAGAAAAACCCCTAACGGATGTGGAAATTAAAGGCTGGGTCTAGTTGGGGTTTGAGGGAACGGGGAGTCGGGAGTCGGGAGTTGGGAGTCGGGAGTCGGGAATCGGGAATAGGCAAAAGGCAAAAGGCAAAAGGCAAAAGTTATCAACTCCCCCTGCTCCCCTGCTCCCCCTCTCCTGTTCCCTCTTCCCAACATTAGGGTGAACTACCCCACCCTGCCGAGGCGCGAGGATGGAGCTTCCTGATTCAATGGGAAGTGCTTTCTATACCGAAATATAGCGAGTCTTATCTTCCCTCCCCAGGCAGAAGTCCTAGTTCCTAAGACCCAAATTTTCTCTGGCAACACAGCCCTTTTTAGCTTGGTTTTCGCTTTGGGAGTTAGTGGTCAAGTCCATCCCCTCCCTGCAAGCGAGGAAGGGGAATTCCGCAACATTTTTGTTAAAATAGCCTTAAGTGACCTCCCCTTTGGGACAGCTTGATGTAGACAATGGGGGATATTGGCTGATGTTCCGGGTCTAGCCAATCCACAAGTTGGTGATTTGATAGTAAACAATGCGGCAAAAACTTTCCGATGGGGTCTGGAGTGTTATTCTTGGTGTTGCAGTGGGTACAGCCGCCTATGGTGTCAGTCTTTCCCCGAAAACTGGGCTGTTGGTAGGGGTAACAAGTGGAGCCACAGCAGGCGTTTCTATCATCCGTCTGAGAACGATCGTAGAACAACAACATCAACACTTCCAAGACCTCAGCCAAACGCTGCAAAAGGAATTACTCTCCGCTATCCACAAAGAGCCAAATCAAACCCCCACCCTCATCACGCCAGACTCTAGCCAAAAGCGAGAAGAGGAATCCCCCGGAGACAAACTGATGATTCCTCCGGTTCTTCCCCCTCCAGATGAGCCTGTTTTAATCTCAAATCTCTCGGTTTCTGTCCCGCAAAAAGCCTTAAATTGGCTAACAGATCAAGGGATTACTATTCAAAACTACAAAAATAATCAAGACCAAAAAATTCAAGATACAGAATTAATTTTTAATCGCATTGCTTGGCTTTTAGGGAATAAATACTCTACGATCAAGACCTTCTATAGAAGGATTAAGCATACCGTCCCCAAAGAGACTCCTTTTCGAGTGGATCTCTCGGGTAAAGGTGAACAAGAGATTCGAGATTGTACCCATTTTGGCAATCAACTGGAGAAATACGCTTTTTTAAAGAGTTATTGGTACGATAAAAATAATAAAGTTATCCATGCCACACCTCAAAGAACGCCCCAATTTCAGAACTTTTTTTCAGGGGAATGGTTTGAACGTTTTGTCTTTTTAAAAGTAGCAGCACTTTTAGAAGAACTATCTTTAGAGTATGAATGTGTCATGAATCCTCAAATCAGATTACCTACGAGTAATAATGGGGAGTTAGATTTATTCTTCTTAATTGAAGATATGCCGTTGTGGATAGAGTGTAAAACGGGCAATTTTCAAAGGCATATTGTAAAATATTCTCAACTGCGACCGACTTTAAAAGTTGAACCAGAACGAGCTTTTATTGTCATTTTAGATATTCCTGAAAATGAGGCAGAAGGTAATTCTAAGTTGCACAATATCCGGGTTTTAAACGAAAATAATTTCACGGAAGTCATTGCCAAAACATTAAAGGGAGAAAGTGATATCACGGTAAGTGAACTAACTGTGGTGAAACCTTCTACTTCTCCAGTGTCCCCTCAAAGTTTCCCAGTCAGCCAAGAGGAACAAAAATTTATTACCCTCTTAAATAAGAAGGAATTGCGGCCTCTCAGTATAGAGCGCCGGGTGGTGATTGAAAAACTGCTTGAGGTGTGGAAAAATGACCCCACACCTCGCAATGTAATTGAACTGAAAGCTCTTATTTTTGATGATTTAGACTTAGAAAAATTACCTAATTTTTCTAAAAGCAAGTTACAGCATATTTTTAATGCACTATTAGAAAGTGAGTGTTTTTTAGATGAGCAGGGAAATCCTCTCACTTTAAGGAAACAAGTGATTCATCGTTTGGTTTCGGAAGAGTTGGAGGAGTTAGATAGACGTTGCATTGAACGTTATGCTTCTGTGTTATTGGGGTACAAGTTGGATTATTTTGAGTCCCCGAATAATGTAGCATTGTTTGAAAAAGTTGTCGCCGGAAATGTACCCCCTCCTGATGTTTTGGCAAGGCTTAAGATGGGAATAGAGAATAGGGAATAGGCAACAGGGAACAAGGGGGAGTGTCGTCCAATTTATTGGACGCTATATATGGGACTTGACAAAATGCACACAAGCTTAAATTGTCAAGATTACCTATTACCTATTACCTCTCCCCTGTTTCCTATTAATAAACCGTGCCACGTAGGGCTTCAGCGTCGATGGGTTTGATGAAGTATAAGCGGACTAAATCCCCAAAAATAGCGGCCATTAGGGGCAATTTGCGCAGGGTTTTGAGCCATTTGGGGGCGTTGCTTTGCTCAATTTGCTGCATTTTTTCATGACGTTGGGCGCATTTTTCTAAACGGGGGAAAAATTCGGGGTGGTCTACGTCGAGAATTTCTGGGAAAGACCGGGCGGCTGTTTCGTTGGTTTTGCGGGCAACGTGACGGTCAAATTCTTGGGCATTTAAACCAATGGACTCGTAAAAATCAGCCCGTTCATGGACGGTGAGGGTGTGGGTGGCGAAGACGGTGAGGAGGAAGAAACGACTCCAGAGACGACCGCGCCAAGTGTTCCACATGGATTTCTGCGATCGCAATAAGGCGTTGAAAATATCCCCGTGGCGGTTTTCGTCTTGACACCAGCTTTCAAACATTTTGAACAGGGGATAGTATTGCTGTTCGGGATGTTGTTCTAGATGACGGTAGATGGTGATATAGCGCCAGTAGCCAATCTTCTCCGAAAGATACACGGCGTAAATAACCCACTCCGGTTTAAAGAAGGTATAAGTCCGGTTTTTGGTTAAGTATTGTAAATCAAGGGAAATATTAAAGTCGCTCATGGCTTTATTTAGAAAACCCGCGTGACGGGCTTCATCTCGGGCCATGAGGTGGAAAACTTTGGATAATAGGGGGTTACGGTCTTTAATTTGCCGGGAAATCTCTTTAAATAACAGAAAACCGGAAAATTCGGAGGTACAAGACCGTTCCAGAAAGTCAATGAAACAGGCGCGGGTGGCTTCGTCGATATGATCCCACGACTGCTTAAATTCTTCGGTGCGGCGGAAGTGATGACAGTTATAATCGGCTTCCATTTCCGCCAGAACTGCCTCCAGTTCGTCTTTTTGGGCGGAAATGTCCATGTTGGCGATCGCCTCAAAATCCGTCGTATAGAAGCGCGGAGTGAGCAGGGTTTCTTGACTCGGTGCCTTGATGCCGGGTTTCAATTCTTCGATGGTAGCAGTTGCCATAGTGACCTTGTAACAGTTCTTAAATTTATAACCAAACGTTCAAACGGGTGAGACTATATTTTCATAGCCATTGTCATTTAGCAAGCTTTGTTAAGAATTAAAACAAAATCTGGTTAGTTGGTCACATTATTATATGCTCAGACAAATGTATGCAGTCGAGTCTAGCCGTGAATGATCCGGTTGTGCCTCGACAGTTTTTTAAAACAGCGATTCAGATAAATTCAGAGAAACCCTTATGAAGTCTTACTTAACTCCCGTTGAATTTGACACGGATTTGATCAACCGCTACAATCGTCCGACTCCCCGCTATACCAGTTATCCTCCGGCAACGGAACTCCACAGCCAGTTTACGAGTGGGGATTGTATGCAGGCGATCGCACGGAGTAATCAGCGTTCCTCTCCGATTTCCCTCTACTTCCATATTCCCTTTTGTCAAACGGCCTGTTATTTCTGCGGGTGTAATGTGATTGTCACCCAACAACAGGAGAAGGTGGTCAATCCTTATCTTCAGCATTTGTCCCAAGATATTGACCATTTAACGCGCTATTTGGACACTGATCGTCCGGTGGAACAACTCCATTGGGGTGGGGGAACTCCCAACTATCTAAATATTGCCCATGTTGAGCAATTGTGGAGCAAAATTAACCAACATTTTCACTTTGACCCCAAAGCGGAAATTTCCTTAGAGGTGAATCCTCGGTATATTGACCGCAACTACATTTTATTTTTGCGAGATTTAGGTTTTAATCGCATTAGTTTTGGGATTCAAGACTTTAACTCCCAAGTGCAGGCGGCCATTAATCGGATTCAACCGGAAGAGATGTTATTTAATGTCATGAGTTGGATTCGTGAAGCGGGGTTTGAAAGTGTTAATGTAGACTTAATTTATGGCTTGCCGTATCAAACGGAACAAACCTTTGAACAAACCATTGCGAAAACCATTGAGTTAGATCCCGATCGGATTGCGGTGTTTAACTTTGCCTATGTGCCTTGGTTAAAACCTGTTCAGAAGAAAATTCCCCAGGATGCCTTACCCAGCACGGCCGAGAAGCTGCGGATTTTCCAGTCGGCGATCGCACAACTGACCCATAACGGCTATACTTTCATTGGCATGGATCACTTTGCCAAACCCAATGACGAACTAACCATTGCTCAAAAAGAAGGGCATTTACACCGCAATTTCCAAGGATACACCACTAAGCCCGACATGGATTTATTTGGTTTTGGGTTAACGTCCATCAGTATGTTAGAAGATGCTTATATCCAAAATCACAAGACCCTCAAAAGTTATTATAGTGCCGTAGAAGCAGGGCAATTCCCCATTGAAAAAGGCGTTGTTTTAAATCAAAATGACAAGATTCGTCGCGCCCTGATTATGGAGTTAATGTGTCACTTTGGGGTGGATAAGCAGGAATTTTCCCAAGCGCATCAGTTGGACTTTGATGATTATTTTACTACAGAGTTAGTCAATCTTGAACCTTTAGAAAAAGATGGTCTAATTCGGTTATACAAAGACCATTTAGAAGTAACTTCTGTGGGGCGCTTACTCATTCGTAATATTGCCGTTGTTTTTGATAGTTACTTCCCCCAACAACAGCAACGATTCTCTAAGTCAATTTAGTGTATAGGGCTGGCGGAGAAAGTCTGCTCCGAGGGGGAATCTAGGCGTTTGACTCACTAACTTTTGTTTCTTCGATTTGCCCTCAAGTCTGTTCAATTTGGCATTACCAAAATTTTCCGGTTAAAACCTGCTCAAGATTCGTCGAAAAGGGACAAATTTGGGGAAACTTAACATCATACTCATCCACTAGATTGTTCACAGCATCTTGATAGTAATTATCTTTAATTTGCTCACAATACTGTTTTAAACTCGGAGAATCTCGGATAATTTTTTGAATCTCTTTTTGGGCTCTTTTAATTGTAACTTTTCACCCTCTATAACAGTCATCTAAAGGAACATAAGACCGCTTTAAAGCTTGTTCAAACAAGGTAGTTAAACGGCTTTCTAACTCTCGTTTATCCCGTTTACCCAAGGATTCGATCTCCTCGATTAAGTTGTCCCAATCTAAGTTTTCCAGATGGCGTGCTTTTAGCTGTTCAATAGTTGCCTCAATCCAAAGAGCAAAATCTACATCGTATAGTGTTTTCCTATGGGTTGTTGGCATTCGATCTAGAGGGTATCTGTAGGTATAGACTCCATCATAATCTTTTTATCCAAGATTTTGGGTCTAAAGCCCCGTCCCTTTGCTACGCAACGTTTCACAAACAACTTGGCTTAGGGGTATTCATTCAGCGCTTCAGGATGAAATACATACCTCATGGCTCAATCAGCCCTCTGACTTGCGCTAAAGCATCTTCGCCTGAAATTGGTTGAACCTTAGCTCGATGCAATAGTGCCTGAAGTTCCTCAATCTTTAACGGAGGACGATGACTATGAATCATAGCGTGACAGTTTGGGCAAACTGGGCGTAAATCTTTTACAGGATCAACTTCATACTCTTCACCAATCTCTGAAATAGGGCGTAAATGATGCACATGGATAAAGCCTTCGCCTAGCTCTCCAAAAAACTCACCAAAGTTAAAACTACAAACTGAGCAACTTGTGCCATAGTAATCAATACATTTCTGGCGTGCTTTTGAATCTCGTTCATAGGCATTAACTGAGACTTGACGCACTGCCCCTTCTCGAAAAACTTCTTCTGAAGTCACCTCATCAGGATAGATATTAGTGAGATTCAGTATCTTTGAGCCAGAAGAATTAATTTGATATTCTTGAGCTAAAAAATTGTAAGCTGCCTGAATTTCTGAGTCAGAACACTTTCCTAATTGCAGTCCAAAATGATAACCTAAATTGTTCCAAGTAAGAGTTGAATTTAAAGTTTCATCTGTATAGGCTCTTCTTGATAGAGCGGCATTCTCCCAGCCAATCTTAAACTGTGCCTGCCTTCGAGCATCAGGAGGACTACGATTGTCCCTTTCATAGATTAGACCCTTAAAAATGCTCCTGTAGATTGCATTGTCATTTTCCTTTTTTTGAAAAATTTCATCAAGAAAGGCGACTCTAAAAGTTAAGTCAACGACCACTTTATAGATAAGTGGTTCGTGAAAATGCTTATAAGGGGATTTGGAACAGCGACCTATTTCAGCTAAGACAGCTTGCTTCCAAGCAGATTTCTGTTTGGGTGTTAATAGGTTTGCAGGGAAACCTTCAAATGCAAGAAAATAAGGACATTTTTCTGCAACTTCTCCAGGATGAGGTTTCCATTGATGTGAACTAAATTCTGGAGGTTCGGATCGAGCTATTAATTTAGATAGGTTTTCAAAGTCATAAGGTACAGTAAAGCCTACTAACGGCTTACCTTTACGAAACCCCGATAGAACATATCTCCTATTGATGGTCACAGGGAAGTTATTACGTTGCGTTAATGATAAAACAAGTCGAGGATCATCGTTCTCGAATTTCCCTAAGTCTATAACTTCTTTCACTAAATCGAGATACTGTTCTATCCATTCTCGGCTAGGAGATTGCTGGAGTAGTTGAACTAAGCGTTCATGGACGGAGTTATCGATACCCACAGTTAATTTGTAAGCTTTTAGATACTAACTGATTGAAATTATGCCGCCTAACTATTTATTAGACCACAACTGCAAGATAACTCACCCTTGGAGGGTGTTGTCAAGCGCTGGCGGTCTAACTCCGATATTATGGGTGTTAATCCCGCACGTGCGGGATAACAGCCGTTAATGATGCTAGTACAAACGCTGTCTTCCCCGACATCTACAATATGCTGGAAAATCTGACCGGGAGAATGAGTTATCCCAGCAGCAAAGCAATTGCGTTCTGCTCACTTTCAGGTAAGGCTTGTAATAAAGGCGATCGCACACTCCAGCAACTCAGTCATTGCTACTTCCCCATTCTATCGATGATTGCGGCTCTCAGGCAGATTGAGCATAGTGCGATCGCGCTCTTGGAAAGGGGGTAGACTTCCCTGAACCTGCCAATGTTTTTGAAAAGTAGGCATTGTCTCCAAAAACATCACATTGTTAGGCGAGCTACGAGGATTTGAACGCTAAACTGAAACCAAGCTCAATCCATACTGCTTTCTCGATTTTTTCCCAATAAACTTCTTCCAAAGTACCCTGTTTATGCTTAATTCTCTGAGCATCTACAGCCCTCATTTGACTTAAGTTGATGTGCCGATCTCTATCAAGTCCATTCTGTGTAGTTGGTGTAATATTCACAACGAACGGATAAGTCTTTGTTCCAGGCAACAAAGGAGCAACTATTGTTGTTGTCCCATTTTGGTTGCCGATATCATTTTGCAAAATTAAACAAGGGCGTTTTTTATCGGTTTCATGACCAATAACAGGTTTTAGATCAACCCACCATATCTCTCCTCGTTTGTAGGTTAAGTTTCCGTTAGGCATTTAAACCATCGCCCACTGTAACATCCCAGACAGAGATTTCTTCCTGGAACTCCGGGTCATTAGCCTGATCTTTATAAGCATCTTCTAGCTCTTTCATAAAAATCCTTCTCTTCTCTTGCCAGAGGACATCATTTATAAAGCTGCTACGATTGCTTGCTAGCCGATCTACAAAATCTAGAACTTCGTCATCCAAGGTTATACTGACTTTCTTACTCATGGCCGTAAGCTGCCCGCGACAGTCTAGTAGGATTTCACTGTCATACTAACCAATCCTACATTAGTTGTCAATAAGAATATCGGGAGACCGGGAGCATGAGCTATCTCCGCAGCGAAGCAATTGCGTTCTGCTCACGTTCAGGTAAGGCTTGTAATGGCGATCGCACGCTCAAGCAACTCAGTCATTGCTACTTCCCCATTCTATCGATGATCGCCGCTCTCAGGCAGATTGAGCATAGTGCGATCGCGCTCTTGGAAAGCGGGCAGACTCCCCTGATCCTGCCAATGTTGTTGAAAAGTAGGCATTGTCTCCAAAAACATCACATCCCCACCTTGATAAGATTTAACGTTCCCCTTCAGCGGCGGCTAGTAACCTTTGCATCTCCACCAATATCTTTCAACCGTCCGCTGCAAGGGGGTTGTTATGTGCTTTATCTTTCACTTGAACGGGATGTACTCAACTGCATTCATCCATTCATCGGGTTCTGAGGCTTTGGCAATCAATTCTAAATCTCTGACAAACTGACCAATTGTACCTCCAAGTTGATGACCGAAGATCAGTCCAGAAAACTGCTTTCCTTCTACTTGCCAAGTTTCGGCTAAAACGCGAAATCGAATGTCTTGGGTAAAAAGAACTCGACTAAGTTGAGTCACCCTTAATAAAAGCTGATCATCAGGGAGTTCTTGACATTCATCTTCAAACGCCGTCAATATATCTACACCTCGACGACGCAACTGATCAGTAATAGCCTGGGGAATGTGAACATCCATATACAAAGCAATAGCCACTTACAGCAGCCCTCTAGCTTTCATTCTGGTATAAAAGGGTGATCTAGCTACTTGAGTTACGCTAGTTTGCACCTGCTCCCATTCTTGGGTGATTTCTCGGTCAATTTCTTCCTGATGGTCAAAATAGTAGCCCATTGCCGCATGAGCTTCGGCGGGGGTTAAGTAAAGGTGCTGTCGGCAGATCTCCTCTACAGACCAACCGTAGGCAAGATAATCCATGACAATCTGTGCGACTCGAACACGTGGCAATCGTTGTAATCTTGCAGGCTGATTCTCTGGCTTCTCAATATGTGGGTAACTCAGGACTAGCATACTAATTCATTTTTACCTAGATCAGTTTCCATATTCTTATAGTTTTGCTGCCACTAGCAAGTAATTTCCCGTCGGGGCTAAAGCTGACCGACGTTACGGATTTATCATGTCCAGAGAGTAACTGACTATTTTGATCTTGCCCTTTATTAATATCCCAAAGTCTTATCGATCCGTCATCTCCTGCACTAGCAAATATTTGATCGTTACAGTTAAAAGCCAGGTAATTGTTCATAGATGATGTATTCCTCTTTGTTCCTCATCTTTGACTGTGGAGGGGGGCATATAACTATATATTAGACCGCAATTGCAGGATAACTCACCCCTGGAGGATGTTGTCAAGCACTGGCGGTCTAACTCCGATATTATGAGTTATCCCGCACGTGCGGGATAACACCCGTTTTCGTCGTCTTTTAGCGCAAGTCCTGTCATGGAAGTGCCTCAATCGCCCAAACTTCTCGATCGCGTGCGCCAAGCCATCCGCTTCCGGCATCTGAGTCCCAAAACTGAGAAGTTCTATCTCTATTACATCCGAGACTTCATCTTGTTTCACCAAAAACACCACCCCAGAGAGATGGGAGTACCAGAAGTCCGCGTCTACCTATCTCACCTCGCGAAGGATGCGTTCTAGTTGCTGTCCCAGACGGGAGGAACCACTCTTAAGCACTCCAAATCGTAGTTCACACGCCACAATGATGCTAGTACAAACGCGGTCTTCCCCGACATCTACAATATGCTGGAAAATCCGACCGGGAGAATGAGTTATCCCAGGGACGCTCATCCTCAATTTCCTCTAGGATGAGCGAAGCAATTGCGTTCTGCTCACTTTCAGGTAAGGCTTGTAACAAAGGCGATCGCCCGCTCCAGCACCTCAGTCATTGCTACTTCCTCATTCTATCGATGATCGCGGCTCTCAGGCAGATTGAGCATAGCGCGATCGCGCTCTTGGAAAGCGGGTAAACTTTCCTCAGCCTGCCAATGTTGTTGAAAGGTAGGCATTGTCTCCAAAAACATCACATCCCCACCTTGATAAGATTTAACGACCCCAATCAGCGGCGGCAATCAACCTCGAACTCACTACCGATACACTGTCAACTGTCCGCTGTCCGCTGCATTGGGATTGTTAGCCTGTTGGATGATGCTCACTTTGCTTACTGATATAAATGAGCTTTGTGTGCCTCAGCATAAATTCTTAACGCCACAGACATCTGCTGTTCAGCGCTTTCTCCTTGTGCCTGAAACCAAGCAAGTGTGTCTGGATCGACTAAAACTGATACTTTTGTCGGTGACTTGGGCATTCGCAATTGTGCTTTGGAAAAAAAATCTTCCGAAAGAGGTGGAATATCAGAGGTGTCGATATCCTCATCGCTCATCGCGTCGATCCTATCCCAATCGGTTTTTGAGGTATTGTTCATAGCGTCTGCGTTCATAAGAGAGTGCCTTTCGTAAGGAGATAATGCGAACTGTTTCCTCATCAGGCTCTGTGTAGACAACAACTACGACCCGCCCACTCAGTAGCCCAATACCAATGTAGCGATCTTCTCCGTAATCTTCACGATCATCAAACTCAATCACCATCGGTAGTTCAAAAACTCGAAATGCATCAGCAAAGTCAAACCCATGCTTTTCAAGATTACTTTGATTTTTATATTCATCCCACTCAAATTCCATGATCCAAAACCCAGCCCCTAAGCCAAGTCTAAACCAAAGAGTATGGATACCATACTCATGCCACTAGAGTTCTATGATACCAAAAGCCCCCTGCATCTTTTTGATTTTTCTCTCAAATGCCTGATCTGTCATTGAAAGATAGCGAATGCCCAGAATCAACCCAGCAATTGCAGGAATGTAAGTCCAACAAAATAGCACACTAACTAGTCCCCATCCCCAGGTTCCAAGGTAGAAAAAATGTATTCCCAAGCCACCTAGCAGTAAAGCCAGGATACCTGTTGTCGTTCGAGACTTTGTAGTTTGCGTTGCAACTGCTGCATTGGGATCTTCATAAATCGAAATAGCATGATTGCCGTCTACATCAAAATCTACTCTGACTCCCTGAGTAGGGGTGTTGCTCAAATTCCAGTCTGAACCAAGAAAGTTGTATCGTTTTCCGTCGTCTCCTGAAATGAATCCCTGATTTGATTGAATCGAAAAACTAAGAACTGTGCCTCGCATATAAAGACCTCTTGATTGATTGCACATCAAAGAACCGCAGGCTAACGTTCCTGCTCACCGGGCGCAGATACCCTTTGTATCATGACAAAAACTTAAAATTGCTCCGGTGCAGCAGGGTTGTTATGCCGCGTCATTAACGAATTGGATTAATCTTAAGCCGGAGTTTACCACTAGCGTCAATTTCTATGTCTACGTGGTGCTTCCCGCTTGATGTCGCTACAGCAACAGTTCCAACTATGGCTCCAATACCACCGCCAACTGCTGCTCCAACGGGGCCACCAACTATGGCTCCAAAAAGCGCACCCACACCTGCACCCGCAAAAATATAGAAGACAGAGTAATTTATTGTAGTGGCCGAAGCGGACAAGGGAATGAACGCGCCTGTAGCTACATTGACCCATTCACCTGATTTATTCTTATGTAACTCAAAAATTGTTTTCAACTTCTCTGGAAGGTCTGAATACCGTTTTTAATCGGTAATAACCTCAACTTGCTCACCTTGCTCCAAGGCTGTTTTTAACTCACGGTAAAACGTTTCTGTATCTGAGAAAACTAGCTTTCGCATATACCTAATTAACCTTGAAAAGCCGCTGGTAAAACCGCACTATTTTAGTATGCCCACTCATATCATCTTGGTGATCGTCTCATCAAAAAACTCAAAATGCTTCTTTATCAATGACCTCACATTGTTTTGTTTTAGTTCAGGAACAGATAATCTTTCGGCTGCCGTCCCCACTGAGGACTGAGCGGCATAACTATTTATTAGACCGCAATTGCAGGATAACTCACCCCTGGAGGGTGTTGTCAAGCACTGGCGGTCTAACTCCGATATTATGGGATTATCCCGCACATACGGAATAACACCTGTTTTCGTCGTATTTTAGCGCAAGTCCTCTCATAGAAGTGCCTCAATTGCCCAAGTTTGCTCAATACTGCGCGTGTATCTTCCAGTATCGATGAAAACTCTCACTGAAGGTCTTTCTCCACCCGATGCTCTTCTCGCATCGCAGCTACTTCTTGGTCAGTGGGTGCAGGCTGGTCTGTTTTGAGTAAGCCGCGCATCCGTTGAATGGCACCAGAACGATCAGGCTTTGGACTTGGGGTATTCTGCAACGACTCAATGATGCCACTGACCAACGCAAGTCGATCGCTCGGTGATAACTTGACCGCTTCTTCCTTGAGGTTTTGCAGTAACATGGATCGCTCTCTAGTCCAGATAGTCTAGATTGTATTAAAAACAATGATAACCCCGACGACTAGCTCGAATCCTTGCGTGTCAAGCAACTTGGACTGTTCTGGCTTCGGGAATCATTTCACCTTCTGCCTGCCAAGCTTCTAAGTACATTTCTATGACTTCTTCACCGTTATGAATTGCTTCTTCACGAGTTTTTCCGTGAGTGCAAGGCATCACAACAAGATCAGCAAATTCTGGAATTGTGACCAAAAAAAGCTGATCTTCATCAGACCACTGAACAATCATGCTGTATCGATTCATGAATCATCCTCCTCTCTTAACTCTTTCAGTGCAGTCAGTAACTTTTCTAGTTGTTTTTCTAGGTAGAGTGGCACATCATCTCCATCCTTGCCTGGAATAGTCAGTGTTTTTCCAATCAAAGGATGTCGCCAACGTTCATGGCTACCTTTGCCACGCTTGGGCAAGTAAACAAATCCTTCACGCGCAACCTGGGCTTTCAACTCTCGAATTTTCCTGGGCATCGATTTTGACTAAAAACACAAAGGTAGGTACACCCTACTTCTCACTTTCTACTCCGTTGCATTCGCCAACTGCTCCAGCCGCTCCTGCTGATCCTGAGAGATACAAGCCTCCATCACCTGATCAATATCCCCATCGAGGATATTTGCCAGCGTGAAATTTTGCCCTAAACGGTGATCGGTGATGCGATTGTCCTTGTAATTGTAGGTGCGGATCTTCTCCGATCGCGCCCCCGTCCCCACCTGCGATCGCCGCAACGAAGTCACCTCCTCCTGCCGTTCCTGAAGTTTAATATCGTAGAGCTTCGCCCGCAGGATCTGCATCGCCCGCTCCAGCAACTCAGTCATTGCCCCTTCACCCAAAACTTTATACCCATTCTATCCATTATCGCGGCTCTCAGGCAGATTAAGCATAGCGCGATCGCGCTCTTGGAAAGTGGGTAGACTTCCCTGATCCTGCCAATGTTGTTAAAAAATAGGCATTGTCTCCAAAAACATCACATTCCCAGCTTGATAAAATTTAACGACCAAGATGAGTGGTGATGAGCCATACTGAAACGAAGCAAGAAACTGATATTCGCCGCTCCATCGACTTGTTAGCTGGTGCTGCTACAGATACAAAACTGTTCGTAAGCCCTCATCTATCTCCTCCTGCAAGTAGTCTGGTAGTGAACCAATACGCTCAACCAAAAAAGTCTTATCGATCGTGAAAATTTGAGAGACATTTACAACGGAGTCTCTCGACAAACCCGACATTTCACGCGGCAACAGTACATTGCCCGGTGCTTCCGCTAACTGAATATTTGAGGTGATGATAACGACGATAACCGTGCTAATTCGGCTTTGGGTAAAAGCATCATCCTGAATCACCAAGACGGGGCGACGATATCCAGGTTCTGAGGCGACTGGAGCGGGTAGGTTCGCCCACCAAATTTCTCCTCGATACATTACCAATCCTCGCAAGGCAAAGACATAAACTGCATCTTTGCCATCACTGGATCAAGTTCGGAGGACTCTCTAGCGTAAACTTGGTTTAACTTGAGCAAGATTTGATCACGGTTGTATCTTTCCAGATATACCTGTAACGCTTTTGTATAAAGCTCACTGCGCGACAACCCTAACCGTTGAGCGAGTGCTTCTGCCTGCTCAAAAACTGAATCTGGAAGCGAAATTGCAGTTTTCATAGTGACCTTAGCTGAAAGTTTTACTCCTTGGTTATACCTCAGTTATACCAGAACGGCAAGAACCAGCACACCCAAATGGCAACAGATAGCCTTTCTGTACGTCCCGAACCAAAAACTGGAGCCAGCTAACTATTTATTAGCCTGTACAACTTCGGCCAGGACTAGACAACATGACTTTATGAAAGACTTATGCGTACAACAACTGGTTTCTAATTTCATCAGTTGTAAGCGTACTTACTAAAATGCCAATCCTCTGTGCAACCTCATAAGCATTTTTCTGGGGAACAATGATAATCCCGAAGTGTTGTTTACTCTCCTCCACATACTGGAGATGTAATCGCTCAAAATCAACACGATTATGTGTCAGGAAGCATCTTTCCATAGAAATTGCAAATTCCAGTTGTTCGCTGTCAGTTTTACCAAGTGCTGATTGTTCAGGAACGGTCGTGACATCCAGTCCGCGTGACCTTAGCAACGTGGCAACTAATGTTGACCTATCCTCATCAGTGTAAAGGGCTGCGAACACTGATAATGGCAATTGTTTACTAGGCCAAGGTCGCGAACAAATTGAAGCTAGAGTCGTGAGTTTTAGCGACTTAGAGAAAAAGACTGAGTTTCGATTAGTAACGAACTTACCCGAGACGGGAGAAGGAGGAGTTAGCTCAGAAGAAATTGCCGAGTTTTATCGTTTGCGTTGGTCAATTGAGTTGCTTTGGACATTTTTAAAGATGCACCTCAAATTAGATCGCCTCATCCCTAAAAATATCAACGGAATTGAAATCCAGATTTATAGTTGTCTGATTGCCTATTTACTTCTAAATATGCTCAAGATACCGACAGAGTTCGGTAAATCTTTATTGGATAAATTGCGATATTTACAGGCGTTTATGTGTCAAAAAATTAGCTATGTACACTGGTTTAGAGAGCTAGTGCCACCTGGTTAAATTTACCCCTTAACAGGGTTAGTGTGTCCATTTGTACTTAGTTCATAAGTACCGATTCAACACTTCTGCTTTAGGATTAACTACTATTATCTCAGAAAAACGACTAAAATCATCGGAATTAAAAGTTAAAATATGAGTTAAATTATGTACCAACATAGCCGCTACTAAACGAGCATCATGAACATTGACCCCCTTGACTTGATAAGTGCGAACCAATCTTTCCCATTCAGAATAAATATTAGGATGGTCTGATAATAAAATGAAAAAAGCTTTTACTTTCTTAATTTCCTCTTGTGTTTCAGAAATTGAATAACCTAACCCATTTTTCTCTTTAGGTCGAGTACACACATTCCAAAACTCAATTAAGTTTTGAGGCATAATATATAATTGATTTTTCTGTCTTTTTAAAATTGAAACTGAGTTAATCGCATCCTCATACATAGGATGGTCAGAATCAGCACTCCGTAAAAGAATGTTAGTATCCACTAAAAATAACATTAACCTCTATCTCCATACATACTTTCTCGACTAATTGCTTCATCAGATAGCATAGGACTATTTTTAGAACGATGACTTTCAGCCCATTCTCGAAATGCTTTTATCCATTCTTCTGTGGTTGCTGTTTCATAAAAAGGACGTTCTTCTATTTCATCAAGAGACATTACTTTTTGATTAAATAATTCCCTTTCTTCGGGGGTTAAAGATTGAACCACTTGTGCTAAAGATTCTACTAATTTTGTATTCATCATTAATTTACCTCAATTAATTTTAACCATGATAAAGATTGAGAAACCGCATTAAATAAGCGTTTATCTGCTGTCCATAACTCTACTTATAACCGTTGGGCTAAAGCTAAATAATGAGCATCATAAGTTGCCGAAAGATTATATAAACTAGCAAATTTTAACGCTTCTTGATGTAAATTAGCATCAAGACAGACTGTATTCTTAGTCATTAGCTTTCTCCTTCTCAAAACAACTACGAATTAATTCATCTTGTTGGGCGGTTCTTTCATCCCTTGTCTGTGTAATATATTCATTTAGAGGAGGATCAAAGGGTTTACCTCCTCGTCGGGCAAAAATCTTCTCTCGAACTTCTACCATCTTTTGATAAGCTTCTTGATTTTTATTAGAGGTTGTTTTTTCTTCTAAAAGTGTCTTTTCCTCAGGAGTTAAAGCATTAATGATTTGGGCTAAAGTCTCAACTAATTGAGTGTTCATTGGGGGTTTCTCCTTGTTTAATTAGATTATTGGGAATAGAAATCAGCAAATTTGAAAAAATAAGAACTTATTAGAAATTTACTAATCCCTAGATTGCTTTGTGCCTCGCGGCGGACTCCCTAGCCTCTATTTTAGCTAAAGCTTCAGCCCCAACGATATACCTTGTCACTTGTTTAATTTCCTTAACCTCACCTGCTAATACTAAAGCTGGATTTTGAATCGTTAATAACTGGGGTTGTTCACCCTGACAATTCCACACCACATACAACCAATAGGTATCCCCTAATTGTTGCGCCCTACGCCACTCATTAGACGTTAGTGACACATCCTGATTCATGCCAGCCCGTCCTTTAACCTCAATGCGTCGAATCGGTAAATTTCCCGTAATTTCGTCAGTTTGTCCCTCACTGCGAATATCAAACCCACTACCATCATTACGCTGAGAAATATCTTCAGGGGTCCATCCCCGTTCTCTCTCATAGTTCATCACAAATTCCATTGCGATCGCTTCCACTTCAGGATCATTTCGCATTCCCGATGAGATGGGTTCAGTCGGAGGAATGACTAAGGCTGTCCCTAAATACACTAACCGCCCCGGACGTACTAATTGCAGGTAATTTAGTTCATTTTGCTTATTTTGATAGCGTTCGGTTAAGGTTCTCACCTTATTCTGGGCATTATCCCTTGCCACTCGGTAAGTGTCATCTCCTTTGGCCACTTTACCTGATAACGTAATATAAGCCTGTTTAGCGTCAGAAATCGCTGCTTCCATCGCTTTTGTCAGATAATCTTGCCGAATATGTAACTCCCGTTCCCGTTTTTCCCGTTCCTCCTGCATTAATTTCATTTGTGTTTTCACTTTTAACCATTTCTCTAAGGCTTGCTGTTCCTCTGGGGTAGGAGGTTGGCAGGAATTAGGAGTTAGGAGTTTGGAATTGGGATTTAGAGATGAATTACCCCCAATTCCTAATTCCCGATTCCCAATTCCTAATTCCAGTGGCGTAAAATCATGCAAACAGTCCGTTGAAATAAATTGATAATTCCCTGCTTCTTTTTCCCGAATTGCTACCATTTTCGCCCGTAAAATAACAGGATTACCCTTAATATCCTGTCCTGCTACCTGTACCTCAAAAAAGTGAATCCGATAAGGCGAAATCGCATCCGCATCTAAAAATAACGCTGATTGGTACCCCACCGTTTGTACTAATTGGCGGTCTAATCGTTCTGCAACCGCTCCAAATAAAGGATGCCCCGGCGAGACAAATTCCGCATCTCCATGACTGGCTTCTTCCAGTTTTTCTTTATAATAAGTTCATTAACCGTTGATGTTGTTCAGAAGGGGAAAGATCCCCTAATTCCTCTAATAAATCGGCAAAACACTTCTCCCGTTTCTTTAATGACGAGTAAATAGCATTTAAACTACTGGCTAACCGACGTTGTAACACGGTTCTCGCTAAAGCCACAGATCCCTTCTTCTTACCTTGGGTTCGACCTAAATAACGGTTGATGTAGGTGGTGACTTCATCATAAAGGCGTTTTTCTGAACGTGATAATTCAAATACCTACAAGGTTATCTATCGGATGACTAAATGAGTTTTGACTAACCATAGTATCAATTTAGCGTTTTGCTCGACACCAAACTCCCTTCTTGACTTTATCAAGTTTGCTCTGGCTCTGGCCTAAACTCCATAAAACTTAAAATTGCTTAACAAGCTTGGGGAAAAATCGAGGACACAAAAGTTAGTGAGTCCAAAGCCTAAGTTCCCCTGATTCCCTGTTCCCCTAACCTCCCCCGTTGGCCTACCCCTCAAATTAAATGGGTATTAAAACCCCGGGTTTTTCACGGTGGGAGGATCAACTCTCTAAATTAACCCCTTTACCAAACCAACGGATAAATAACTTTTCTCCCTCCACCCAAACAAACATTAAACTACTAAACCCAATACAAATTAATAACTCCTCTGCTGATAAAATCTGGGTACCGAAAAAATTCCGCAGGAACGGCACATAAATTAACATGAATTGTAAGGCTGTTGTCCCCAAAATAGCCCAGAGTAGCGCCGGATTAGAAAAGGGGTTTATCTCAATGGTTAAACGATTAAACGAACGGGCGGCGATGGCGTGTCCCATTTGGGCTAAACAAAGGGTGGTAAAGACCATAGTTTTCCAGTTTTCACTGTGATCTGTTCCCTGTTCAAAAGTATAAGCTCCCACCATTAAGGTAATGGAAAAGAGGGCAAAAATTAGCCCAATGCGCACAATATAAGACCCTAAACCTCGGGCAAAAATGCTCTCATTGGGACTAAAAGGAGGGCGTTTCATCACATCGGGATCGGCGGGTTCTAGGGCGAGGGCTAAGGCGGGTAAACCATCGGTGACAAGGTTCATCCAGAGGATTTGTAGGGGGGTCAAGGGTACCCCACCGAGGCCGATGATGGGGGCGGAGGCAATGGTAATCACTTCCCCTACATTGCTGCCGAGGATGTATTTAATAAAACGGCGGATGTTGGTGTAGATGACTCGTCCTTCTTCGGCGGCGGCCACAATGGTGGCAAAGTTATCATCGAGTAGGATCATATCACTGGCTTCTCGGCTGACATCGGTTCCGGTGATGCCCATAGCAATGCCGATGTCAGCCTGTTTGAGGGCGGGGGCATCGTTGACCCCATCTCCGGTCATGGCGACGAATTTTCCGCGTTTCTGGAGGGCTTGGACGATGCGCAGTTTGTGTTCTGGGGTGACACGGGCATAAACGGCGACCTCATCGACGGCTAATTCTAGATCCAGTTGGGAGAGTTTTTCAAGTTCCTGTCCGGTGAGGGTGCGACTCTTTTCTTGGGCAATGCCTAACTGTTGCGCGATCGCCTGTGCTGTGAGTTGATGGTCGCCTGTAATCATCACCGTGCGGATTCCCGCCGCTTTAGAACGTTGTACCGCGTCCTTGGCTTCTGGTCTAGCCGCGTCCATCATACCCACTAGCCCTAACCAAATCATCTCCTGTTCTACATCCTCCTCAGTTTCGCTTGACCGAGGGCTTTCTGGGGCTTTGTAAGCCACCCCTAAGACCCGTAACCCCCGGGCGGCCATTTGGTTGTTCACATTCAGGATAGCGTGGCGTTGTTCGGGGGTGAGGGGGTGGGTGTCGTTGCCCAACTGATAAGCCCCACAACGGGCTAGGATTAATTCCGGGGAGCCTTTACTAAAGAGGGAGGTGGCCTCGTCATAGTGGCGATGTTCACAAAATACGGTCATTCGTTTCCGTTCCGAGGAAAAGGGCAATTCTCCCACCCGGATAAACTGTTCATCTAGCAACTCCTGATAGAGTCCGGCTTTTGCCCCTAGGGTGAGTAAAGCCCCCTCGGTGGGATCCCCTAAAATCGACCACCCGGCCGCCTCGGTGGGATCTCCCTGTAAAACCCCATCGTTGCACAAGACCACCGCCACTAATAGCGCTTGCAATTCGGGATAGTCTGAGGTGGTGATGGCCTCCTCCCCAGCCCAAAAGTCCCCCACTGGACTATAGCCTTCTCCCGTGACCCGAAATTCCCCGCTTTGAGTCTGGACTTCCTGCACGACCATTTTATTCTGGGTTAAGGTTCCGGTTTTGTCGGAGCAAATGGTGTTCACACTGCCCAAGGTTTCCACGGCAGGCAATTTGCGGATTAGGGCCTGGCGTTTGACAAGGCGTTGGGTGCCTAAGGCCAATGTCACCGTAATCACGGCAGGCAAGCCCTCCGGCACGACGGCCACGGCCATACTGAGGGAGACTTCTACTAATTCCCGCATCCGGTCTAAATTGCCCGCTTGTATCAGCCCAACGGCAATGACAAGAGCGACTAAAATTAGAGATCCGGTGACTAAAACATTGCCCAACTGGGTCATCCGTTTTTGCAGGGGGGTCGGTTCATCTTCTACGGACTGAAGCAAGGCGGCAATTTTGCCCAATTCGGTGATCATGCCTGTGGCTGTTACCACCAGTTTGGCGCGGCCTTGGAGGACTTCTGTTCCCGCAAAAACCATGTTCAGGCGATCGCCTAAGGGGGTATCGAGTTCTAGGGGGGCAGAGACTCGCTTTTTCACCGCTTCCGCTTCCCCCGTTAAGGCCCCCTCCCGAATCTGTAAATTTGCCGTCTCGATTAACTGCCCATCGGCCGCCAACTGCACCCCCGCCTCTACTAAGAGAATATCCCCCGGCACCACCTGTTCTGAGGGGATTTCCTGCCATTGCCCATCCCGCAACACCCGCACTTGAGGAGAGGCCAATTTTTTCAGGGCGGCGATCGCTTTTTGGGCGCGCACTTCTTGGATATAGCCCAGAATGCCGTTGAGCAGGACAATTAACAAAATGGCCAGGGTATCTTTAAAGGGGAAATCCTGCTCTACCTCCCCACTTTGCAACGCCCAAAAGTCTAGCCCCCCAGAGACTAAGGCCACCCCGATCAACATCAGCAACATGATATTGCTAAACTGATCGAGCAAGATTTGCCATCGGTTGCGTGCCTTGCCTTCTTGCAATTCGTTGTTGCCATAATAAACCAGACGTTGATCAACGGCTTGCTGGCTTAACCCCTGTTCTGCATCGGTTTGGAGGTGGGTTAAGGTTTCCTGAATGGTTTGGGTGTGCCAAGGGCGCAATAATTGGGGCAGGGGGTGTTCAGTTGTGGCGGTCATAGATTGTTTGGTTAACAAAAATGTTGCGGAATTCCCCTTCCTCGCTTGCAGGGAGGGGATGGATAGCAACCCAGTAATACACTGAGCTACAGCGAATCGATGATAAGATAAATATATCTTGACCACTAACTCCCAAAGCGAAAACCAAGCTAAAAAGGGCTGTGTTGCCAGAAAAAATTTGGGTCTTAGGAACTGGGACTTCTGCCTAGGGAGGGAAGATAAGCTAAAAAAGAATGATGAATATTCGTATTGGTAACGGTTATGATATCCACCAACTCGCGCCGGAGCGAGATTTAATTTTAGGGGGGGTGAAAATTCCCCATTCTTTGGGTTTGTTGGGACATAGTGATGCGGATGTCTTAACCCATGCCATTATGGATGCTTTGCTGGGGGCTTTATCTTTGGGAGATATTGGTCATTATTTTCCCCCTTCTGATCCTCAGTGGAAAAATGCCGATAGTTTGGTTTTATTGCAACAGGTGTATCAACTGATTGAGTCGAAGGGGTGGGAGATTGGCAATATTGATTCAGTTGTGATTGCGGAACGGCCGAAGTTAAAGCCCTATATTGAAAGGATGCGCGATCGCCTTAGTCAAGTTCTCCGGGTCGATCCGGATCAAGTTGGAGTAAAAGCCACCACCCACGAAAAGTTAGACGCTGTGGGGCGAGAGGAAGGAATTGCCGCCTATGCCGTCGCCTTGTTAGTGCAGAAAGCAGGACGTGGGGAATAATAATCCGTGAAAATTTTAGTCTATTCCCCGCTTTTTTACCCCAGTGTGGGGGGAGTGGAAATAATTACCCATCTCCTCGCCCAGGAATGGACAAAACTCGGGCAGGAGGTGATGGTAGTCTGCCAAACTCCCCACAGAGAACCGGATGATTTTCCCTTTCCAGTCCTGCGTAACCCCAGCCTGAAAAAATTGCGCGAATTAACAGGCTGGTGTGATATTTTTTTCCAAACTTGTGTCAGTTTAAAAGGGGTTTGGTTGCCCCTCTTGATGGGCAAACCCTTAGCCATTAGTCATCAAACTTGGTATCGTGAACCGGGGCATCCTTTAACCTTGCCCAGTGCCTTAAAGCTAGCGGTGACGCGCTTTGCCACCAATATTTCCGTCAGTGAGGCGATCGCCCAACACCTCCGGTCCCCCTCCACCGTCATCCCGAACGCCTACTGGGACAATATCTTTAGCCTTCACCCCTCCACCCCTCGCCACCGCGAATTAATCTTTGTTGGTCGTCTCGTTTCCGACAAAGGCGTTGATCTACTCATCAAAGCCCTCCAGCAGCTAAAAACCCAAGGACTCACCCCCCACCTTACCCTCATTGGAGAAGGCCCAGAAGAACCCCTGCTGCGTCAACAGGTGGCAGAATACAACCTCACCCCCCAAGTCGATTTTAAAGGCCTTCAACCCCCCGCCACCATCGCCCAACTCCTCAACCAACACCAGATATTAGTCATTCCCTCCCGTTGGCAAGAACCTTTCGGCATTGTCGCCCTAGAAGGCATAGCCTGCGGTTGTGTCGTCGTCGCCTCCCAAGGAGGAGGCCTCCCAGAAGCCATCGGCCCCTGTGGGGTAACATTCCCCAACCAAAACCTTGAACAACTAACCACTCTTCTTTACGATTTATTGACAAATCCTGAGCAACTCGCTAGTTATAAAGCCAACGCCATCCCCCACTTACAAAAACATCAACCCCAAACCATAGCCCAAGCCTATCTTAATCTCCTGAAAACAGTCCTTCCGTGAAAATTGTTATACTGGTTTTAATTCTTCTCAGCTTTGTTTACTTGTTCCTCCAATCCTTGGGGACAACATTCCAAACGGTTGAATTAAAAAACGTTGAGCAGATTTCGGTTTTCTCGGATGTCATTTTGGGAACAGGAGGTCATTCCTTGGCTAGACTTATTATCGCCTCATTTATTGTCCTGAGTATTTTTTATTGGTCTTTTCAAGATTGGCGGAGATCCCTAAAAGCCATATTTTTTATTTTAGTCATTGAAGGAGCATTAAGAAAATGGTTTCTTCCCCAATTTAGTGAACCCCTTTATTTTCTCAAAGATTTTGTTCTACTAGGCTCTTACTTTCGCTATTACTTTTTTTCCCGGTCTGAAAGACATTATCCCATTAAAATCAACTTCACCAATACGGCGGTTTGGGTTGCATCAGGCTGGTGTTTATTCCAATCCTTTAATCCCTATTTAGGTTCTCCTTTTGTGGGAATGCTCGGCATTAAAGCCTATTTATTCTACATCCCCATGATTTGGATGTTACCCGATTTATTTCGCTCAGAAGAAGAATTTTATATCTTTCTGCGTAATCACCTAATCTTAATTATTCCCGTCGGAATTTTAGGCATCGTTCAATTTGCCAGTCCGGCCGACAGTCCCATTAATCAATACATCCCCGGCACACAAGAACCCGTCGCTACCTTCGGGTTTGCCGGAACAACCCGCGTTAGAATTACAGGCACATTTTCCTACTTAAACAGTTATCAAGGCTATTTAAGCGCTTGTTTTGGGTTATTTATCGCCATGCTTTCTTACCCCCAAACATCTCGCTGGGTCATGATTACCTATATCGCACTCTTTTTTAATGTGATTAATGCCTTTATGACAGGTTCTCGAACCCCGATTATTGCCGCCATTCTTTTCTTATTTGGTTTTGTGGTTATTCGCACTATAAAAGATCCCGAAAGAACCCTTATTTGGCTGAGTCGATTAGTGCCTTTCGTCGCCGTAGGAGGGAGTGCAGCCTTGATTGCATTCCGCCCCGTAATTGATGCTTTTTCTACCCGTGTCACCAGTAACAGTGACCTAGGAGAACGAGTTTCTCTGGGATTTTCGGGGCCTTTCGATTTTATGGCTTTAACCCAATTTGATGGATATGGTACAGGTTCAACCCATGCCGGAACCGCTACTTTACGCTATCTTCTCGGCTTACCTATGGGCGCACCTATTCCCATTGAAGTTGAACCGGAAATGGGAAAAATTGCCCTAGAATTGGGACCAATCGGCTTTATTTTTTGGTATGGGATGCGAGTGGTTATTATTATTATGTTATTGCGGACATTCTTTAATCTGAAACGTCCCTTTTTGCGTGATTTAGCCCTTGCTGGTGCTTTAATCCATACAGCCTTGTTTATTGGTCACATGGTTTTTCATCACACCTTTTCGGTTTATTATTGGTTCTACACTGGGTTTATCTTTATGTTGCCTTGGTTAGAGCAGATTGAGAACTGGCGCAGTGAACAGCAACTGATGCAATATTATGATCCAGCCTCGTATTTCCCTCCTCCACCCCACAGGTAATCCTTTTGCTCGCAACGCGGCGATCGCACTTTGGGAAGCCCATGCCCTAAAAGAAGTCATCACCTGTCTCAATTATGCCCCCACCCCCCCACTCGATCAACTTCTCCAACGCTTCCTAAAACCCCTCCACCAAGAGTTAGGGCGACGCAGTTGGCTACCCCCCACCCTTCCCTGCACCACCTACCCCCAAGTCGAATTACAACGGATTGCCCTCCTGCGTTCCCAACTCTACCGCCCCCTAAAACTCAACCCCCAAACCCTCGCAGACCGCGTTTATGCCGTTCTAGACCGCAAAGTTGCCCAAAACCATTTAAATGACCTAAATGGGGTCTACGCCTATGAAGACGGGGCAGCTAGCACCTTCTGGGAAGCCAAAAAACGGGGGGTGCAATGCTTTTATGACCTGCCCATTGTTCACTACCGCCACAGCCAAACCCTCCAACAGCAGGAACTCGAACAATTTCCCGAACTCGCCCCCGCCCTACAATCTCTCCAAGAACCTCCCAAAAAATTAGCCCGAAAAGAACAAGAAATTGCCCTAGCGGATCTCATTTTTGTCCCATCTACTATTGTCAAACAATCCTTAATAGATGTAGGCGTTTCTTCAGCAAAAATAATAGTTCTTCCCTTTGGTTCTCCTCACGATTATTTCCTCCCCCAGCCAAAATTAGATAACATCTTTCGGGCTTTATTTGTCGGACGAGTTGGACCAAGAAAAGGCGTTCATTACTTACTAAAAGCTTGGCAAATGCTGAATCTACCCCAGGCAAAATTATCTCTAATTGGCTTTAATGAATTTCCTCGAAGTTGGTTAAATCAGTATCAAAACCTATTTCATTATATTCCCTCCATTCCCCATCGTTTACTGGCGCAATATTACACCCAAGCCAGTGTTTTTGTTTTTCCCTCCCTCATTGAAGGACTGGCTTTAGTTCTCCTAGAAGCCATGTCTTGCGGCATTCCCATTATTACCACCCCAAATTCTGGGGGTTCTGATATCATTACAGATGGGGTTGAAGGATTTATTATTCCCATCCGAGATATTAACGCCCTTCAGGAGAAACTAGAATGGTGTTATCGCCATCCTGAACAGTTAAAGCAAATGGGAAAAGCCGCACGCGAGAAAGCAGAATCACTAAATTGGGGATTATATCGTGAGCGATTAATTATAGCTATACAAAATCATTATGATCACTTATCATGATGATTTTTTAACGTTAAACGAGGACGGGACAAAATACACCTAAAGGATTTTCTAAAATCTTGTTAGTTTATGCTTAATTTTTATGAAAAATGCCATTCATTTTAAACCAGTTAAAGAACCGCATTTTCATCTGTGGTGTCCTGATATCTTTGAATTTAAAGGGGGAATTCAAGTCTATTCTGCCTTCTTACTCACGGCACTCCAACAACTCCATCCCCAAGGAAAATATCAAGTTATCCTCAAACATGATCGCCAATCTTCCCCGGAATTTTCTTTTTTACCCAACACCCATTTTCACTTTACTGGGAAGATTCCCTTACCTTGGCGAACATGGGTATTTGCGGCAAGGATTGCCTTCCTCGCTATTATTGATCGTCCTGATTTAATTATTGCTACCCATGTTAATTTTACAGTAGTAGCCGATTGGTTAAAGCGTTGGTTTAAGATTCCCTACTGGGTAGTTGTACATGGGGTGGAAGCGTGGAATTTAGAGAAACCTAGTTTACAGCGCGCTTTACACCATGCCGATTGTGTGGTATCGGTAAGTGGTTATACACGCGATCGCCTTTTAAAAGAACAACAGCTAAATCCCAATCAAATCGCCCTTCTCCCCAACACCTTTGACGCAACACGCTTTCACATTACCCCAAAACCCGAGTTTCTCCTGCAACGCTATTATCTCACCTCACAACAACCCATTATCCTCACCGTTGCGCGACTCGATAGTAGCCAACCCTACAAAGGCTATGACAAGATTCTCCACGCCCTGCCTCGCCTGCGTCAAGTCCTCCCCGACGTTCATTATCTCATTGTTGGGAAAGGATGCGATCGCCCTCGCATTGAACAGTTAATTGATTCCTTACAATTACAAGATTGTGTCACCCTCACTGGATTTATTCCCGATGAAGAATTATGTGATCATTACAATCTCTGTGATGTGTTTGCCATGCCCAGTTTAGGGGAGGGATTTGGTATAGTTTATCTAGAAGCCTTAGCTTGTGGCAAACCCACATTAGGAGGGAATCAAGACGGTGCTATTGATGCCCTTTGTCATGGAGAATTAGGGGTATTAGTTAACCCAGAAAGTGTAGAAGAAATTGCTCAAGCTTTGCTGGATATTCTCCAGCAGAATATTCAGAATCCCTTACTTTATCAGCCGGAAAAATTGCGCGATAAAGTGATTGAAGTTTACGGATTCAGTAGTTTTAAACAAGCTTTAAGTCATATTTTCAAAAAAACTAGGGTCACTTTAAAACAATTAATATGAACAGAGTGGGGATACCGTTATCACCCGGTATCCCCACTCCGTTGAAAATTGAACAAATACTATCAAACCTGCCCCGGAATCAAGAGATTAGTCCATCCCTAAATAATTAGCTTCTGCTTGAAGTTTCTGCACTAAATCTTCATTCCCGGACATTCTCGCTGCTTCTAGGCGACGTTGTAAGCTTTTCCGAAGACTATCCCGGTGGCTGGCAGCAGCGTTTTTTAAAGTTTCTTTGCGATTCTTATTCATGGTTAGCCTGACTCGTAACTCGACTGGTACACTGAACTTTCATTTCTTAAGATAGCATTTTTTTGTAGTACCGTATCAATTGTTACAGAAACTTATCGATTCAGTGGCTCGGGGGACGGGTTATGACCAAAATAAGAACAATTGCCCTACTTAGTGACTTTGGGTTACAGGATGTGTATGTAGGGGTAATGAAGGGTGCGATCGCGCAAATTAACCCCCATCTGACTCCCATTGATATCACCCATCAAATCCCCCCCCAAAATATTGGCGCTGGGCGTTTTTGTCTGATGAATGCGGTGCCCTATTTCCCCCCCGACACCGTTTATGTTGCGGTGGTAGATCCCGGAGTGGGAAGCGGGCGGCGTAGTGTCGCGGTATCCTGTGAGTGGGGAATCTTTGTCGCCCCCGATAACGGTTTATTGAGTGGCGTGTTCAGTTTATGTGAACCTCAAGAGGCGGTAGAATTGACCAATCCCGCTTATTGGCGATCGCCTTTTCCCAGTTCCACCTTTCACGGGCGAGATATATTCGCCCCCATCGGCGCTCATTTAGCCAGTGGAATCCCCCTTAAAGACGTGGGAACAGCCATTAATCCTCAGAGTTTGATTACCCTGCCCATTTCCCCCATCACAGGCACCGCTAACACCATTCAAGGCTGTATTCAATACATTGATTACTTTGGCAATCTAATCACCAACATTCCCGCCAATCAAGTGCAGGGTAGGGCTTGGGCAGTCCATTTAGAGAAGCAAGTGATTAGTACCAGTTACACTTATAGCGATCGCGCCCTTGGAGAAATCGTCGCCCTCATTGGCAGTCATGGCTGGGTAGAATTAGCCATCAATGGCGGCAACGCCCAGCGTCAATTACAACTCGACTACGGAGACACCGTAACCGTTGTTTTTGGGGATTAAACCAACAACAAAAACAAACGCGGTTTCAAGCTTGAAACCGCGTTTCTTGTACCCCTTTATTTAGGGCGTGCTGAATAACTCTACTTGTGGGGCTAGAGAACAGGGAAGGCTGAATCACAATTTGGTAGCTCATTCCAAGCCTAGCTCTTGCTTCAATTTAGCCAGGGGAATTCCTCCTGATTCCTGCTGTGCCACCTCCGCATCAAACCCATCCATTTCATCCTCTAAAACTTCTAAGACTACCTCTAAATCTAAATCATGTTTGAATTGTAAATATTGCAAAAAATGATAAAGCTCATCCAGCGCCATTCTATTTAATGGAGGTAACTCTAATTTAAGGTCAGAAATGAGAGGTAATGTCTTCATCGCGTTGGCATTCCTGAAGAAAGACTCGATTTTTCCCCATCATAGCTCGGCTTATCCAACCAATCTTGACAAGTAACGAACGAGCGGGGTTTGTAGTTGCGCTTCAGCGCTCTAGATTTAGGGCTAAAGCCCAACAACGAACAGGGTTTGTAGTTGCGCTTCAGCGCTCTTTTTCTTAAATTTGGGTCGGGCTTTCTTGTTTTTAAAGCAGTCTTGCCACCCTTGGACGAGATGTCTTAAGGCATACTGAGGCGCACATTTGGACACTTCGTAGTACCAAGGATGTTCTGGCTTGACTAGCTTATTTAACCATTTATGTAAGTCAATGGCTGTGGGAAATTTGATTTTTTCTTCGGGGGGACAATGAGCATTATGGGATAAAATCCCTAAACACAAACTGTTCCCCCAATTGTAGGCATGACGTGCGACTCCGGCATGACGAGCCAATTGTTGCCGTTGAGTTGGATTGATTTTGAGTTGTGTTTTAAACCCTAATAACATGGAGCCATCATTCCAAGAAGCCTAACCCACTCCAATCTTAGCACCACGAATGACCTGTTCGCGCAGCGTCCCGGAGGGATGGACAATCTGAATTGAACAATCTTGCTCGATGCTCGGGTAATTTCTGAGGAATTGAGCCGTTTCAGGTAAGATTGGGTAAGTTTTCGGCTTCTGTAGTTAGCCCTAGGGGATGCTGTGCTAATACACTATCGACTTAACTAATTCAGCTATGAATGAACCACCAAAAACCGAAACGTTACCCATTTCTCGCTTGCAAAAATTCCTCATCACTTGGTTACTCCTGTTAGTCAGTCTCTGGGCTACCATTAGCGCCCTTAGCTACATCGGGGAACTCATTAGTATTCTCCTCACATCTGCCCTCATTGCCTTTGTTCTCAACTATGCTGTCGCGGCTATGCAGCGCCTCATTCCTCGCCCCATTGCGGCAGTTTTAGTTTATCTCGCCGCCGCCTTTCTGGTCACAATTTTAGCCCTGATTGTTGTTCCCCCTCTCTTTAACCAAGGGCGACAATTGTTAATCCGTTTACCGGAAATTCTCGCGGAAGGACAAGAACAATTTACCAATTTTCAACAGTGGAGTCAGCAGAAAAAACTCCCCCTTGATTTACAAATTCTTGCCCCCCAACTCTTCAACCGTCTACAAACTCAAGCGGAAAATATTGCCTCTAGAGGATTTGGCATAGTTTTAGGAACATTTAATTGGTTAATTGACCTTGTTTTAATTCTCGTGATTTCTTTTTATATGCTGATTGATGCGGAACGACTTTGGCGGAGTTTTACGTTCCTCTTAAACCCCATCATTCGAGAAGAATTAACCTCATCTCTGCGGCGGAATTTACAGCGTTTTGTCACGGGTCAATTACTACTAGGTTTGTTCATGGCTATTACTCTATCGGTTTCTTTCCGGTTGTTGGCGGTGCCGTTTTTCCTCTTCTTTGCGGTGTTCATTGGCTTTATGGAAATTATCCCCTTTGTGGGGGCAACTTTGGGCATCGGTGCGGTGGTGATTATTGTGGCTTTTTTAGATGTTTGGTTAGCCCTGCAAGTGTTAGGAATTGCGGTGGCTTGGCAACAGGTGAAAGATAATTTGGTGGCTCCCCGGATTATGGGGAATTTAACCGGACTTTCCCCGGTGATTATTTTTGTCGCCCTCCTGCTAGGAGCAAAAACGGGGGGATTATTAGGGGTAATTTTGGCTATTCCTATGACGGGAGTTGTCAAAAGTTTAGTGGAAATTACCCTAGATCCTACCCTTCCCCCCCAAACGGGATCTTTTTTTTACAATCCTTTGACGGCTAAGGCGCTCCCTTTGACGGAAAATGGAAAGGGAGATCCACCCGGAATTTAAGATCCTACCCGGTGATGACGTTTTGAGGACGATTTTATGAGTCAGCCTACCCCCAAAGATTTACAGTTGTGGCATCAGTTGTGTGAAGAATTAGCAACTTATCCTAATCACTGTGCAACCTCGGAAATGTTGGGGAATGAAGAAAATCCCGCTTGGGTGTTGTTTGGTGAGGGGCCCCAAGCGATTCGACGACGGATTTGGCTGCGGGAGGTGCATCAAATTCAATTGATTGCCTATCAGCCCGGTGGGGAATGGAAACTCTGTCCCAATTGGCTGGATAAGTTAAGTTTTTTAGAGCAAGTGTATTTAAAAGGGGTGGATCCTCTCAGTCTGCCTCAGCCTTGGATTGCGGAGGTGAATCCCCCACTGCCTCATCTCTCTACCACCCCACCCCCGGAGGCGGCTGGAACGTTGGAGAATAAGCCCTCTGAGGGGGGGGAAGGGGCTGTTATGAGTGGGGATAGTCTAGGGGGGTCGGAAGGCTCTTCTGGGGGGGAAATCAATGGACTGGAGCGGGATGTGAGCGGCTTAACTCGTCCGTTGGGGGAGTTGCGGTTAAGTTTGTATTTGTTGGGGGATGTGTCGCGGCAGTGGTCTTATTTGGAGATGACTCCCCGTTGGGAAGATTATGTGCGGCAACAGTGTCAGGCGATCGCGCATTCGGCGAAAACTCTACGGCTCCAGTTCCACCAGTGGCATCAGGAGACGGAAGAACCATCGGATTAAGGGAGAATCTCCGGGATTCTTCCCGATCTGACCAAAAAACAGTAGGATCAAAAACATCTTACTTTTTCACCTTTTCCCCATATTTTTAGTCATTTCTATGCCTCACGCTGCTGTTGTTGGACTGGGACGCTCTGGAATTGCTGCGGCACGATTACTGAACAAACAAGGCTGGATGGTAGAATTAAGCGATCGCGCCTCCTCGGACAATTTACAAACCCTAGCCGCCAGTCTACAACCAGAAGGAATTACCGTTAAACTCGGCCACAGTCTCAGTCTAGACTCCCCCCATCCCCCCGATTTAATTGTGGTCAGTCCGGGGGTGCCTTGGGATTTACCGATTTTCCTCGAAGCCCGACAACGGGGCATAGACACCATCGGGGAAATGGAGTTAGCTTGGCGCAATCTCCAAAATTGTCCTTGGGTGGGCATCACCGGAACCAACGGCAAAACCACCACCACCGCCCTCATTGCCGCTATGTTCCAAGCGGGCCACCTCAACGCCCCCTCCTGTGGCAATATTGGCTATGCCGCCTGTGAACTCGCCCTTTCCGGTCAAACCTATGATTGGGTGATTGCTGAAATTAGCAGCTATCAAATAGAATCCTCCCGTGAACTCGCCCCCCAGATTGGCTTGTGGACGACCTTCACCCCCGATCACCTCAACCGTCACTATACCTTAGACAATTACTATCAAATTAAGGCCGCCCTGTTGCAGCGTTCCCAGTGCCAAATCTTCAACGGGGATGATCCCTACTTGCGCAATTTGGGCTTAAACGTTTGGCCCGATGCCCTTTGGACGACAGTTAAGGGGAAAGATCATCTCGTCGCCTCAGAGGAACGTTCCGTTTACTTACAAGACGACTGGATCTTTGCCTTGGGGCAGAAAATCGCCCCCATCCATGAGCTTAAAATGTTTGGGGAACACAATAAACAAAACGTCCTCATGGCAGTTGGGGCGGCTTGTGTGGCGGGAATTGCTCCAGATGCGATCGCCCACACCATCGCCACCTTCTCCGGCGTTCCCCACCGTTTGGAGTTCATCTGCACCTATCAAGGCATTGACTTCATTAACGACAGCAAAGCCACCAACTACGACGCGGCCGAAGTAGGCTTAAATGCCATGCCCGCCCCCGTGATTTTAATTGCTGGGGGAGAACCCAAACAAGGGGATGATACCGCCTGGTTAGTCAGCATTCACGAAAAGGCCGCCGCCGTCTTACTGATTGGGGAAGCATCCCCCCACTTTGCCCAACGTCTTAAAGCGGTAGGCTATACCCACTATGAGCAAGTAGAGACAATGGAACGCGCCGTCCGTCGTAGTGTGGAACTCGCCCAGTCTCACAAGGTTTCCACCGTCCTCCTGTCCCCCGCCTGTGCCAGTTTTGACCAATACCAAAGTTTCGAGCATCGGGGGGAGCATTTCCGCCAGTTGTGTTTGAATCAGGCTGGTTGAGAAAGTCCGGGAATCGGGAGTCGGGAATCGGGAGTTGGTGTAGGGGCGCAATGCTTGCGCCCTAGGGTGTCGGCAAAAGGCAAAAGGCAATCATTATCCACTCCCCCTGCTCCCCTGCTCCCCTGCTCCCCTACTAACGCGAACGCCTTTCCTGTACAGCCATCACCGTACAACCCGCATGGTGAATCACATATTGACTCACACTGCCCAGTAAAATTTCCGACAATCCAGTACGGCCTCGACGACCAATAACAATTAAATCCGCTTGCCACTGTTCAGCCATTTGACAAATTTTATGACCGGGTTCTCCTTCCTGATACTCAAATTCCGCCGCCACCCCTTCAGCACCCGCTAGTTCATAAAAACCTTTTAACCAGTGGCTGATTTTTTCCCGTTCTTCTTGTCGCGCTGCTTGTAATTGTTGGAACACTTCCGGGGAATAATTGCCCCCATACACTCCAATACTACCCGCGACTAAAACATTGGGAGTTGTGGGAATCGGGTCAGTCAGACAATGGAAAATCATTAAGTGACTAGCTTCTGCTTTGGCTAAGGTTAAAGCCCGTTCAAAAACCATCCCGTCGGAACTGCCTCGACCTAATGCCACTAGAATCTTTTTAAAACGATTATCTGAACTCTTAGCATCGGGACTCGGGGCAGGGTTGGATTCATGCCCTTGCTCAACGGTTTGATCATCGACAGCGTTAGAGGTTGGATTCGCTAAATTCTCCATATCTACCTCCCTTACTTTATTTTCAGGGTCGCATATTTTCAGGCAGAGTTGACAATTTGACAGAAAAATTAACTAAAGATGCTAGACCCAACAAGGGAACAGGAGAGAGGGGGAGAGGTGGGGTCATTCATCGGACAGGAATTCCCACTCTCCTGACCACCCTCTAAAAGGGCATTTCCTCATCAGATTGTTCCCCAACGTCGAGACGCGGAGATTGCGTCACTTCTTCTTCAATGGGTAATTCCTCGATAACTGCCCCGATTTGTTTTTGTATGGTTTGGGTGAGGGTAATGGGGAAATCCCAATCCGCTTCTAATGCTTCCATAGCTTGGGCGAGTTGGGAGAAGGGAATTTTTCGGGTAGTTCTGGGGGAGATGGTCAGCTTAAAACCCTCAATTTCCGTTAGGTTTTGGCTGATCATAGCGGCTTTGATGCGATCGCGCAGATGTTCCTGTTCCGTGTTCAATTTGCGCCACTGGTGTTCAATTTGGCGATACCGTAAGGTCAAGGCAGTAATATCTTCCGTTTTTGGGTCAGGATGGGCTTTGTGGTGTAGTTTCTTCAAGTGTTGGTAAACTTGGGCTAAATAGACCACATCCAGCGCGGCATAGTCGAGTTGTTTCGCTGAAAGAGGACGCTGACCCCAGTCACTCTCCTGGGGGGTTTTGTCCACTGAAAAAGCCGGACAAAAGTATTCGGTCAAGGTCGCCAGACGATAATGAGTCAGAGGGAGTAAATAATAGGGGATTCCTTTGGCCATCTTCAAGGTACAGATCACCGACTCAACGGTTTTTTTGCCTAGGAATCTACAATCATAGTCGGCATTGTGGAAAACCTTCGTAATGCTCGGATTTTGCATGATCTGTGCAATAAACAAGTTCACCAGAGGGGGGCAGTCTAACACATCCAAGACTGTCACCGTCTCCCCTGTAATATCATGGGGATTACTCGAAATTTGGATGAGAGAGAGTCTGGGCTTTTTCGTGTTGTAGTCTGCTACCTCTGTATCAAGCCACAGTATCTCCCCTTGGGCAAATTGTGCGATCGCCGCTTCTATCCCTTGGACATCGGTTAAATAATTCATCAATATTGCAGTTTTTCTTGATAGGGTTGGGATACAGTCTAGAACGATCTGTAAACAATGCAAAAAACAGCCCTCAATCTCCTCGCTATTGGTATCTTTGGGATCACCCTGTCCATCCTTTTGGGGCCGATTATTCATCTCCCCTCCACTGTCCCCGCCATCCTAACCCTCGGCGTGTTAGGATTAGCCACCATTGACACCCTCGGATTACATAGTAAGGGAACCACCCTTTTATTAGATACTGTCGCCGGACTTTCCCCCAAGCATCGTCAACGCATCGCTCACCACGAAGCCGCCCACTTCCTCACAGCCTACTATTTAGGCATCCCCATCACCCAATACACCCTAAATAGTTGGGATGCCCTCAAACAAGGCCTCCCCGGTATCGGTGGCGTACAATTTGATACCACCTCTTTTGAGCAAAAAAATCTTAGTTATCCTGAACAACAGTTATTATTAAACCGCTTTATTACTGTTTGGATGGCCGGAATTACCGCCGAAATATTAATCTATGGTGATGTGGAAGGGGGCGGCGATGATCGGCAAAAAATAACCGATGCTTTAGTTCTATTTGGTTATGGTGAAAGCGTCTCAGCCAGTAAGCAACAATGGGGCAAATTACAGGCTAAAACGCTGTTAGAAAAGTATTGGGACAGTTATCTAGCTTTGGTCGAAGCCATGTTACAAGGGGTAGCCGTTGACCAATGCTATGTCATCCTCGACCAAGGGAATCGGTAAACTTCCCCGTTAAGTGACGTTCAACTCTTTAAAGAAAACCGTTATTATTCAGGTCTTCATTAATCAAATCCAAAAGCTCCTTTAAGGTAGCTTCAAATTCTGCTTGTAATTGCTGTTTAATCTGCCCTAGATCATTCTCAAATGGTTGATCATGGACTTGCTCATTAAAGGCATTCAAAATATTTTGAATAGCCTGTAAGCGCGACGCAAGTATTTTAATCCTTTGCCATCGACCATCATCTAAATTACTCATTTTCTGTTGCCGTTCCACAGGAACACTCCTTGGACTGACAACTGAGTTGATTTCTGAGTTAATAGGAATTTATTCCCTAAATTTTAAACAATCTATGGCGGCTGAATAAGGGATAAACAAGGCAGTTATGGGAAAACTCAATTATCAGTTTACTGATAGTGTAAGATCCGAAATTAAAGGTTAGTTTATGTTAGGATTAAGCATTAAAATTTACCGAACCACAAAAGGAGTTATTTGTCAAAATTTCGCAATAATTATTTAGGATCTCCTGAATAACTGGGCTAGGAAACCGGGAGCGGGGGGGTAGGGGAGCAGGGGAGAGGGAAAGACGAGGAATTCAGACTTATTCCCAGAAGTGTTGAATCGGTACTTATGAACTAAGTACCGATTCAACACTTCTGCTCTAAACGGTTGATATTACTATCTGCTTTGGCTGTTAAAGATTGATCACTATCATAATAAGGTTGGGCAAAATCAAAGTTTTCCTTCCGTTCAGCCGTGATGGTAATGGAGGCCATTGCAATATCAATCCGTTGGGAGAGTAGGGAGGGAAAAAGGTCAATAAAGGGTAGGTCTAAAAATTCTAAGGGGCGATTGAGTTGTTCGGCAATAATCCGAATCATATCGACTTCAAAACCAACTAATTCCCCGGCCTCGTTTTCAAACTCCCACGGCACATTCCCAACATTTAAGCCAATGCGCAGGGGGGCTGTTGTGCTTGGGGTTTGGGCGCGACAACTGCTAAAGGCGATCGCCAATCCTGTCCCTCCTAACAATTGTAACACAAAGCGCCGAGAAAGATGATTAGATTTAGATAACATAGCTCACGTTGAATCTATAGGACTTGTTGAACAAAACTAGATGCTAGAGGCCAGAGTCAATAGTGATTAGGAAGTGGGGACAATGTGCTTCTATCCAATCGTTGGTAGAGGGAATTTATGAATTGCCCCTAGGAATATGGGTTACAGGAATTCAGGGGTAAGATCAGCGTAAAGGCTGTTCCCTCTCCGGGGGTAGAATCTACCTTGATTTTACCTTCGTGTTTTTCTATAATTTTATAAGAAATCGCTAATCCTAATCCCGTTCCTTTGCCAATAGGTTTGGTGGTAAAAAAGGGATCAAAAAGTTTAGACCGAATGGATTCTGGAATCCCTACTCCATTATCGGCAATGGTGATCTTTACAAGGTTTTCTAATGCTTCTGTATGAATTTTAATCTGTTTATAGGGTTGAGTTTTATTTTCTGAAAGTGCATCAATGGCATTACTTAATAAATTCATAAATACTTGGTTGAGTTGGGCGGGATAACAAGGAACATCGGGCAATTTGCCGTAGTCTTTTATGATTTCAATTTCTTTTTTAATCCGATTATTCAGTAAAACCAATGTGCTATCAATTCCCTCATGAATATTAACGGCTTTTTTACTTGAATCATCTAAGCGGGAGAAGTTGCGCAACGATAAAACAATTTGCCGAATTCGTTCAGATCCCATGCGCATTGATTGCAGAATAGCGGGTAAATCTTCCCGCATAAATTCTAGGTCGCTGTCTTCTATTTGTTCGGCTAATTCATGGTTGACTTTAGGGTATTCTTTTTGATATAATTCAATAAGTTCTAGTAAGGTTTCGCTGTATTCTTCGATATGGGATAAGTTACCATAAATAAAGTTCACTGGGTTGTTAATCTCATGGGCAATTCCAGCAACCATTTGCCCCAAGCTAGACATTTTTTCCGTTTGAATAAGTTTGGCTTGGGCTTCTTTTAAATCTCGGGTGTAGTCTTGAATCCATTGGATAAGTTGATTGAGGGAACGAGCTAAAACCCCGACTTCATCTTCTGTCATAACAGGGGCGCGTAGTTCAGCATCTCCAGTTTTTGCCACTTGATAGGCGACATCACTCACGGCTTGAATGGGACGAACTAGAGCGCGACTGGTATATTGTGCGAGTAAGGCAGAAATAATAATAGAACAGAACAAACTAAATAAGATAACTTTGGTGCGTAAAGTGTTAGCTTCTTCTAAGGCTAATTCTGCCTCTTCAATATGTTCTTGTGAGTTTTCAATAAAGAAGCGAATTTCTTCAGAAAACCGAAAAAAACGCAAGGCAATACTACTATCAGCAAAGTGGGTTAAGGTATCTTCTGTTTGTAAAACTTCTGAGCGATTGTTAATGTTTAGATCAATTTGATTTAAAATATTTTGTTGATGGTGAATATAGGTTTGTGCCACATTTTGATAAAGCAGAAGGAAACTTTGTAGTTGTTGTTTTTCTTGAAGTTCAGGATGTTGTTGTAATGTTTGGATTAGATCCATTAAATACTGTGAACGATAGTCGAAATTTTCCATAGCTTGAGCGAGACGATTGGGATGGCGTAACACCGGGATAAATTCTCGTTCTGGCTGAAAATCACGGCTTTTTAAGAACAAGGAATTCAGCATTTTGCCTTCCCAGTGAGCGAGGGTCAATTCCTCCCGCGCTTGACGATGATAATAGTCTCCTAGCAGTAGACCTATTAATGTCCCGATGACGGCAATTCCGAGGGAAACCCCATATCCCCAATAAATTTGGGTGCGAAAAGAGCGCGCTTTAGGGGGCATTAAGCCAAACTTGGAGAAAGAAACGGATGAACAGAAAGAAACGGACGGAGGAAATTTGAACATAAGACAAGGGCAATCACCAGTCCCGTGATCTACCAAGAGTTAAATTTGATTTTAGTCTGGATTGCATCGGTAGATGTCCAATCGGAGCGCGTTAGAATTTCTACCCCTATCTTAACGACTGGTTTCGTCTAACCACAAGTCACGGTTATGGATCGACTCGGGATACCATTTGTTCGACCCGTTGGGGAGAAAACCCGCTAAACTGTCTGGAGTGCTATGGTCTATTAGCGATGAGGAGTATTGGGGTGAGGGGAATTCATGAATTCCCCCTAGGTGTTGAGGGGTTGGGGGAGGAGTTGCAGAAAATGGGGGCGATCGCTAATAATGTAAGCCTGTAATCTTGATCTAAGAAAACCGTGGGCGCAGTTACTCTGAAAAATGTGCAGAAGGTCTATAATCATGTCCCTGTGGTGAATGATCTCTCCTTTGAAATCAAATCTGGTGAAATGTTTGGCCTCCTCGGCCCCAACGGTGCAGGGAAATCAACCACGATTCGCATGATTATCACCCTCACTCAACCCACCGAGGGCTATATTGAAGTGGCGGGACATGAGGTAAAACAGAACCCTGTAGAGGTGCGGCGCAATATTGGGGTTGTGTTACAACAGGTGAGTGTGGATAGTGACCTGACGGTATGGGAAAATATGGAATTTCACGGCAGGATGCACCATATCCCCAACCCTGAACGGAAACGACGCATTGAACAGTGGCTAGAGTATGTGGATTTGAGCGATCGCACCAAAGACCTAGCGAAAACCCTTTCTGGGGGCATGAAACGCCGTCTCCAAATCGCTCGCGCTTTACTCCACCAACCGAAAATTCTGTTTTTAGATGAACCGACAGTTGGTTTAGATCCCCAGAATCGTCGCCGTCTGTGGGAAATTATCCGAGATTTGAACCGTCAAGGGATGACCATGTTGTTGACGACGCACTATATGGAAGAAGTGGAATTTTTATGCGATCGCATTGGCATTATGGACAGTGGGAAACTGATTGAACTCGGCACCCTTGAGGAATTTAAGGCCAAGTATGGCGAGGGATTGGTAATGAAACAAGTGGGCGTTCGTGAAACGTTGCGTAGCAATCGCAGTGAGTCTATATTCTTCCCCACCTTAGCCAAAGCGAACGAATATTTTGAGCAAATGCCCGACAAAACCGGAATGGTGGTGCGGGAGTCTAACCTAGAGGATATTTTTGTGCAACTCACCGGACACCAACTAGACTAGGCCGTAACTTGCCCTCTTCCCCACTGTTTGCTATTTGCCCATGAAACAACTGCCCATTCCCGATCTCACCACTTCCCCCCGATTAGCCACCCAAATTGAGGCCATTTTATACCTCAAAGGTCAACCCATGACCTTAGCCGCCATTGCTGAACAAATGGGCTGTCGGGGGAAAGATATCAAGGACGCTCTGTTAGAATTAATGGATGATTACGCCCACCGAGACAGCGCCCTAGAAATCGTGGAAACCCCAAGCGGTTATAGCTTGCAACTGCGGGAAACCTTTCAGCATTTTATGCACCATCTCGTCCCGGCGGAACTGGGAACAGGCGCTCTGCGGACGTTGGCGGCGATCGCCTTAAAATCCCCCATCCTACAAACCGATCTGATCGACCTCCGAGGGAGTAGCGCCTATCAACAGGTGCAAGAACTCGTACAATTCGGCTTTGTGCGCAAACGTCGCCAAGCGGAAGGGCGTTCCTACTGGTTAGAAATTACCTCAAAGTTTCACCAGTATTTTGAAGTAGACGAACTCTCCCAAATTTTGCAAGCCCACTCTTCGGGAGAAGAAGAATGAAAGCCCCCTCTAGCCAAGAAACCCACTATAACCAAGCCCGCGCCAGTCTCCAGCAAGCTCTCTCCTGGTATAGTAGCTTTCAACGACATGGCCACTATGCCCCCAACGAGACACTACAGGCCGCCGTGCGGGGAGAACTGCAAACCCTCAAACGGGCGCTGGATAAAATCGAACAAAACGCCCTCTGTATTGCTGCCTTTGGTCTAGTCAGTCGGGGGAAATCCGCCGTCCTGAATAGTTTAATCGGTCAAAATCTCCTCGAAACTGGCCCTCTGCATGGTGTCACCAAATACCCTCGCTCCGTGACTTGGACTCCCCTAGGGGGCAAAATCAAAGTCGAACTGATTGATACTCCCGGCCTGGATGAAATTGAGGGGCAAGGGAGGGCGCAAATGGCCAAAGAAGTCGCCCAACAAGCCGACTTAATTTTATTTATCGTCGCCGGGGATATTACCCGCACCGAATACGAGGCCCTGTGTGAGTTGCGCCAAGCCCAGAAACCCTTGATTCTGGTATTTAATAAAGTGGACTTATATCCAGAATGCGATCGCACCGCCATTTACCAACAACTCCAAACCCTCGCCACCACTAGCCAAACCCCCCACTCCCTCCAAACCCTCCTCTCCCCCGACGACATCGTAATGGTGGCCGCCCAACCAGCCCCCATCCCCCTCCGCATCGAGTGGCCCGACGGGCAAATTCAAGAAACCCTCGAAACCCCACCCCCCCAAATTTACCCCCTCCAAGAACGGATTCTCACCCTCCTTAACCAAGAAGGCCGTTCCCTCCTTGCCCTAAACGCCCTCCTACAAGCCCAAGCCGCCGAACAGCGTCTAGCCCGTAAAACCATTGAACTACGCGCCCAAGAAGCAGAAACCCTCATCTGGCGCTACGCCAAAACCAAAGCCCTCGTCGTCGCCCTGAACCCCATCGCCCTCCTTGACCTCCTTGGCGGCCTCTGGGCTGACCTCGCCCTAATTCGCGCCCTCGCCCGCCTCTACGGCCTCCCCATGACCAGTTACCAAGCGGTCGCCCTCCTGAGCAAAATCCTCACCAGTGCCGGAACCCTCTTCCTCGCCGAACTGGCCAGCACAGCCCTATTCAGCTTGAGCAAAAGCAGCCATTTCCTGAACGAAGGCCCCGCCGCCCTCACCACCTACGCCACCACCGCCGCCCTCCAAGGTGCGATCGCAGGCTATGGCTCCTATATCATTGGTAAAGCCGCTCAAGACTACCTCGAAAAAGGCTGTAGTTGGGGCGCATTGGGGGCAAGCACCGTCATTCAAGAGATTTTAGGCCAAATTGATCCAAAAACTATCATCTACCGCCTCAGAGACGAAATTTCCCTAGCTTGACATCCTAATATTTTGGTGCGATTAATAAGATAAAGTTGTGGTGGTACTCCTATGCCCCAAGTAGTTCTAGATCCACAAGTAAAAACTGAGATAGATCGTCTTGCTCAAGTCAGGCAAATTGATTCCAAACTTTTGGAGCAGTTTGCTTATTTCGTTTTGGAGATATCACAGCAAAAGTCAAGCAAGAAAGCTCAGTCGCTGACGATTTATGAGCTAAAAAAAGCTATTTATGAGCGGTTTAGCGTGAAGAATACATCAGAGTTGAAAAAATCTGGTGCTTTCCGGATGGCGACTGATGGCATGAACTCGTTAGACTTCCGCTTAAAACCAACCTGGGAAACACTCTATCGAAAGTTTGTGGGTATTCTTCCCCATGAGAAAAGCCAGGAGGGATATGGTTGTATTAATGGAATTGATATCTTTAAATACTTTAAACCCTGGCAGGTATTTGGACTAGATCCCAAAACTGCTACCAAGAATGATGTCAAAACTGCCTACTATCAATTATCCAAAATTTATCATCCGGACAATTTAGTGACGGGTGATAGAGCTATTTTTGAGCAGGTCGAAAATATGTACAAGAGTATAATTGCTGGATTTTGAAGATGCCTTTTGATAGAGAAGTTTTCTATATTGAAGAAATAAAATTGGCTGAGGCTTTAGGGCTAACTCAACAGGGTTTAGACGAAATAGTGGATTTTTTAGAGGCATCAACCGATGAAAGTATTCAACTCAAAGAATGGTTGCATTTTGTCATCCAAAATTATGTAAATCAACAACAACCAATTCGGATATTTTCCCGTGAAGGAGCTTTAGCTATTGCCAACTACCTGGATTTAATCGGTGATGCTACTCAAATTTCCTTAAAACGAGTTATTGTATTACTAGATAAATATAACCTCAATCAAATAGATTCCAAAATTCGTAAGGCTCTGTATGAAAATAGTTCTTCTTTAGCTTTCAGGAACGAACGTCATTGGCTTAGTCGAACCGATGTAGTCAGGATATTTATGACAACTTCATCAAGGTTAAGGCAGGCGTTTGGAGATATTCAAAAGTCGTATGATCCCATGAGAATAAATATAGATTTTGAGGATTATGACGGCATAATGCCGAGGTTTTTCTCGTTGTCTGGCTTAGAAAAACTCAGTATAGAATTGTCCTTAAAATTGCGCTCAGAGGAGAGGCGTGCTTATTGTAAACGGGTGAGTGAAGTAGCTCCTCCGGTATTAGAATTTCTGGCGATCGCACCCTGTCCAGAGCCAAAACAGATTGATCAAGCTATGAACTTTGCCAAAAATAGAGATAAAAAAACTTGTCAGGTGACGGGTGCTGTTAGAGATAAATATAACCCACGAATTGAACTGGTTGGTCATCATCTTTATGACAAAAAAGCATATCATTTTCTCAGCGCCGATCCAGATAAAATCTTAACCATTGACAAAAGACTACATGAAGATTTTCATCAATGGAATGGAGGAACACAAAAAACTTGTACAATTTATGATTTCATTGATTATGTGGAGTGGCGCTATCCAGAAAAGCATAAATTAATCTTAACCTTGCATAATAAGCAAAGAGTTCTCAGGCTAAAATTGACTCAAGTCCAACGGATATTACCGGAAAGTGAAGATTAAAGTTCTGGTATTCTTGACTGGCTGAACTATGACCAGAAGGCGACAGTAGAGGAAGTGGAAAAAGTAGAAGACGGTTTGAGCTTATATTAAACCTCTCCCAACAGGTTAAATAACCCCTCATCCACCTCATAGCCCAATACCTGCATCATATCCTGAACCTTCCCCGTCGCTCCTTCCCCCCGTTGGTTTAACCAGTGGGTAATGCCAAACACCTTATACATAACAAAAATTTCCAACGCTTCGGGATTATATTGAATCCCCTCTGCCCGATGGAATTGGTGCGGAACCAACATCGCCACATAGCGCGCCCATTGAGTCCCCCAATCTAACACAAACGGAAACCAAGGATAGACCGCATCTAAGCGCACAAACCACAAACGAACCTCGGGAATTTCTGATAGCTCCCGGGGGTCTGTTTCCTCCCGAGGAAAATCAATTTCTAGCTGAACCGATTGGGCTAAATTTGTCCCCTTTTTTCCTTGATTTAACGCATCAATTACAGGTTGTACCGGGGAAATATCCAGCCTATAAATATGTTCAGCCGTAATTGTTATTTTCATTTGCCTTATTCTTTTTTCTCCTTATGCTCTTGTTTTTTAACTAAACCCTCAACAATGATATAACCCCAGTGGGGATTTTCTTCCGTTAACTCTTGGGCAAGTTCGACTTCTCCCACCTCACAAAGTTCTACTAACTGCTCATAACCACTTTCTTGGACATAACCATTATTAACAGTATAACCCCAGTGGGGATTTCTCCCCGCTAACCGTCGCGCCATCTCAATTTCGCCCACTTGACAAAGCAGGGTCAATTCTTCATACCCTTTTAGCCTCTCCTGTTCTTTTTGGGTTTGGATTTGTTCCTTCCTGCGAGTAGTTTTGACGCCTTCATTAAGAGAAATCTGGTCAATCTTTTTCATTTTTGAGAGAAAATCGTTACTTTTTTTGACCGTAACCGCAGGGGCAACTCATGAATTACCCCTATCACAATTAGGTTAGGATTGCTATACTCCCTTGGGAAGATAAAAGAGCAATACTAGATCATTCCCTACAATAAACGGTTAAGGAAAGAAATATCAATTGAGCCAAAATGAACACTTAAAGCAATGTGCATATTTTCCATCGATTTAACCAACCAAGGAACGCCATCTTCTTCTGAGGCCTCGTAATGGTTAAATAAAATGGAAAACCGCTTTTCTAAGTAAGGCTTAACCTGTTTACATAACAAGGTTATTTTTAATAATAAAACTACCGTTGAGGTGGGGCCTAAATTTGTGACTAAATCTACAAAAATATAGTGATTGGGACGCTGTAAACTTTCCACCACTAAAAAGTTCAAAAGGTGGCTAGATGTGCGTAAAAGGAGGGTATTATTCGGCTTTTGGCTATCGTAACGGGTCAAAGTATCCCGCAATTGTTGATAGAGACGCTCGTTAAATTGGCGGTTGCCGTAGCGCGGATCAATGGAGTCTATTAAATAATCATAGAGGTCGTCTTTAAATAGACGAAAGGAGGAAGTGCGTAAACTTTGTTTTAGGAAACTATTGGCGAGATCATAATGAGTCCTGTCGCCTTGGATTTTGCCCACAAATTGATGCAAGGCACTTTGCAGTTCCTGATCACTTAATAGGGTAGGATTAGGGACAGGCTGAATAATGCGTCCACTTTTCCCGGTTTGGAGAGAACGCATCTGATACATGGCAAACTGGGATAAGTCTAGTTCAAATTGCTTTTGAATGCGATCGCGAATTTGACGGACGGTTTGCTGATGTTCATAGCTGCTATCTTGAGAGAGTAAACAGTGTTCGTAGAGATAGGGATAGCGATTAATTAAAGTTCCCACTAAATTACTACCATCGCGTTCCCTCGCTGGGCGCAATTGTCCGCTTTCTTCGTGGGTGTGTTCAATCACCCGGGCTAAACGCTGTAAGGTCAAATACTGTTCCGTTTCCCGAAAATCCCATAACAGTTGGCGCACCCGTCGCGCTCCCCGAGACTGCACCGTACCCACGGGGGGAATAAATCGGAACACTTCCACTAACTCCGGAATCGCCCAGCGTGTATTGGAGTTTGTTTGCCAACGATTAATCAAAATATGACAGCAACGATTGAGAATAAAGGGAAATTCGCCCTCAATCTGTTTTTGACAAGCTAAATCTTCTAAAGCCGCACGAACCGCAACAGGCTGATAGTCGCGCCCCCCAATAAATAGGCGACGGAAACGCTCGATCATTTCCCGTGCAGGTTCTGTCTGTACGAAGTATAGCAAATGGTCGTACAGCAGCTGTTCCTCTTTTGTCGTTCGTCGTAAATAGCAGTCTGCCAAGGTTTGCACTTTAGTCAGCCCTCCTTACATGATGATGTATTAGGGCTGTGTAGGATTGACAAGAAAATGTACGAAAAAAACACATTGAAAAAATACAAGGGGTAACAACACAGGAGACAAAAACCCAGGAGTTTGTCACGCTTTGCTCTTTCTTGTTTTTTCGAGTTCGGGGACTGACAACCGGAGAGTTTTCCGATTTTAAGTCGCAGTAGATGCGGAAGTACCATAATAGCTGACTCGCCCAGTTTAAGGCAGCCCAGTCCCTAAAACTTGAACATTAAAATCCCTGACTGTACCCCCATCATAACGTGACTTCCCTGATTCTGAGTTCGGCAATTCTACCGAAAAACAGGGGTTTTGCCCAGTGGTTGGGGGCTTGAGGGCGATACAATGAAAGCGGATTTGCTTTAACTTCATATCATGACTCCTGAACTGTCTTTACACCAACTGGCTGATTTACTGGGAACAACTTGTACTTCTTCTGAGAATATTCTCTCACAAAAAATAAATAACGTGGTGACGGATAGCCGCACCCTCAAGGCGGGGGATTTGTTTGTTGCCTTGCGGGGAGAGCGTTTTGATGGTCATGATTTTTTAGCGACGGCGGAACAGGCTGGGGCGAGGGCGGCGGTGATTGCCCAGGGGGTGGACTGGGGGGGAAAACTCCCGGTGTTGCCTGTGGCGGATACGCTGGCGGCTTATCAGAGGATTGGGCGGTGGTGGCGGGAACAGTTTACCCTCCCGGTGATTGGGCTAACGGGCTCTGTGGGCAAAACGACGACTAAGGAGTTGCTGGCGGCGGTGTTGGGGACTCGGGGGGAGGTTTTGAAGACGGAGAAAAACTATAACAATGAAATTGGGGTGCCGAAAACGTTGTTAGGCTTGACAAATAACCATGATTATGCAGTGGTGGAAATGGCGATGCGGGGGCGGGGTCAAATTGCGGAGTTAACGGAAATTGCTCGGCCGACCATTGGGGTAATTACCAACGTGGGGACGGCACATATTGGCTTGTTGGGGTCGGAACAGGCGATCGCAGAAGCCAAATGTGAGTTACTAGCGACCATGCCGAAAACCAGTGTAGCGGTGCTAAATGCCGACAATGAGCGGTTGATGAAAACGGCGGCGCAGGTCTGGCAGGGGGAAACGGTGACCTATGGGCTGAGGGGGGGCGATGTGCGGGGAATTGTCCGGGAGGGAAGATTAGAGGTGGAGGGGATGCGCTTACCCTTACCGTTGCCGGGGGAACACAATGCCTCGAATTTTTTGGCCGCGTTGACGGTGGCGAAGGTGTTAGGGGTGGATTGGACTCCCTTACAGGGGGGTTTAGTGGTGGAGTTACCGGGAGGCCGGGCGAAGCGCTACGATTTGCCCGGAGGGGTGACGGTGTTAGATGAGACATACAACGCGGGCTATGAGTCGATGATTGCGGCGTTGCGGTTATTGAAGGAAACCCCCGGAGCCCGTCATATTGCGGTATTGGGGACAATGAAGGAGTTAGGGGAGCAATCGACCGCTCTCCATCGGGGGGTAGGGGAAATGGTACAAGACTTAAAGCTAGATCATCTCTTGGTTTTGGTGGATGATCCCGAGGCAGAAGCGATCGCCCAGGCCGCCCCCCAAATCCCTCAGCAGCGCTACACCACCCACGCTGAACTGTTAAGTGCCCTCAAAAATTTATTACAACCGGGGGACACGGTATTATTCAAGGCCTCTAATTCGGTGGGCTTAAGTCAAGTGGTGCAATTAATCATTGAAAATTGAGTATGAGGGCTTACTGTTGGGGGAGAGAGTCGGGAATCGGGAATCGGGAATAATTCTTAATTTCTAGTCTCCCCCTCTCCCCCTCTCCCCCGCTCCCCCGCTCCCTTCAACGCATACAAGCTTGAATCGCCCCCTCTAACTCCCCTTGACTTAACTCCGTGACAAAAAACACCTCTTGGACCGTTTTCCCTTGACGAGCAATGACCTTGTAACCCCCACGAATGGGAACCGACACCCGCAACTTGAGCGCGGGGGCGTGACCTTTAGAACGACTAATCACCCCCGGGGTTACAGTGTTGATCCCTTCCCAATCGACTAACCGCTCTAGAATGGGGATTAAGCCGGGGATGTGGGTGGAATGGTTCCAGACTAGACGACCGGAAGATTTACCCATTAGGCGGCCTCCAGAGGGGCCATTGTTAATCCCGCTCGACTTAACTGTTGGTGGTAGAGTTCGGCCGGTTCTTGGGGACCGACCCAGACGATAGCTTGTCCCTCAAAATGGACTTGTTCGGTCAAACTCCAAGCGCGATCGCTCGTCATGCCCGGAATATACTTCATGAGGCACTCTGCAACGTGCTGAAAGGTATTAAAATCATCGTTTAGCACAATTACTTTATAGTTCGGGTAAGGTTTACGGGCAACTTGGCTCGATTGGGTTGGGCTGACAGTGGGGCTAGTAGTCATAGGCGTGACTGCTCTAAAAACTCCTCTTAGTGGTAATAGTACGGCTTAATTTAGGGCAAAAGACATCGGGAACAGAATCACAACGCAACAGTCTAGAGGGGGAATTAGCCCCCAATCCTTAGAGGATTAAAGAGTAACTTTCCTCGTTAACCCTTGAAACCCGCCGAAAATCCTGATCCCCTTCCTAGGGTCTATTTCCCTTTTCTTATATATCCTCTATTCTTTTTAACAATTTCTTTATCTTTTCGCTACCCACCCCTCTCATAACCCCAGTTTTTCAACCGATGCGTTTTTCCCTCTCATCCCCCCTCTCATGGTGTAAAATCCTCGCTCTACCCGCCAGTATTCTGCTTTGGCAGGGCTTGAGCGCTCCGGTTGAGTCCACCCCACCCCGTAGCCCGGATCAGACCGTAGACTGCGAAATTTTGGTCATTGGGGGCGGATTAGCGGGGGCGGCGACGGCCTATGAAAGCTTACTGGCCGGGCGGACTGTTTGCATGACCGAAATTACCGACTGGGTGGGGGGACAAATCTCCTCCCAAGGCACCTCGGCACTGGATGAAAAAAACAAACAGCGATCGCGCCTTTTTTTCCCCCGAGGCTACAATAACTTTCGGCAACGGGTAGAACGGAAATATGGTCGCCTCAATCCCGGTGAGTGCTGGGTCAGTCTTTCCTGCTTCCTACCCCTTGATGCTCATCAACTGCTCACCGCTCAACTGCGCGCTGCTGAACGACGGGGAAGAGGTACATTGAAATGGTTTCCCAACACCGTCATCAAAGACCTGGCCTATAACGAAGCGGGAAATCAGATTACCCGTGCGATCGCCATACAACACCGCCGGGTCACCAACACCCCACCCCTCAACAGCGAACCCCTCTCCCAAATCATCGAAGACACCTACACCTACGAAAACTCCCCCCGTCTCGATAAAACCATCCTGCACTTTATCCCCCAAACCCTCAAAAAGCCCGGCCCCGCCGATTGGTACGTCATCGATGCCACCGAAACCGGAGAAATCATCGCCCTCGCCGATGTTCCCTACCGCGTCGGCATTGACCCCCTTTCCCCCGACGAACCCTCCTCCAGCAGCATCACCGGAGATCCCTACTGTACCCAAGGGTTTACCTACACCTTCGCCATGGAAAAAATGGCCGAACCCCAAACCTACGAGATCCCCGACTTTTACCCCCGTTACGCCCCTTACTACAGTTACGAACTCCCCCGCTTCGCCAATGTAGACCTCCTCTTCACCTATCGTCGCATTTGGAGCCCCACCACCGGAGAACCCGCCAGCTTCGGCGGCATCCGTTGGAGCGCCGTCACCCCCGGCGATATTTCCATGCAGAACTGGACCTGGGGCAACGACTACCGCCCCGGCACCTCCCGAGATAACCTAATCTTGACCCGAGAACAGTTAGCCGCCACCGGACAACTGAGCGAGGGAGGCTGGTTAGGCGGCCTGCGCACCGAAACCCTCAGACGAGGGGAAGAACACGCCATTGGCTTCTTTTATTGGCTCGTCATCGGAACCACCGACTCCCAACTAGGAGATGGGGTAAAAGAACCGGACCCCACCCATCGTTACCTCACCGGATTAACCTCCCCCATGGGAACCGTTCACGGCCTCTCGAAATACCCCTACATTCGGGAAGGACGGCGGATTATTGGTCGCCCCATGTTAGGTCATCCCCAAGGCTTCACCGTCAGTGAGCTAGATATTTCCGCCCGGAACTACCGGGATGAGTATTACCGGGAAAACCTGCCCCCCGAAATGTATCGGGTTTTGTGGACTAGACTTGCTGGCCTTGAAGGAGTTGCCGCCATAGAAGGGATTCTTCCCATTGACCAAATTTCCCGGCGCACCCGTTCCACCATTTACCCCGACGCGGTAGGCATTTCCCACTACAACATTGACTTTCACCCCTGCATGGCCGAATATCCCCCAGAAGCACCGGGCAATCGGGAACGAGAAGGCACCCGCCAAGGTCAAGGCACTACTTACCCCGCCCAAATCCCCTTACGGGCGATGATTCCCCAAAAATTAGATAATTTCCTGGTTGCTGGGAAAAGCATCGCCACCAGCCACACCGCCGCCGCCGCCTATCGGGTGCATTCTTTTGAATGGTCTGTGGGGGCGGCGGCCGCCGCTACCGTGGATGTTGCGCTCAGTGAGGGGGTGTTCCCCTATCAAATGGTGGCAACTCTGCCCCGTTCTAACCCGATGTTGCGTTTCCTACAATCCCGGTTAGCGAGTCAAGGGAATCCTACAGCTTTTCCGGATACGTCAATTTTCAATTTGGATTGGGATGGTTGGCGTTGACGCTCTCCGTATCAGTCCGGGAATCGGGAGTCGGGAAGAAGTAGAGTTATTCAGCAAGCCCTAGCTAAAAATGCCACAATGGAAGAAAGGCAGTTTTTGCAACTGCTAGGTCGTCTTATTGTGGAGGAACGGATGATGTTTTCTCGTCATGTCCGTTATGGGTTAGGTTGGTCTGTGTTGTTGTTGGTCGGAAGTTTACCCGTTTTAGCACAACAGGCCAATTTTGCCCCCTTACATTTAGCCCGAGAGGGGGAACAGATCAGTGGTCAAGTGACAGGCAGCACTGGCGGGGCGTTTTCCTTGGCGAATATTGCTCCACGCGATCGCCACGGCAACCCATGTTTAGGTTTTGGTTCCCCCACTCCCGATCATCTGATGATTTTAGAAGAAAATCTAGACCGTTTGACCTTAACGGTTCATAGTGGGGGCAAGGATACAACCCTTGTGATTCAAGGCCCCAATAACACGATACGCTGTGGCGATGATGGCGGTTCAGGAGAGGATGCGAGTGTACAAGATACAAACTGGGAAGCCGGAACTTATCAGGTTTGGGTGGGATCTTTTGAAGCTAGCCAGCGTTGGCGTTATCGTTTAGTGGCCAGTGAGTGACGTAGCACTTGGGAACGGGGAACAGGGAACAGGGGTGAGGTAATAGGTAATAAGTCTTAATTCCTTGTCTCCCTCTCTCCCCCTCCCCCCGACTCCCTAGGGCGCAAGCATTGCGCCCCTACACCGATTCCCGATTCCCGATTCCCCAACTCTCGGACTGATTCAGCAAGCCCTAATTAAGCTCCTCCCTCAACCCGTATTACGCATTCCCGCAGCAATCCCGTTAATGGTCAGTAAGGCACCCCGTAACAACTCTTCCTTGCTGTAACGGTAGTGAATCACTCCCGTGGGACCTTGACGGTTGTATTCCCGCAGGCGTTTCAACAAGGAGGTTTGTAAGAAGCCCAAGGGAACAATATTCCCGTTGCGCAACTGTACCGACCGTTGGAGTTCTAAATCGCCATCTAACAATTGTTGATGACCCGTAATGGTGAGAATAATCCGTTTCGCCCGTTGATATTCCTCGGAAATTTGGTCAAATAAACGGTTAAACCGCTCTAAATCCTCCGGTGCCGAGAGTTGACTGACGTAGTGATGTGCCATTTGCAAATCGACTTTCGCGAGGGTCATTTCTGCTTTAGAAATCACCATCTTAAAGAACGGCCATTTTAAGTAAAAATAGCGCAGTAATTTGAGGTTTTCTTCCGGTTCTTCATCAAGGAAACTTTGTAAGGCAGACCCCACCCCATACCAAGCGGGCAAGAGAAAACGGCTTTGAGTCCAGCTAAACACCCAAGGAATCGCCCGTAAACTACTGAGGTCTTTTTTCCCGGACTTTCGACGGGCCGGACGAGAACTAATCTGTAACATACTGATTTCTTGAATGGGGGTGACAGACATAAAGAAATCAATAAAGTCCGGTTGTTCGTAAATCAGCGCCCGGTAACATTCCCGCGATCGCGCCGCGAATTCCTCCATAATCTGGTTCCAGGGTTCAATATCATCAAACCCACTGCCCAATAAACTGGCTTGAATCACGGCTGTAGAAGCGGTTTCTAGGTGATAGAGTGCCAATTCCGGTAAGGAATATTTAGATGCCAACACTTCCCCCTGTTCCGTAATCTTAATCCGTCCCTCAATGGTGGCGTTGGGTTGGGCGAGAATGGCCTCATAAGCGGGTCCCCCACCTCGACCAACGGATCCCCCCCGACCGTGGAAAATGCGCAGGGCAAACCCGTATTCATTGGCTAGCTTTTGTAGGGCTTTTTGGGCTTTGTGAATCTCCCAGTTACTGCTGAGGAAACCGGAGTCCTTGTTACTGTCGGAGTAGCCTAACATCACTTCCTGTAAGGGTTGGGAGTGGGGCCGAGGGGAGAAGGGATGATCCGTGGGGGAACTTTCAAAGGTTTTGAGGGCTTCATACCCCCCCACTAAGGCCGCGCGGTAGAGGTCTAGTTCAAAGAGCGATCGCATAATTCCGGGCGCTCGTTGCAAATCATCCACTGTCTCGAACAACGGCACTATTTTTAGGCTACTCTTCCCGGTCGCGGGATCATACAGTCCGGCTTCTTGGGCGAGTAACAACACTTCCAACACATCACTGGCATCATTGCTCATGCTAATGACATAGGTTTGGCAAATTTGCGACCCGAACTCTTTTTGTAAACGACGCACCACCCGGAAGGTTTCTACAGTTTCTTGAGTCCGTTGGGAGAACGGCATTTCTGGGGGCGTGAGGGGGCGACGGGTCAAAAGTTCCGCCGCTAACCACTCCTGACGTTCTACCTCGGTTAATTCCTCATAGGGTTTTGGCAAAATCTGCAAATACTCAGCAATCTCGTTAATCGCTTCCGCGTGACGAGGAGACTCTTGGCGAATATCCAAGTGAGCCAGATAGAAGCCGTAAATTTCTACTTGGGCAATTAACCGTTCTAAATCCCGACAACCTAGCCCGGTTTCCTGCATATTGCGCTGAATCAGGCGCAATTCGGCTAGAAATTCCTCCCCAGAATAGTAAATGGTGCGGGGATTAATTTCCTCTAGGGCTTGCATTTGGTAAAAGTCAGCATTGGCCAGACTACGATTGCGATCGCGAGTATTTTCTAATCGCTTTTGAATATAAGCCAGTTTCAAGCGATAGGGTTCCTGACGGTAGCGAATCGCCAACTCCTCATAAACATCCCCCAAATGAGCGCGATCCTGTTCTAATGAGTCCAACAGTTCCGGTAACACATTGCTCCAGTGCAAGGACAAACTCAAAATATTGCTTAACTCTTCAATGGACTGCAAATATTTCCCCAGCACTAAATCCCGTTGATAACAGGCCGTTGACCAAGTAACTTGGGGTGTCACGGAGGGGTTGCCATCCCGATCGGAGCCCACCCAAGAGCCAAAATAACAGAACTTGTTTTGGGGAGGGCGTAAATGGGGAAACGTACTTTTCAGGGCTTGTTGCAAGCGTTCTGAGAGTTCCGGGATGGTTTCAAATAACACTTCTTGGAAGTAGTGCAGGGTGTAATCCACCTCGTCTAACACCGTGGGTTTAAATTGGTGCAGTTCATCAGTCCGCCACCAAAGGCGAATTTCCTCATACAGTTGCTCAATGGCTGTCTCTGCTTCCCAAGAATTATCAAACCCCACCCCCCGAAAAGCCTCCTCTGCCCGGTCGAGTTGACGCAAAATAGTAGAAACCCGGCGCTGTTTGCGTCGGATGGTGTGCCGGACAATTTCCGTCGGGTGTGCCGTAAAAACTAAACGAATATCTAAATTATCAATCAGACGCTGGATCTTTTGGGGGGGCATATTCTGGCGATACAGATAGGAGAATAGCCACTGGAATGTACCCGCTTTTTGAGGAGTGGGATCGGTATCCTGCCAACTCCGTTCGAGTTGTTCCCAACCCACAGGACTTGATTTTTCCTCGGAATCTCCTGCTTTACCCTTATCGCTAGAGGTTTTAGTCTCTTTGACCTTTTGTTGTAGCCCTTTATAAGTCGCACTGCGGGAGAGTCGCTGTTCCCGTTGTTCGTAGTGTTGTTCAAGGATGTTAATTAATTGGAAATACAGCGCAAAAGCCCGGGCAGCACGAATCGCTTCGTTGAGGTCAAGACGTTCAACCAATTTCAGGACGGCCGATTGATCTAAATTCGTGGTTTGTCCTTCGGGGGAACACATCGTACGCAGTTGACGCAACAGACTGACTAATTCTGTTCCACACTCCGACTCTAACACCGACTCCCATAAATCCTCAATCAGTTTGAGGCGATGACGCAAAAGCAGCATTGACGAGGAGGGGACGGTTAATGCTGGGTCAGACGATTGGAGAAGCGAACTCATAATGGTGTTCTGGTCTTATAACATCAATCTAATTTATGATTTTACGGTGTTGTGGCGCGTCTGGGTCGATTTTGAAGGTGATCCTTTAAGGTTTGCAGACAATTTTGGGGTGTGGGGTGTGGGGTGTCGGGAAATTAAGAATTATTTCCTATGGCCTCCAGCACTAATCCCTAATCCCTCTTCCCCCCTATTCCCTATTCCCCCTTCTCTCTCTGGTGCTGATGTTCAGGGAAGGGGAGAACCGGAAGGCGATCGCCTCGAAACACCTCCTCCCCCACTTCTCCGAGATCCTGTAGGCGTTGCAGCACTTCACCCATTACCACCACTCCCAACAAAAGGGGAAGCACCCCAGCACTTACTAACCATTCCGGAGCTATCCAAGTATCCTGTTGTTTCACGGTTTCTTACCCTAAAAAACTAAAGATTCTCTTCAGATTCAAAAAAATCCTAACAATATCAAGCGTTTAAGCTATTTTAACCCGGATATTTTACCCGTCATCCCTCATCGTTTAATCATTCCTCAGATGTTAATACCCCACTTTGCCATTTTCTGGTAAAGTGGGGAGATGAAAAATCGAATCGCCTTCGTTTTTTCTTTCTAAATTAAGGGTTTTGAGCGTTAGCGGCTGCCTAGAGATGTAACCACCGGGGCCACTGCGCTTTTTGTTTGGGTATTTTGAGTTTGGGTGTTTTGAGTTTGGGTATTTTGAGTTTGGGTATTTTGAGTTTGGGTATTTTGAGTTTGGGAGCTTTGTACTTGAGAACTCGACCCTTGAGACACCCTCACTGGAGTACTGGAATTATTCTGTGGTGCTATTAGACGTAAACTGGGAAAGAGAAAATGATTTTCTTCCACATATTGCGCTCCGAATAGCCCTTTTTCCGCCCAGAAATAACGATCTGTGGTATGCTCGTTTCGCTTAACAATTAATAACGCCGGAGGGGTTATCCCTTCTGAAGCAATATACTTGCGTGCGGCTGTTACGGGTTTATCTTCACCACTTTCTAGGTTATACTGAGGGACTAGCTCCAGAATCTTGCGTCCTTCTTGGCGACGACGACTTTTGCGCTTACGTTTTCTTGCCAATCTGCTTACCTCCTATTCTGGTTAACCTGTGTTGTTTTAACACCTGTTTTGCTTTAACACCTGTGTTGCTTTAACACCCATCTAGGCCTAACACCTGTTTTGGTTTAAGACCCGTTTCGGCTAACATATTATGTAATAATAGTTACAAAAGCCGTGCCTAGTATATCTGCTTTGGGCAAAAAAATCAAGGGTTTCAGGGAAAAAGTTTGGGGTGTGTTGAGTCTATTAAAGTATGATAGCTCATTACTTTGGGGTTGATCCCCAAAAATGGCAGATTCTTACGAAAAATTTATAGTCCTATAATTTGTAGTGGTCATCCGTTTTGAACCGACCCTCCCTTCTGCAACCAATCTCAAAGGCCGTGTTTTGGGTATTCTTGGCCGGGTGAAATTCAATCTCCCCTAGTAATATGTCTCTTTCTGGCAGTCGTGAATTTGTTAACCTGTGTCAAGCTCAACTGGCACTTTTAGCCCAGAGCTTTGATGTAGTGTCCTGTGCGGTGTATTTGACAGAACAGTGGGTGGAGGGTATTAACCCCAAATTAGTTCAGGTGGTGGTGTACCCCGAGGGTGCTACAGCGAAACCTGTACCCAATCCTTCTAGAATGCCCCAGAAGCCCCAATCCCAGATTTCCGCAAAGAACCTTTTGCTGCCTGCGGGGGTCTTCCTGAGCGAGCTAGCCCCTTCTCAGCCCACCTCATCTAGGGCTTTGGTGAAGTCGTCTATAGCTTTCCCCCTGACAGGACAGCAACAGATTGTTTTGCCGTTACTACACAACAATGAGGTGTTAGGGGTATTAGTGACGCGACGGGAAGAGGAGGGATGGAGTGAGACGGAATTATCCCAACTGGAGAAAGTCGCGCAGACCTTAGCCATTGCTTGTTTTTTAGATCGTCAGTCCCGAGGAGTTCATGAGCAATTAGACCAGCGTCTGCGCTACATGGGAGAACAAACGGATCGTCTTGATGATCTGCTCCATCAGATTCGCAATCCCATGACGGCTTTAAGGACGTTCAGTAAATTATTGCTGAAACGCTTTTTACCCGAGGATCGCAACTATAAAATTGCTCAAAGTATTGTCCGAGAAAGCGATCGCCTGCAAGAGTTATTACAGGGCTTAGAACAGTATGGGAAGGAGCTAGAAACCCAACTTACCCCCACGCAAAAAGTCCTCCGGGCCGAGTCTTCCCGTCCCGTTTCCCTCCTACCGGGGGCGAGGTTAGAATTAGCTCCGGTGCAGCTATTGGAGATTCTCGACCCCCTTGTATTATCGGCTAGTGCGATCGCCCAAGAGAAAAACCTACAATGGTTTACCCACCTCCCCCCCCATCTCCCGCCCATTCTAGCCGATGGCAAAGCCCTGCGGGAAGTATTGAGTAACCTACTGGATAATGCCCTGAAATACACCCTCAAGGGCGGTGTAGCCGTAGAAGCAGGCTTAACCGAGATTACCCCCCAAGGCACTTATCAGGGGGTCGCCATTCATGATACAGGATTAGGAATTCCCCCCCTAGACCAAGGACAAATTTTCCAACGGCACTATCGGGGAGTACAAGCAGAGGGAAAAATTCCAGGCACCGGATTAGGTCTAGCCATTGTGAAAGAACTGCTCGACCAAATGCAGGGTAAAATTGAGGTCATCAGTCCTCGTCAGCCTAACCCCCATCTCGGACTGCAACCTCCCTCTGCCACCCAACCGGGAACCAGTGTGATTCTTTGGTTGCCCTTGTTTAATTCTGCCCCATCTCGGAATGACTGACTCTCAGATTGCCCTGTTGTTAATTGACCCTGACCCTATTTTTCGCCTAGGGTTAGCCACGGCTTTAGCCTCAGAAGCCGATTTAGAGGTGATAGGACAAATTGACCCATCCCAAGGATTAGACGCGCTCCGTGACCTCCTAGCCCCCAATCCTGACGCTTCCCAACAGGTCTGGGTGCTGATTTTTGACTTAAACTTAGAAGAGGGTCAGGGGGTGAATGATTGGTTAAACGCCTTCAGCCAACAGGAACGAGGGGCCACCTTGTTTTTATCGCGCTATCAAGAACCGCAACTGCTCCAAGTCCTGCAACAACGGGGGATTAGCGGCTATTTGCCTAAAGGGAGTGCGATCGCCCAAATTACCGACACCATCCGCCAACTCGCCACCGGAACCCCCCACTGGCCCAACCTTTCCCCCCAACCTCCCGCCCTTCCCACCCCCCAAAAACCCCCCCGTTGGTTATATAATCTCCGTTCCTCCGGCTTAAGGCAAATTGAAAACACCCTCAACCAAGTCAGTCAACAACTGAACCGGGAAAATCTCCCCGCTTGGGATTGGTTTTTCTGGCAAGGGCGACAACGGGAACTCAAAACCGCTCGCTGGTTAGTGAATCAACTGCTCCCCGTTGAAATTGTGATGCAGCCCTCCCTACCCCCGGAGCCCCCCCAAACCGCCGATAATCACCCCATCCCCCTCAACGATGCCCCCGGAGCTCTCACCCCAGCCCCCAGTTTATTAGATCAATTCTTACAAAAACTCGCCTTTGGTTTACAAAATTCTACAGCGATTTGCTTAGAATTAGAAATCTTGAAACGAGAGAAACAACAAGAACTGATCTATCGTGTCGTGAAGCAATTAGAAGAAATTCTAGAAGATTTAGAATTGTTAAAAGTTACCCCAAACGAGTTAGCCAACCAAAAGGGCTTAATCTTACGAGAACTCTGGCAAAAATCCGCCCTTTCCTTCTTGAGTCCCTACATTAGCGAGTGGAACAATCGCCCTTTATTTGATTGTATTGTTCAGAATACCCCCGCCATTGAAGAGAACTGTTTAGGTCGAATTCCCCTAAGTTTAGATTTGCTCTCCTACTTATTATTTGACAGTCCCTTATTAGTGGAAAATGTTCCCTATCGTCCCGAATCTCCCGAAGCCAAAACCCGCGCTAGTCAATTATTAGATCATTTAATTTTACAAGTGGCTAACGGAGTGATGCAGTTCACCCTAAACCAATTTGCCGAACTAGAAAGCTTAAAATATACCCTCTATGAACGCCAATTTCTCTCCTCCCGAGAAATTGCCCGCTTTCGGAATAATTTATCTTGGCGTTACCGTCAGGATAGGTATTTAGAAAACCCGAAAGCTATTTTTGAGAGTCAATATCGCTTATATACCCTAGAGGGAGGCCAGTTAAAAATTACCCCCATTTATGCCCCCCGTTTACAGGAATTAGAACAGTTAGAAGGGATTCCTTGGTTCGTGACCATTATTTTAGAAGGACGGGATGCCGTTGCTCCCCGTGTCCGTGCGGTGGTTTCTTTCCTCGGAAGTGGTGTCGTTTATGTATTAACCCAAGTGATTGGCAAAGGGATTGGGTTAATTGGTCGAGGAATGATTCAAGGGTTAGGAAATGTGGTGCAAGAAACCCGCTATCGACGGGAACGAATGCGGGAATAGGAGAGGAGCAATCTTGACAAGTTAAGACCCAAAGTTAGAAGTTAAGGGAATCGGGAGTCGGTGTAGGGGCGCAATGCTTGCGCCCTAGGGAATCAGGGGGAGGGGGAGAGAGGGAGACAAGGAATTAAGACTTATTACCTATTGCTTCCCGTTCCCCGTTCCCTAAAATAAAAGAGTTTTGGCTATTCACTAGCCACTATTCCCCTGCTCCCCTGCTCCCTATTCCCGAGAAGATGACAGATCACTCATCATACAGGGTTGTAATTGAGTGTCAATCTTGCGAATATGATTGATAAACCAATCTAGTAGATTTTCGTTAACTTTTAAAACAACTAAAAGACTAGGTTCATTATTTTTTAACTCGGCTTGAATTTCTTGTAAGTTCTGGATAAACTTCTGATGAGCATTTTTATTTTGAGAGGCTACAGGACAGTGGTAGCGGTGCATACACTGTTCCTCAAAACCAAAATGCTCGTTCACATAAACACCCAAAAAAGAGACAATCTTTTGTACTTCTGCCTTGCCCTGATTATTGCGCAATGCTTGCACTAATAAATCCATTTGATCAATCAACTGTTTGTGTTGCTGATCAATTTCAGGAATTCCGATCTTCATTGAATCATTCCAAGCTGGCATAATGTCTCATTTGATTAGAAGGGGTATTAAGGAAATCATAAAAATTCCATTCTGTCTTGTGTGGAAATTACAGAAAAATTTAAGATATTTGGCGTAATCTTATATTGGCTATATAGTGATTCAACTTTATTTAAATAAAGTTAATATAAATACTGTAATAGTCGCGGTAAAATAATAGCGCTTCAGTCAAAACATGATCTGAAAACTCGCCAATTGACTCCTTCTCATTCACTGTATCAAGGGTGAAAAAGTGCGAGTTGACTTGAACTGTAGCGTTAATTAACCGGATCAGGATAAAAGCTATGACCATTGCCAATAATATCACCGAATTAGTTGGGAAAACTCCTCTCGTGCGTTTAAATCGTATTCCCCAGGCGGAAGGATGTGTGGCGGAAATTTTGGTGAAATTAGAGGGGATGAACCCCACAGCCTCGGTGAAAGATCGGATCAGTGTGAGTATGATTGAAGCGGCCGAACAGGAGGGATTAATAAAGGCCGGAGAAACGATCCTTGTTGAACCCACTTCTGGGAATACTGGGATTGGTTTAGCAATGGTTGCGGCGGCGAAGGGGTATGCTTTAATCCTCACTATGCCGGAAACCATGAGTTTGGAACGACGAGCGATGTTACAAGCTTATGGCGCTCAGTTGGAATTGACTCCGGGGGGAGAAGGGATGAAAGGAGCCATTCGACGAGCGCAGGAAATTGTGGATACGGTGAGCCATGCTTATATGTTGCAGCAGTTTAATAATGCGGCCAATCCCAAAATCCACGCAGAAACGACGGCTGAGGAGATTTGGCAAGATACGGAGGGGAAGGTGGATCTCATTGTGGCAGGGGTGGGGACTGGGGGAACTATTACTGGAACGGCACAGGTTTTGAAGGAACGGAAACCGGAGTTAAAGGCGATCGCAGTAGAACCCACGAATAGTCCGGTTCTCTCCGGTGGAAACCCCGGCCCCCATAAGATTCAGGGGATTGGTGCAGGGTTTATTCCCCCGGTTTTACAGACGGAATTACTCGATGAGGTGATCACGGTTTCTGATGATGAGGCGATCGCCTATAGTCGTCGTTTAGCGCGAGAAGAAGGCCTCCTCTCCGGAATTTCCAGTGGTGCGGCCTTATCTGCCGCACTCCAACTGGCCAAACGACCGGAAAATGCAGGCAAGTTAATTGTTATGATTCAGCCCAGTTTCGGAGAACGTTATTTAAGCACTCCTTTATTTAAGGATTTACCTACCCCGGAAGTGGTTGATCTTGGGGAATAGGGAGCAGGGGAGAGGGGGAGATGTCTATTCCCTATTACCTATTCCCTATTCCCGACTCTCGGAGTTATTCAGCAAACCCTATTTATCCTATGACAACCCAAAAAAAGCCTTTATGATGCTGATTATAGCTAGTCCTAATGAGATGTGAACTCTGGGCTATTGTCCTATCTGGATTGTAGGCGAGCATTTTTTGCACGACTCAGATAGGCTGGCTATATACCCTTTGGTTATCAACCACAGCCCAGTTATTGAGGAAAAAATCACTCTCTGCCATTGATAAGGATTAAGTACCGTAGGACATACGGGATCTAAAGCTTGGGGAGAGAATGCCAAGACTTTGATAGAAGAAATTCTATTGAAGCAAGCAGTCTCTATGAACAAAGAATCCCCGTCTATGCAAGAGCGGGGAGTGTCAAAAAAGACTATGTTTTAGATGCCGAAAACTTGTTTGTTGTTGATGACAATGATTGAAAATTGGAGTTTGAACCCATAGCCTAGGGGGAATTCGTGAATTCCCTCTACCCCAAACGATTTAGGACTGGCTGGAGATAGCATTTAACGAGAGCGTTGATAAAGAGCCACTAATTCCCCTAAACCATCTACTTCAATTCCCTTGCCAATTGCCGTCATTCCCCAATCTTTTTCTCGCCGTTCTAGCTCGGCTAAAATTAATCCTGTCATCCCTTGATAATCAGAGCCTGACAGATTATAACGGGCTACTTCTTGCTGATTTTTTGAGTTCACTAATCGAACAAAAGCATTCTTAACTTGTCCAAAATCTTGCTTTCTTTCTCGACATTTATAAATATTCACGGTAAAAACTAACTTGACGATTGAATCAGGAACTTTTGTTAAGTTAACTAAAATTTGTTCATCATCTCCCTCTCCTTCTCCGGTCAAATTATCTCCTAAATGAATAATTGCCCCAGAAGAATGTCGCAAATTCGCATAATAAACTAAATCTTGTTTGTTGACAAAACGATCCCCTTGTGCTAAACAAATGACCGAAGCATCTAAATCAAAATCAGGTCGGTTTTGAAAAATGCCTAATAATCCCCCTCCTTGTTGAACATCCCAGCCTAAACCGCACATCACTTGTGTTAAACCGGGAGCTTCTTTTGTTAAAGAAATTCGTTGTCCTTTCTGTAAATTAATTGCCATTTTTGTATTATCCTTTTGTTGGGGTGCAAGGTCTATGCCTAATCTTCAATTTGTGTTATGACGCTAACGAAACCGGGGTTCTCAAAGTGGGGGCGCAATACTTGCGCCCAACTTTAGGTTAATGGTGTTAATCCTGCTAATTCTGCTAATTATAACGATCTAGTAACGCTTGTAATCCTCCTTGATAGCCTTCTCCGACGGCATTCATGCGCCATTCTCCATCCTTTAAATACAATTCAGCAATGATCATGGCTGTTTCAATGGAGTAGTCTTCTGAGAGGTCATAACGCAAGATTTCTTGCTTGGTTTGCACGTCTACTAAACGGACAAAAGCATTTTCAACTTGACCGAAACTTTGCCCCCGTTCTTCTGCTTCATAAATCGTGATTGTAAAGACAATTTTGGCTATCTCGGCGGGGACTTTGCGCAGGTCAATAATAATAGCCTCATCATCTCCTTCTCCGGCTCCGGTGAGGTTATCGCCCATGTGTTTAACCGATTGATCCGGATCTGGACTGGCTAGGTTATTGTAGAAAATGAAATGTTTATCGGAGAGAAGTTTCTCGTTCGAGCCTAATAGGAAGACGGAAGCATCAAGGTCAAAACTTTTGCCTGTGTCGGTGCGTTTTACGTCCCAGCCTAAACCGACGAAGACAGCAACTAAACCGGGGGCGATTTTTTCGAGGGAGACTCGTTGTCCTTTTTTGAGTGAGATTGAGGTCATTTTATGTTGAGTGAATGTACAACAATGAGATTTGACGAAATTGTAAACAAATTAAAGTCTGAACGCTTACAAGGGAGTAGCTTGGACTCCTATCCTGATTGTAACCCTCAAATTCTCAGTCTGGCATCCGTGGATGAAGCAACGGAACATTCTCTCAGCTATGTTGAGGGGGGGAAGTTTCGCCGTTGGGTGAAGGATACGGCGGCAAGTGCTTTGATTTTACCCCTTGATGAAGAATTGCAAAAACAGGCGAGTGAACGGGGGATTGCTTGGATGGCTACGGCTAGTCCTCGTCTATTATTTGCGGAGGCGATCGCACTTTTTTATCAACCTTACCGTCCTAAGCCTCAGATTCACCCCACGGCGGTGATTGATCCCACGGTCAGGTTAGGGCAAGATGTGTCCATTGGGGCCTATGTGGTGATTATGGAAGGGTGTACAGTGGGCGATCGCGTTTGTATTTTCCCCAACAGTGTAATCTACCCCGGTGTAAGCATTGGCGCAGATACCACCATCCATGCTAACTGTACGGTAGAGGAACGAACACAGATCGGTTCTCGTTGTGTTCTCCATAGTGGTTGTTGTGTGGGAGGAGAAGGATTCGGCTTTGTCGTCTCTCCCCAAGGGTGGTTCAAGATGGAACAGGGAGGGATTGTGGTGTTAGAAGATCAGGTTGAGGTGGGGTGTAATACGACCATTGACCGCCCCCCGATGGGAGAAACGCGCATTGGGTTTAATACTAAATTAGATAATTTAGTACAAATTGGTCACGGTTGCAAAATCGGAAGCAATTGTAGTTTATCGGCTCAAGCGGGACTGTCGGGACAGGTGAAGGTAGGAAATCAGGTTATTCTAGCTGGACAGGTAGGAGTGGCTAATCAGGTGACAATCGGGGAGGGTGCGATCGCCACAGCACAATCGGGCCTACATAAAGATGTCCCCCCTCAACAAATTGTCTCAGGCACCCCCGCCATCCCCAATAAACTCTGGTTGAAAATTTCGGCGGTTTACAATCGTTTGCCAGAAATGTATAAGAAACTAAGACAGGTGTAGGGTGCCTCAGCAGGTATTCGCTGAAGCTCCCGGTTTACGTCCCCATTTCCCCCCTAACCTTCCATGCAATTTCAGGAATTAATTACTCAATTAGGTCTAGATCCCAATCAAACCAGTTTAGCCCAGCGCCCGGATCTCAACCCAGAGATTCAGGCCATCTGTTCGGTCTATGAGGCCACCCCGGACTCCTTAAGCTATGTGGAGGGGGTAAAATATGCCCAATGGGTTGAGAAAACGGCCGCTAATAGCCTGATTTTGCCCCCAGATGCCACGTTACAAGAAGGGGCGACCCAACGGGGGATCGCTTGGCTGGCCACCTCAGAACCGCGTTTATACTTTGCCCGGGCGATCGCCTTATTTTATCAACCCTACCGACCGTAACCCGAAATTGACCCCACGACCGTAATTCATCCGAGCGTGGTGTTAGGGGAGTCGGTATATATTGGCAGTCATGTTGTGATTCGTCAGGGGGTGAAAATTGGCGATCGCGCTTGTATTCATCCCAATGTGGTTATCTATCCCGATGTAGAGATTGGGGAAAACACCACGATTCACGCTAACGCCACCCTCCACGAACGAACCCAAATCGGCGCGAACTGTATGATTCACAGTGGGGCTGTCATTGGAGGGGAAGGGTTTGGTTTTGTCCCCTCCGCTCAGGGATGGGTCAAAATGGAACAGTCGGGGCGAGTGGTGTTGGAAGAGGGGGTAGAAGTGGGGAGTAATAGCACGGTAGATCGTCCGGCAGTGGGAGAAACTCGCATTGGTCGCCATACTAAAATCGACAACCTCGTACAAATTGGCCACGGGTCTAAGATTGGGTCAAATACAGTCATTGCAGCCCAGGTCGGCATGGCTGGAGGGGCAAAAGTTGGGAATGGGGTAATCTTGGCGGGTCAGGTGGGGATTGCCAATGAGGCGGAAATTGGGGATGGTGCGATCGCCACCGCCAAGGCAGGTATTCATCACAACATCAAGGCCGGGGAAATTGTTACAGGCATCCCAGCCTTACCCCATAAAGTTTTCCTCAAAGCCAGCGCCGTCTATCAGCATTTACCGGAAATGTACAAGACTTTACGACGCTTAAAGCGGGAATAGGGGAGCAGGGGAGCAGGGGAGAATTAATAATTATTCCCTATTACCTCTTCCCCGACTCCCGACTCCCGACCCCCCTGTTCCTTGTTCCCTTAACGCCATTCACACTTCAACTTTCCTGACGAATGTAGTCCAACCGAAACGCCCACCGACTCATCACCTAATTTGTTTGGCTTCCATTGAAGATGATGCCACGGGTGAACAGTTGCCTATTTTTCAAAATATTAAACGAGTTAAATTCGACAAAAACCTAACCTTTGCTTTGGTGATTTATCAAGAAAATGAGTTAATTATTACTGGACAACATGAAAAAGTGATCATCTGTCGGAATAACGGCGAAATTGAACGGGTCGATACCATGGATTTAGGTTTACCCATTGGATTAACCGATGAGATTAAGGGTTATAATATGGGTAGATTAAGGAGGCTATCTATGTCCATTGCAACAGAATCAACCTTAGAAAAGAAGGTCTGGACAGATGAAGAATTTATGGCATTGCCCCAAGATGGACATCGCTATGAGATTGTCAATGGAGAATTAATTAATATGGGAAATTCAGGGGCATTGCATAGTTATATCTGTACCTTACTGTTAGCGGCTTTAGCAAGTTATAGTTTGTCTCAAAAGTTGGGGATTGTATTAGACTCTAGCACAGCCTTCAAAATGAAAAATGGGAATCGGCGTTCCCCGGATATATCTTTCTTTGCTAAACAACGGCTACAAGGCATGACAGAACTCCCTACGGGTTTTCTGGACGGTGCGCCCGATCTCGTGGTTGAAGTGCTATCTCCCGGTAACACGGTGGAAGAAATACACAACAAACTGGTTGAATATTTCGAGAATAACACTCGTTTAGCGTGGATTATCTATCCGAATGAACATTTTGTGTTAGTTTATCGCTCTGCCGAAGAACCGGATCGTCTCCTGAAATCAGTTGATTCTCTAGAGGGGGAAGAGGTAATCCCCGGATTTTCGTTTCCCGTTGCTGATTTGTTCCAAAAACTCTCATTCTGAACGACCCAATGCTTCCCCCTCTCCCGACTCCCGAACTTATTCAGCAAGCCCTAAATCAAGAGTCCCACCCCTTGAGCCTAGGGAACAAATAGGAGTGCGATAATGGAGCTTTATACCAAATTAAACAAACTTGAGGGCAAAGCGAAGAAACATAGGCAAGAGGGAATAATTATTAATTCCCCGACTCCCGACTCCCGGAAATTTCCCTTCTGCACACCACTCAAATTAACTTGGTATTACCTTTTCCCTATGTCTGATCCTCTCCAATGGAATCCCGAAGAATTGGAACAAGCCCTACAAAGTTTCGGGATGATTCAAGAAGAAATTAACTATCAACAGGCCCAGGATTCTCTACGGCAGTTGGTCAATCAATTAGACCTCACCCCCCAAGAACAAACGGGACTGGAATCCGAAATTGAGCATTTAATGAAAATGCTGGATAAGTTGAATCAGTCCGTGGTGCAGATTGTGGCCTTTGGGATGGTTGGACGGGGGAAGTCGTCGGTTTTAAATGCGTTGTTAGGTCAGCCTGTGTTTGAGGTGGGGCCGCTGCATGGGGTGACGCGCACTATTGATAGTGCAGATTGGCGCGTTGAGTCGGATCAAATTGCTCAGGTGCAACGGGTGGCAATTCCCAGTCAAGGCAACGCCCAAATTCAGTTAATTGATACGCCGGGATTGGATGAGGTGGATGGGGAGACGCGGGAGGCGCTGGCGCGTCGCATTGCGAAACAAGCGGATTTGATTTTGTTTGTCATTGCCGGGGATATGACGAAAGTGGAGTATGAGGCTTTATCCCAATTGCGGGAGGTGGGGAAGCCGATGATTTTGGTGTTTAACAAGATTGATCAGTACCCGGAGGCAGATCGGGAGTTAATTTATCAAACCATTCGAGATCAACGGGTGCGTGAACTCCTGTCTCCCGAGGAGATTGTGATGGTGAGTGCTTCTCCTTTGATTGTGGAACGGGTACAACGTAAGGATGGCACTTGGCAAGTGCAACGGGAACGGGGGGAACCGCAAGTAGAGGCGTTAAAGGTCAAGATTTTGGAGATTCTCCATCGGGAGGGGAAATCCTTGGTGGCGTTGAATACGATGCTTTATGCCGATGAGGTGAACGAGTTGGTGGTGGAGCGAAAAATGGTGATTCGGGAGGAGGCGGCCAATCAGGTGATTTTGCGAGGGGTGATGACCAAGGCGGTGGCGATCGCACTCAATCCCGTCACAGTGCTAGACCTCTTTACAGGTGCGGTGATTGATGTCGCCCTCATTCTCTCCCTCTCCCGTCTCTATGGCCTCCCCATGACCCAACAGGGAGCCCTCCGATTGCTGCAAAAAATCGGCTTGAGCATGGGGGGCATCACCGCCAGTGAATTCCTAGCCACTTTAGGGTTAAGTGGCGTAAAAAGCCTGCTAGGCCTCTCTGCGCCCATTACAGGAGGAGCCAGCCTAGCCCCCTATGTTTCCGTAGCCCTCACTCAAGCCGGTGTAGCAGGAGTTTCCACCTATACCATCGGACAAGTCACAAAAACCTATCTCGCCAACGGAGCCACTTGGGGCCCCGATGGTCCCAAAGCCGTAGTCCAACGGATACTAGAATCCCTTGACCAAGAATCTATTCTGAATCGCATTCGAGGGGAATTAAGAGCAAAACTCAAGGGAGTCGGGAGTCAGGAATAGGGAGTCGGGAGTCGGGAGTCGGGAGTCGGGAATCGGTAATAATTATCAACTCCCTCTCCCCTGCTCCCCTGCCCCCCCTCTCCCCTGCTCCCCTGCTCCCTATTCCCTCTAGCCCTAACTCATCCACTCCGTATGGAAAAACTCACCCCGAGGCTTATCTGTCCGTTCATAGGTATGCGCCCCAAAATAATCCCGTTGCGCTTGAGTCAGATTTTGGGGTAAACTCGCCCGTCGGTAACTATCAAAATAATCCAGAGAAGCACTAAATGCTGGGACAGCAATCCCCATACTATTAGCCGCAATTAACACATCACGCCAAGACTGTTGACGGTCGAGAATACTTTGCTTAAACTCAGGCGCTAACAACAAATTTGGCAGATTTGGATTCTCATTAAAAGCATTTTTAATCTTATCCAAGAAACCCGCCCGAATAATACAGCCCCCCTTCCAAATCCGTGCATCTTCCGCCAGATTTAAACCATAGCCAAACTCTGCCGAAGCCTTCCGCAACAGAGCCATCCCCTGAGCATAGGAGCACATCTTAGAACAATACAGAGCATCTTTTACCTTCTGCACAAACTCTTGAGCATTGCCCGAAAAAGGCGTTGTCACCGGGATTAATTCCCGAGATGCCGCCACCCGTTCCTCCTTATAGGACGAAATCACCCGGGCATTCACCGCCGCGTAAATCGTCGGCACCGGCACACCTAAATCTAAAGCCGTGTTCACCGTCCAGCGTCCCGTTCCCTTTTGTCCCGCAGAGTCCAGGATAAAATCCACTAAATGCGTCCCGGTTTCTGGGTCAATATACTTGAAAATATCCGCCGTAATTTCAATTAAAAACGAATTCAGTTCCTCTGTAGTGTTCCACTCCTTGAATACTTCATGAAGTTGAGGATTCGTTAGCCCTGCACACTGTTTGAGTAAATCATAGGCCTCGGCGATTAACTGCATATCGCCGTACTCAATGCCATTGTGAACCATCTTGACATAGTGACCCGCACCTCCGGGGCCAATAAAGGTCACACAGGGGCCATCATCCACTTGGGCGGCAATTTTGGTCAAAATGGGTTCTAATTCTTTATAGGCCGCTTCTGTGCCTCCGGGCATGAGACTGGGGCCGTTTAACGCGCCTTCTTCCCCCCCACTCACGCCCATTCCCACAAAGCCTAGTCCGGTAGCTTCTAAGTCTTTGGTGCGCCGTTCGGTGTCTTCATAGTAGGAATTCCCACCGTCGATAATCATATCCCCTTCTTCTAGGAGGGGTTTGAGTTGCTCAATCACCGCATCAACAGGTTTCCCCGCTTTGACCATGACTAGGATTTTGCGCGGCCGTTCTAGGGTTTGTACAAATTCTTCTAAGGAGTAGGCGGCTTTGATATCTTTACCTTGCGCCCTAGTGGTCATAAATTCTTCGGTTTTCGCAGACGTTCGGTTATATACTGCAATAGGAAAGCCCCGACTTTCCACGTTGAGGGCTAAGTTTTCACCCATTACGGCTAAACCGATTACGCCAAAGGTTCGTTTAGTCATAAATACTCTGTTACCTTGATTTCGGAAGGGGTTGGTTCAAGCTTGAACACTATTTTTAAGGGTACTCTGATCTCCTCTAGAGTCTTCTAAAGAAGAGATTAAGCTTCGGTGGTCAAGGAGAAAAGGGGTAAGGTTTGCTGAGAAAATACCCTACTTTGGGGGGATTTCAAGATAGGATGATGGGGGAAAATTAAGCTGTTGACAGTCCTCGCTGTTGCCTAAATGGGGATTCTTGACCCAACGAAACGGCTTAAAATTGATTGAGGATTTGAGAAAAAATACCTATGGAAAGTCCCCGTCCTTGTCCGGTCTGTCGCTCTGGTGAACTCACCACTTTAACGCTGATGGATGCCATGAGTTGTAATTTTTGCCGCCATATTTTGGTGCCGAATGGAGAGCCGGATGTGTTAACTTTGGCGGATAGTGGGGTGGCGTTAACTTGGCGTTGGAATGGCAAACGGTGGCTGGGGGTGGAACGTGACGGAACGATTGTGGGCTGGGAAGCTAGACTATTAGGGGCGGCTTTTGTGCTATTTCCCACGCTGATTATGGGGTTTTCGGCGTATCTTTTCCCTCCTCTACCGGGCAGTGCTTGGGCTTGGTTTCCTCTGTTTTGGACGGGACTCACCTTCTGCGCGCATTTGGCCTGTGTGCTGTGGCTGGCGGTGGAATACTATCAGTTTCCTCTACAACTCTATTTTAGGGCGATTCGACAAGCGGTAATTCTTAAGGGAACAGGGAATGGGGAATAGGGAATAGGGGGGGAGGGGGAGCAGGGGGGATGGGTTGATTACTGCTGCATGAGTGCCTTTTGCATGAGTGCCTTTTGCCTATTCCCGACTCCCGACTCCCGATTCCCCTTTCCCCACCCAGAATAGAGTGATTTAGCAAGCCCTAATTATTGCTAAATGTAACAAGGTTTTGGCTCTTTTTTAAGTTTTGTAAAATATGCGCAATAATACTAGCCAAAGGAAAAAGTTAGGTCTAAGGTTGATGCGTTTGGGAAATTACAAGGTCAGATTTTGTCATTCCTTGAGTTAAGTATGCTTGTGTTGTGGCAAGTTAACATGAACTTTCAAGACAAAATGTTAACTTTGCTGAATAATCTTTCATTTTTCTGAGAATTCTGTATATACTCAGGTATCACAGGAACAAATTTCTCGTTTCGGTGGGGGTTTAGTATTTCTAGATCCCGTGGGCTAGGCCAGAATCCAATGCTACGGCTTAAGACTGGTATCCCAAAATTACAATCTTAAATTTGAACTGATATACCCATCTATCTGTGCGTTCAAGATCAATTGAGTTAGATTAATTGAGTTGGATCAAGCAAGGCTCAATTAGTCACAACCTGTCAATGAGGTTCAAGCAATGAGGTTCAAGTTGCATTGAACTTGTATTGATCTCGGTTTTTGATCTAACTTGATGGATTTTGGGGTAATGAGGGATTCAAGTTTAATTGAATTCAGGTTGTACTGTATCTGTTTGTTGGATGGATATGTGGTTTGTTGCAGGTTTAGGGTCAGTTGTGGTTAACGTATCTCATTTCAAAATGATTTAATTCTGCGATCGCCGCGCTGTTAGATAGCGATAAAAAACTTAAGATTCTGTGTTGATTACTGGAGGAACAAGACATGGTGTTAGCTCAAAGACAAAGTTGGGAGAAAACCTATTTCACTTTAGCGAAAAGTTTTCTGATTTGGAGTTTCACGCTGACCGTGTGTCTGTTGGTGGTGGGCTTCCCCTTGGTGGTGGTGATGGCCACTTTGGGGGTTTTGTGTACCATTATTCTGCAATCGGTGTTGCCTGTGAGTGCAGTGTTGATTGTGTCTGGTGGGATGTTAGGGGCTAATGTCTTGGCTGTGCTGGTCGGGGCTGCCATCTTGACCTTTAAAGGGATTCATCCAGAAGATGTGAGTTGGTTACATTGGCTACATGGTAAAACCAACCATCCTCAACCCGCTACCTATGCAGCTTGTCCTTTAACTTGTAATCTGGCGCGATAGGTCAGGTGATTCTCTTCTCCCTCGGGGAGAAGGGGTTTGCTAGTTCGTTCTCTGTAGATTTTCCCCGACTCAATCGCGATTGAGTCGGGGAATCGCTGTATATTGCTTGAAGAGCTTTTGATCTTGTCCCGACAAATTATGAAGAATGCCCCTTTGCAGATTGATATTATTCTAGGAACTCGTCCCGAAGCGATTAAGCTGGCTCCGGTGATTCGGCAGTTTCGAGAAGATCCGGCGATCGCAACCCAAGTCATTTTAACCGGGCAACATCGGGAAATGGTCGATCAGGTCATGGCTTTATTTAGCCTGAAGGCGGATCAGGATCTGAACATTATGCAGCCCAGACAAAGCCTCACAGACATTACCTGCCGCACCTTACAAGGTTTAGAAGGCCTGTTTCGCGACCAACGGCCGGATTTAGTCCTTGTGCAGGGAGACACGACGACAGCCTTTGCGGCCACCCTAGCGGCCTTTTATCAACAGATTCCCGTGGGTCATGTCGAGGCCGGATTACGAACCGATAACCTCTGGAGTCCCTACCCCGAAGAAGCCAACCGCCGCCTCATCTCCCAACTCGGTCAACTCCATTTTGCCCCCACCTCCCTCTCTGTAGAACATTTGCACCGCTCAGGTATTACCCAAGGGGTGCATCAAACGGGAAACACGGTAATTGATGCCTTGCTCACCGTAGCGGAACGGAATCCCCCCTGTGAGATTCCGGGATTAGACTGGGACAAGTACCGGGTTTTGCTCTCTACCGTCCACCGTCGGGAGAATTGGGGAGAACCCTTACAGGACATTTTGCAGGGCTTTGAGGCGATTTTAACGGCTTTTCCTGACACGGCACTTTTACTTCCCCTGCACCGGAATCCGACGGTACGAGAACCGATTCAAGCCCATTTCGGCAACCATCCCCGAGTATTTTTAACGGAGCCGTTGGACTATGGGGAGTTAGTGGGGGCGATTCAGCGCTGCTATTTGCTGTTAACGGATTCTGGGGGACTCCAAGAAGAAGCGCCCAGTTTAGGTAAGCCTGTGTTAGTGTTGCGGGACACCACAGAACGACAGGAAGCGATCGCCGCCGGAACCGCCCGTTTAATTGGAACCCACAGCCCGGACATCTTTCAGGCCGCCCAAGAATTACTAGAAAACCCCCAAGCTTATGAAAAAATGGCCACGGCTGTTAATCCTTTTGGGGATGGTCACGCTTCCGAGCGCATCTTACAAATTTGTCGGGATTATCTCGGGCATTCTAGCGATCAGTCGTGATCACCCATTAAGTGGGTCAACATTCTCCCTAGAGAAAGTTTAGACGGGGACAGAAGAAACCGGGGTTTTGAGACAATTTGGACCCAGAACAAGCCAATCCAAACAACCCAATTTCTGGTCTTGATAGGAAAAAGTTCAACAACGGGTAAAAAGTTGTCATCAGGATGGTGCTGATAGTATTGAATCTCTTATGACGGTCTTAAATGCAATAGGCCGTAATCATTCTCTATGGAGAAAACGCCAGAGGGGATGGCGACGACCTTGGCGATTAATCTGTTGCACTTGTTGCTCTAATTGCAGAAGTGTTGAATCGGTACTTATGAACTAAGTACAAATGGACACACTAACCCTGTTAAGGGGTAAATTTAACCAGGTGGCACTAGCTCTCTAAACCAGTGTACATAGCTAATTTTTTGACACATAAACGCCTGTAAATATCGCAATTTATCCAATAAAGATTTACCGAACTCTGTCGGTATCTTGAGCATATTTAGAAGTAAATAGGCAATCAGACAACTATAAATCTGGATTTCAATTCCGTTGATATTTTTAGGGATGAGGCGATCTAATTTGAGGTGCATCTTTAAAAATTTCCAAAGCAACTCAATTGACCAACGCAAACGATAAAACTCGGCAATTTCTTCTGAGCTAACTCCTCCTTCTCCCGTCTCGGGTAAGTTCGTTACTAATCGAAACTCAGTCTTTTTCTCTAAGTCGCTAAAACTTACGACTCTAGCTTCAATTTGTTCGCGACCTTGGCCTAGTAAACAATTGCCATTATCTAGGAAAGTTAAGTGAACATTGTTCCTAATTCTCAGAACGAAGTAGCGATCCTTCAACTTTTGTAACAGGGCAATTTGAATTAGGCTAAAAAAGCCTCTATCCATTATTCCAACGCCATTAGCTGGAATTGATTCTAGGGTTGTATCGCCATATTTATAGTCATGACCTTGACCAAAATGAAGGAAGAGTCCGCCTGGAATTCCGGTGAAGAGATTTAGACCCGCAAAAAGCTTGACTTGGTGAACTTCTTGATGCCAGAGTAACTTACTGGTGAGAGTGACAATGGTTGAATCTAAGGGAAAAAGTTGTAGCTGATTGGATGGAATCTTATTCTGTTTAAGAAACTGTTGTGTTAGATGAACCCACAATTGATAAAAAATTTGAGGATCGCGATACTTACTGGCTTTAGAAAAGGTGGAAATATCAACAGACTCCCCCATAATATTAAGCCTCTTGAAGAGACTTCTCATACTGGTTTGACTCTGGTCAAGAACAAATTCAAGCCAAATGGAAACGAATTTAAAAGTATTTAAGACGGGATAGTCATCTTGAGGCAAATGACCGAGGCATTGTTTGACAATTTGAGGAAAGTTGGATAGAATCAAGGGATTAGTTTTTTTAAAAAAGTAAGCCCCTATTTTAAAACAATAGGGGCTTTTTGTCAAGTTTTTTACTAACATTCAACACTTCTGCTCTAATTGATATTTCTCCCGAGGAGATAAACCTAACACTTTTTTAGTTACTTGTCCCACAATCACAGCCACCGTAATGGCGAGACAAAAACCGATACTAAAACTCGGAATAGGGTTAAATTCCAAGCTATAACGAATCGTTGCCCAAGTAAAATGGTCTTGTAAAAGACTTATTTCTTCTTGTAAAAAGAGGAGAGCAATTGGGGCAATAATTAGCCAACATCCCCCCACAAACAACCAGCGACCATAAATCATCAGTTGTTGTAAGCGTTGAACTTGTACTTGAACATCGGGATCAGTTGAGATGGGCGTTCCATTATGATTTTCCATGTTTCCCCTCCCTTTATACAAGTTCAGTCGCTTTTGCCCCTAGCTCCCACTCAGTAATCAGTTTTTGACCTATTAATTATTACTGATTAATTGTTGCCCATTCCCAATTCCCCATTCCCTATTACCCTTCCTCGGAAACGGGAGTATCCCTAATAGCCATTGTTCCCACCCCTTGACGTTCTCGCCAGAGGGCTAAAAGGGTACTCGCGATAAAGATACTAGAGTATGCCCCACTAATAAAACCCACAATTAAGGCTAAGGCGAAAAACTTTAAGGTTTCCCCCCCAAATAAGAAAATCCCCAGCAAGGGTAACACGGTGGTGACACTGGTATTAATGGAACGAGTTAATGTTTCATTAACCGCTCGATCTACAATGTCACTAATGGATTCTCCGCCCTCACTATTGGCGCTGGTTTCCCGAATACGGTCATAAATCACCACCGTATCATTGACGGAGAAACCAATAATGGTGAGCAGGGCGACTAAAAATAGGCTGTCAATTTCGACTCCCAAGGTTAAGCCCAAAATGGCAAACGCTCCGGCTGCAATTAAGACATCATGGAGGAGGGCAAGAATGGCGAAAATGGCGTAGTCGAATTTAAAGCGGAAACTGAGATAAACCACAATACCGAAAAAGGAGGTCAGCAAGGCTCCTATGCCAGAAATGAACAACTCTTGACCGATGGTGGGGCCTACGGTGTCAATTTGTACGGTTTGGGGGTCAAACTCGCCGATTTCGTTGGTTAAGAGTTGTTGAAGTTCCGTCCGTTGGACATCGGTCAGGGTTTGCGTCCGCACGGAGAGGGTGTAGTTTTCGACAATTTGAATGGAACTTCCTTCTAACCCTTCTTGGGCGAGGACATTCCTCACTTCTGATATATCAATGGGATCGCTACAGGTACCAGTCGCGACGCAAGCGAGAGATAACTGTAATCGGGTTCCCCCGACAAAATCTAAACCGGGTCGCAGGGGTGCGCCGAATTGAGTCCAACACACCACCATTGCGATTGCACTAATCAGACAGGCTACGCTGGAAATCAGCCACCATAGGCGCTGCTGACCAATTACGTTAAGTTTCATCAAAACCTCCTTGTGGAATTGCCGCTAGACGGGACTGGGATTGACCCCAAAAAGACTATAAGATCCCCTTCTCCTAGGTTTGGGTGCGCAAATTGGGACAAAAGAGTTCTGGTTTTTGGCGAACACCGGGCATTCCTAGGACGATGGCTAACATGAAGGTGCGGCTACAGGTGAGGGCGGTAAACATACTCACTAATACCCCAATGGCGAGGGTGAGGGCAAACCCTTTCACTAGACCGGAACCGAGCCAGAATAGGGCAGCACAGGCGATAAGGGTGGTTACGTTACTATCTAAGATACTGGAGAAGGCGCGGTAAAAGCCGGATTCGACGGAACGATAGAGGGTTTTCCCGGAGCGCAATTCTTCGCGGGTGCGCTCAAAGATGAGGACGTTGGCATCAACGGCCATGCCAATACTGAGGATAAATCCGGCAATGCCGGGGAGGGTGAGGGTGACTCCGACGAGGGCGTAACAGCCGAGGGTTAAGAGGGCGTAGATGATCAGGGCGAGATCGGCGATCGCACCCGGTAAGCGATAATACACCACCATATAGACCAAGACTAGGGCTAAACCTGATAAACCCGCCACCACACTCCGGTTCACACTATCCCGCCCCAAGGTTGCCCCAATAGTGCGGTTTTCGACAATTTCCACTGGGAAGGGTAAGGCCCCACCCCGTAACTGAATGGCTAAACCATTGGCTTCTTGGAGGGTAAAGTTCCCGGTAATTTGCGCTCGACCTCCTGTAATCCCAGTTTCGGCGTATTCGATTGATACCGAGGGCGCACTGATTAGCACATTATCTAAGAAAATCCCTAACCCCCGCCCGGTTCCGGCAACGGATTTGGTTAATTCGGCGAACTTATTGCCCCCTTCGCCATCAAAGGCAATATTCACCTGCCAGCGATCGCTTGTGCCGATAGTACCAGCCCTTGCATCCCGTAAATACTGCCCGGTGAGGTCGGTGGACTCAAACAATTCGGCTAAGGCTTGATTGGCTAAATCCACTTGTTCTTGAGCGGCGGCAATGTCTTCAGGAGAGGCGTTTTCACGGCGCAGAGCTTCTAACTCTGCTTCGGCCAAGTCGCGCAGGTTCAGTTGGGGCATGAGTTCCCCTTCAGTCCCCCGTTTTTGGTTTTTGAATTCCAACTGAGCCGTCCCTTGGAGGACTTTTTCCGCTTGTTCTGGATTACTCACCCCCGGCAACTGCACCACAATTTTATCCGGGTTAACCGTTTGGATAATGGGTTCAGCCACCCCTAAACCATTGACCCGGTTTTCCAGCACTCGTTTCACATCGGCGAGGTTTTCTGTCGTAACATCGGGAAATTCGGCGGTGGGCTGAACTTGTAACGTGAGACGCGCCCCTCCCTTCAAGTCAAGGCCGAGGTTAAGCGGCATGAGGATCAAAATGGCGATCGCGGCGGCCACCAAGGCCAGAATAAAAGCTATCGTCAAACGTTGTTTTTGCATGGTGTTTTGAGCGTTGCCAGTAATCGCGAGTGGGTTAAATGCGCATTTCTACAATTTTCTGCACCGCTTCCACAATTTGGGGCGGTTGCACAATGGTTAAATGCTCTAATTTGCCATTGTAGGGGGTGGGAATATCTTGGGACGATAACCGCATCACCGGGGCATCGAGTTCATCAAACAACTGTTCGTTAATCAAGGCCATCACTTCGGCGGCGACTCCGGCGGTTTTCATACATTCTTCGACGATAATCACCCGATGGGTTTTCCGCACCGATTCCCGAATGGTTTCCATATCAATGGGTTTCAGGGAAATTAAGTCAATAATTTCTGGGTCGTAGCCCTCTTTTTTCAAGGTTTTAAGGGCTTGTAAGCAGTGATGACGCATCCGGGAGTAGGTCAAAATGGTGACATCTTTACCGGAATGGACAACTTCTGCTTTATCTAACGGACAGAGATATTCATGATCCGGTAAATCTTCTTTGAGGTTATAGAGCAGAACGTGTTCAAAAAACAGAACAGGGTTTTCGTCCCGGATGGCGGCTTTCAGTAAGCCTTTGGCATTATAAGGGGTGGAACAGGCGACAATTTTTAACCCCGGCACCGCTTGGAAATAGGCCTCTAATCGTTGGGAATGTTCAGCCCCGAGTTGCCGCCCTACTCCTCCAGGGCCACGAATGACGAGGGGAATAGTGAAGTTGCCGCCGGAGGTATAGCGTAACATCCCGGCATTATTAGCAATTTGGTTAAAGGCGAGGAGTAAAAAGCCCATGTTCATCCCTTCGATGATGGGGCGGAGTCCAGTCATAGCGGCCCCAACGGCTAAACCTGTAAAGCTGTTTTCCGCAATGGGGGTGTCTAGAACTCGCAAATCGCCATATTTTTTATACAGGTCTTTGGTGACTTTATAGGAGCCGCCATAGTGACCTACGTCTTCCCCTAGGACAAATACCCTAGGATCCCGCGCCATTTCTTCATCTGTTGCCGCACGGAGGGCATTAAAAAACAGAGTCTCTGCCATGCACTTTTACCAGTAGAGGGTATAGGCGATCCTATCATTGAACTGTGTCTGAGGGTAGGGAGTCGGGGAATAGGGAACGGGGAACAGGGAACGGGGAACGGGGAATAGGGAGTGGGGAGTCGGGAGTCGGGAGTCGGGAGTTGGGAGTCGGGAGTCGGGAGTTGGGAGTTGGGAGTTGGGAGTTGGGAGTCGGGAGTTGGGAGTTGGGAGTTGGGAGTCGGTGTAGGGGCGCAATGCTTGCGCCCTAGGGAGTCGGGTGTCGGGAGTTGATTAGTATTACCTATTCCCTATTCCCTATTCCCTATTCCCTCCCCCCTGTTCCCTGTTCCCTGTTCCCTGTTCCCTAAAATAAAAGAATTTTGGCTATTCACTACCCACTATTCCCCTGCTCCCCCTCTCCCCCTCTCCCCCTCTCCCCTGTTCCCCGTTCACCAAGGCACCCTAGCAGTAACAGTCATTAACCAAGGATGCCCCCACCAAAAGAGCAGGACAAAGGCCGCGACTCCCGCATAGGCTGGGCGGAGAAATTCCCGCAGTTCCAAGGTTTGGCGACCTTCCCAAATGGCGCGGAAGGGGATAACAGAAGTCCGCGCTTTGGCTTGGCGGAAGGCTTCCCCATAACGCTGTTCTAAACGGCGATCGCCATGCCATACAGCGAAGAGGTGATGAGCAATTAAGCCCAAGGATGTGACCACCATAAAACTGGTGCCTAACCAAAGGGTATGGGCTACACACCAGATAATCTGTCCCACCATTTGGGGGTGGCGGGTAATGCGAATAATGCCCTGTTCGTGTAGGTGAACTTGGGGTTTTTGGATGGCGGCCACTTCCAACAAGTTAAAGGTGGAGGGGTAGAGGAAGAGGAAAGATAGGGCGCTTAAACTCCAGACGATTGGTTTCACCCCGGGGACTCCTTGCACTTGCCACAAGAGGGCTCCATCATAGCGGTGGTTAAAGAAGTAAATCACTAAGATGGTGGCGAAGGGGACACTGACGAGGGCAAAGAGAACCCGATAAAGCCGAGCGCCGATCTTCTGTTCCCCCCAAACGCGGAGGGCGGCGAGTCCACTATGGGCGATCGCAAAACCCAACAACAAAGCCAACATGATGCCATGACTGGGGGTAAACCAAGAATTGATCATAAAAATTAATGTTTTTTAATATTTGGACTCAAGTCAAATTCCGTTTAGGGTTGGTTAAGTAACACTAATGATTGTAAGAGGACTTGTTCCCCTGTTGTGATACTGTCATTTTCAGGAGGCAATCGACAATTTAGCTTTGATTGACCTATAACTTCCTTAAATCACACGGATCAAAGCCCTTGATTCTCATGGTTTGCTTTTTTCCTCATTCTCTTTTTGGGCATTATGTCTGAAATCCCTTTCACTCTAGACCAACTCCGTATTCTCAAGGCGATCGCCGTTGAGGGGAGTTTTAAAAGGGCGGCGGATAGTCTATACGTTTCCCAACCCGCAGTTAGTCTGCAAGTGCAAAACCTCGAAAGACAGATGAATGTCCAACTGTTTGATCGAGGAGGGCGCCGGGCAAACATGACTGAAGCTGGGCATTTACTCCTCAACTACGGGGAGAAAATCCTCAGCCTCTGTCAAGAAACCTGTCGGGCCATTGAAGATTTACAAAATCTCCAAGGGGGGACACTCATTGTCGGTGCTTCCCAAACCACAGGAACCTACTTATTGCCCCGGATGATTGGCTTTTTTCGCCAACGTTATCCTGATGTCGCGGTACAGCTTCAAGTCCACTCCACCCGTCGCACGGCCTGGAGTGTGTCCAATGGACAAGTAGACTTAGCCATTATTGGCGGAGAAGTCCCGGCCGAACTTCAGGACACCCTAGATGTTCAGCCCTACGCTGAGGATGAACTCGCTTTGATTTTGCCCGTGTTTCACCCCTTGGCGAAACAGGACACCATTCAAAAAGAAGACCTTTATAAACTCAACTTTATTACCCTGGATTCTCAGTCCACCATTCGCAAGGTCATTGATTACGTCTTAACGCGCTCGGAAATCGACCCCAAGCGTTTAAAAATTGAAATGGAACTGAATTCCATTGAAGCCATTAAAAACGCAGTACAAGCGGGATTAGGGGCTTCTTTTGTTTCAATTTCTGCCATTGAAAAAGAACTGCAAATGAACATTCTCCACCGAGCGAGAATTGATGAGGTTGTAGTTAATCGCACCCTGTCAGTGATTATCAACCCTAACCGTTACCGTTCCAAGGCAGCCGAGGCGTTTATTCAGGAAATTTTGCCTGAATTTGCCACCAATCGGGATTTTGTTCTCCCGCCCAGAAGTTCTGAGAATAACCGCAAAAATAAAGCGGAAGCTAAAGCCATTGCTGAAGCTGAGGTTTAGTCCGGTTGATCAGTCGGGTTTATCGTGAACACTTGAATTATCAATTATCAGTTTCTTTTACGAGAAGCCCTAACAGGTTGGAACAGAAATCCTAGCAAAAGCAATGACAACCAACATCTCTACAATAGATTTGTTTTGTGGTGCTGGAGGTTTAACTCATGGTTTTGAGCAAGCGGGTCTTAAGGTTCAAGCCGGATATGATATTGATCCAGCCTGCAAGTTTCCCTACGAATATAATAATAAAGCTAGATTTTTTTTGCAAAACATCGAAACTATTAACGCTTCTGAATTGATAGAGTGTTTTGCGGATAGTCAGATTAAAATTTTAGCGGGATGCGCTCCTTGTCAACCCTTTTCGACCTATTCAAGACGGTATAAAGACAAAACAGAACAAGGAAAGTGGACACTTTTACAAGAGTTTTTGCGTTTAATTGAGGAATGTCAACCTGATATTATTTCCATGGAAAATGTTCTGCAATTAAAACAGTATCCCGTTTTTTCGGAATTTATTACTCAATTAGAACAACTCAAGTATTTTTTAGGTTGTTATACCGTCAATTGTCTAGATTATGGAATTCCTCAATCTCGTAAACGGTTAGTGATACTGGGTTCTAAATTGGGTCAAATTAATTTGATTCCAGCAACCCATACCCCCAATAATTACCAAACGGTAAGAAAAGCTATCAGCGATTTAGAACCTCTGGCAGCAGGTCAAGCTTCCACCAAAGACTTGCTTCATCGATGTAGTAAACTTTCACCCATTAATCTACGCAGAATTCAAGCTTCTAAACCCGGGGGAACTTGGAGAGATTGGCCAGAAAACTTAATTGCCAAATGTCATTTAAAAAATACGGGAAAAACCTATCCTGCTGTATATGGTCGCATGGAATGGGATAAACCAAGTCCTACTATTACGACCCAGTGTTTTGGGTTTGGAAATGGTCGTTTTGGTCATCCTGAGCAAGATAGAGCTATTTCTCTGAGAGAAGCAGCGTTATTACAAACCTTCCCCCTAGAATATCAGTTTGTAGCACCAAATCAACCTGTTGTATTTGATTTAGTGGGTCGGTTAATTGGCAATGCTGTTCCTGTTAAATTGGATCAAGTCATTGCGCAAAGTATCCTTAATCATATTGAAAAGTATCACTCAGATGATTCTATCCTAGATGAATCTAGATAATCTTGATTCGACAAGTATTGTTCAATATTGATCAAAATTTCCCTGAGATAGCGAATCGTCTGGTTTTTGATTTTCAATAACTCATCTGCGCTTTTGCTTTTTCCTATTTCTGCAAAGGATTTAAAACCATGTGCTAAATCATTCCGATTTGATTTTATTATTAACAAATCAGTGCCGTTACCAGTCTTTTGAGGGTTTGTTCTCCATGAAAATCCATATTCTTCTGCTGTTGATTTAACTTTCTTTCCATCCAGATTACCGGAGAATAAACTCTGTTTATCAAAACCAGCATTAATAATATCTAGAGAAATGGCTTTTATACTTGAAAAAATTTTATCGGGGTTGCGCTTTTTCAAGTTGCTAAGAACTATTTTTTTTAGTTCAGGTCTAATGTTATCATAGGATACTTGCTTAATTTTTAATTCATCAAAAATCGTTTCAATGGCATTGCGCATAGTCGCTTCTACGAGATTATATAGTAAGAGAAAATCACTTGCTTTTAGGGTTTTTAATAACTCTAAATCAATGGTTCTAGTCTTAGCTTTGTTCTGATATCCGTACATGGTTAATTGAGTCGTTTTCTGTTCCAGATTTTTCAAAAACATAAAATACTTGCTAACTTCTCTAGACCGTTCGTTGAAATCTTGGAATAACAAGCTAGTCATAATAAAAAATGGTGAACTGAAAAGACAATGAAAATAATTCAGTCTCTACCCAGTAGTTGATCACGCACATATTCAATGCGTTTAATCACTTTCGGCCGAGAGTTGCTTGCATCTGAAGTCGTATATTCTTTAAATTCTGGGGATTCTAGCCAGTCAACTGTTTTCACGTCAAGATTAGGATTTTCCCTGAGTGCTAGTGCAACGCCGACGGAAATTGCTTCAAAACGAATCCTGGGCGTTTTAACATGACCTTTAGCTTTACTAAATCCATTGGGAAAATATTTTTCAACAAAATCCAACATTCTGTTAAATTCCATCCTCATCTCCTGTTGATCAAGGTTAGAATTGTTGTTTTGTTCTAGGTATTCATTGAGAAATAAATTAACCTGCCTCTGAAAATTTTTATAGTTATTCAAATAAGCAAAAAAACGCAGAACAAATTCTTCAGGTTCTCGTTTACGAACCAGTGTTTCTGAAATGGGACATAATTCAATAAATTTTGGTGTCTTCGCTAATTTTTCAATAAGTTTCATCAAAGGGCCATCAGATATTCCTCTACGTTTCTCCATATCATTCAGTTGAACACTTCCAGTGTTAATCCGTTCAAACATATCTCGCCTTGTCTCTTCATCGGCTTTTTCTGTTAATACAATCATGCGGATGGTAGCACGTTTGAAACGCCTTTGTCTGGCTAAGGGTAAGTCGCTGAATTTGAAGTTATTAAGCCGGGTTAGCTTTTGCAGTCCACAGAGGGTTAACTTATTATTCAAAAATCTGTGTATTGTCCGAATTCGTTGAGTACCATCAATAATTTCTAATCGTCCCAAATCTTCTTGATCCTCTTCTTGTTTAGGGGCTAAATCAGCTACAAAAATATAGGGAATGGGCAATCCTAAAAACAGAGACTCAATAAACTTAGATTGTCGAACGTCTTCCCAGACTAAATCCCTTTGGTAATCTGGGATGTATAACTCGTTAATATCATTTTCTAAGCCTTCTTGATATTTACTCACTAATACTTCTACGGGATATTCTTTAGTATCATAGTCAACGACTTTTTGTTTTTCTCGAATTTGTATTTCTGCGGCTTCCCGCCACTCATCGGTAATTTCTTCTGACGTAAGCGGCTTAGAGACTTCTGTTGTAGAATTGTTAACCATTGTCGCCTCTGATTAAATTTAAACTTTACTACTTATTCTGTAGTACCCCATTAACGCCTAATATAGATCGGAAAGATTGCCCTGTAAATTCCCGTAAAATAACCCTAGGGACCATTTTGAGCCTGTGGAGTGAGATTCAATGCCTCTCTCGAAAGTAGGGCTTATTTCTTGACATCTGCCCCACCGTAAACGGACGGGGATTCCATCTATCTTTGGGAAAGTTCCTTAATATTAGGTTTTTTGTTACCTGCACGGTATTGTTCCCCAAAATTTCCGATAAATTCTCAGCCTCCTGTTTTATGATGATGGGAGGTCTTTTAACAAAACTTTACATCACGATGGTTGCTATACAAAAAACGAACACCCTCGGGACTTTAGAAAAACATCCTTGGATTTGGCAGGGATACAAGACTTGCTACACGGTCCAAGGGGAGGGACAACCGTTAGTATTGATTCATGGCTTTGGGGCCTCGGTGGGACATTGGCGGAAAAATATTCCGGTGTTGGCCGCCCAAGGATATCGGGTGTTTGCTGTGGATTTGTTGGGGTTTGGGGATTCGGAAAAACCTGTGCTGGACTATAGCCTAGAGTTGTGGGAAGAACAACTGCGGGATTTTTGGCAGGAGTTTATTCAGGTGCCGACGGTGTGGGTGGGGAATTCTATTGGGGGATTACTCAGCCTGATGTTGTTAACCCATCATCCTGAAATGGGACGGGGAGGGGTTTTAATTAATTGTGCCGGAGGCCTCAATCATCGCCCGGATGAGTTGAATTTTCCCTTACGGGTGATTATGGGAACCTTTACTAAGGTTGTGAATTCTCAAATCACTGGGCCGTTTTTGTTTAATATGATTCGCCAAAAGTCAAGGATTCGTAATACTTTGTATCAAGTCTATTGCGATCGCGCCGCCGTCACCGATGAGTTAGTAGAAATGCTCTATTATCCCTCCTGTGACCCCAATGCACAAAAGGTTTTCGCCTCTATCCTCAGCGCCCCCCCTGGCCCCTCTCCCCAGGACTTACTCCCCCACCTGACTCACCCCTTGCTGGTGTTGTGGGGGGAAAATGACCCCTGGACTCCCATTCAAGGGGCGAAAATCTATCAACAGTTGGCAGAACGTCAAGATTCTGTGACATTCCGCAGCATTCCCCGAGCCGGCCACTGTCCCCATGATGAAAAACCAGAACAGGTGAATCATTTTATTAGCCAATGGCTTCAGGAATTGCCAGAAAGTTAGATTTTGTTGGCCAAATCTTGATCCCCAAGGGTTGAGGGCGTGGTGTTGTGGAAAAATTCCCCAGTTTTTCCACAGCTTTTCCACAAACTCAACCACAATTGTTAAATTTTGCTAAAGTGGATCAAAGCGTAATACTTTGAAACATTTTTGGCGCTCGGCGCGACTGTTGCACTAGCGTTAAAAAGAAGGAACTAACGATCACTTGAGGATTTATGGCACTCTATACGGCTTCAGCCTTGGCTTTTACGCCGCTAGCGTCTCAAGACCGCCTAGCGATTAAACAAGCTTGGCAAACGATTGGGCCCGATAGTTGCCCTCACGTTTACAACTTCCATATGCACACCACCTCCTCGGACGGGAAGTTACAACCGGAGCAGGTGATGGAACAAGCGGTGCAAATTGGTTTAAAGGGCATGGCGATCACCGATCACCATACCGTGCGGGGCTACTATGGGGCTCAAGATTGGCTGAATCGAATGATTTGTAGTGATCACCCTTTAACCTTACCCCATTTGTGGACGGGGATTGAAATTACAGCGCAATTGTTAGGGACGGATGTACATATCTTAGGCTATGCCTTTGATCCCACGGATCCCCGCCTCAACCCCTACTTGCAAGGCAGCGCACCGACGGGAGAAATGGCGGAAGCGGGGCGGGTGATTGGGGCGATTCAACAGGCCGGGGGATTAGTGGTGTTGGCGCACCCGGAACGCTATCGGTTGAGTGGGGATCAACTGATTCCGGCGGCGGTAGAATTGGGCATTGATGGGGTAGAAACCTATTATGCTTATCGGTCTACTAACCCTTGGCAACCGACACCGGACACGACGGAACGGGTTAAGGGGTTAAGCGATCGCTATGGTTTATTTAATACCTGTGGCACGGATACCCACGGGACGAATCTACTCCTACGGATTTAAAGTCAACCATCAAGAGTTCTGAATGAGTTTAGAGGATCGGGCGTTGGGTTGTGTGTTGGGGGCTTTGGTGGGGGATGCGGCCGGGGCAACCTTGGAGTTTTTGGGACATCAGCCCTCGGTTGAGGAGTGCGATCGCGCCCTCACGTTGCCCGGTGGTGGGGTTTTAAGTCTCGCCCCCGGACAGATTACCGATGATGGGGAACTCACCCTCTGTTTAGCCCAAGGATTAGCCACTAGCCCCCATTTTGACCTCGCGACTATTATTCAAGAGTATCTACGCTGGTATGATTCCCACCCCTTCGATATTGGATACACCACAGCCACCGCTTTAAGGGCTTATCAGGGGGTAGCGCTGGAAGATTATCCCCGTATCCGGGCGGAAGTGGTCGCTCAGGTCTGTTCTGAGTCCAAAGCCAATGGTAGCCTAATGCGGGCGACTCCTTTGGCGGTTTGGGGGTATAGTTTAGAGGATGAAGTGTTAGCCGATTATGCGATCGCCGATTCCGCCATTACCCACCCCCATCCTAGCTGTGGTTATGGAGTCGCTTGTTATTGTTTGGCGATCGCCCACTTGCTAAAACAAGACGGAGATCCCCAGGGAGCCTTCCACCGTGCGAAACAATGGCTAAACACCCCCAAACCCCACCCCAACGCCCAACAAGAAGTTCTAAGCTGGCTCAACGATGCCCAAAATAATCACAACATCCCCTATTCCCCCCAGATTGGTTTTATTAAAATTGCCTTTACCCATGCCTTCCGTCACCTTCTCCATAGCCACAGCTATCTAGAAGCCATCCGTGAAACCTTACAAGGAGGCGGAGACACCGACACTAACGCCTGTATTGTTGGGGGAATGATGGGGGCATTATACGGCGCATCTTCCATTCCTGAGCCTCTAAAATATGGGGTTTTAACCAGTGATTCACGTCAGGGAAATTCTCCGCGCCCCTCATTTTTACATCCCCAACAAATCCACGACTTAGTAACTCAATTACTCACCATTCATTGTGCATCTACTTGATCATGACTCCCGCAGAAATCCGTGACCGTATCCACCAAGCCGCCGCCGCTTGTATAGCCCAAGATGGGCAAGCCTTCGCCGCCCTCTTTCACCCCCACGGAGAGTTAATTTTACCCGGTTCTCGCATTGTGGGCAAAGAAGCAATCGAGCAAGTAACAACCAAATATTTAGGCACTTGTGAAAACATTAAAATTCAGATTCAGCGTGTGATAGTAGAGGGTCTGCAAGCAGTGGTTGAATGGTTATGGTTAGATGAGAAAAAATCCGGTCAATTTAGTTATGCTGAAAATGCTATTGTTGTAGATTTTAAAGCAGGTTTAATTGTCCGTTGGCGGGAATACACCGATACAAAAACCCAGTTTTGTCCTTTAGAAAACATTTCCTAGAGTAATTTGGGGGGAAAAGTGTAACCCAACATTGATGATATTTTATTGGGTTTCCTGCTCCACTGCACCCAACCTAGGACTAACTATGTTTATAATGAAATCTGAATGTGACTCATTGAGAGAGGTTTCCGCTTTGATTGCTGCTGCTGCCTTATCCTCCCCCACTACATCTCAGACCCAATGGCACTGGAAAACTTGGGAAGGTTTACCTTACCTGACCTGTGAACTGTTAAAAGACTGGTCACATGGTTTTTTTACCCAAGGCTTTTATCCCCATACACCTGAAACCTTAGTCGGTATTTTACAACCCGAAGCTACCCCTTATCGACTCAAACAAGTTCACGGTAATCGAGTGTTAACACCTAGTGAAATTGAACGGGAAAAACAACAATTAACTGAGCAAGAATTCCCCTCCGCCGATGGGAGTTTAACGGAAAGGGAAAACCAAGCGGTTTGGGTGGCCAGCGCCGATTGTACTCCGGTGTTAATTGGGGATGTGGCCACAGGACGGACGGCGGCACTCCATGCGGGATGGCGGGGAACCGCGCAAAAGATTGTCCCTGAAGCTGTCTCCCGTTTTCTCGCCTCGGGGAGCCAGTTAGATGATTTGCGAGTGGCACTGGGGCCAGCCATTGCTGGGGAAGTTTATCAGGTGACGGAAGGGGTGGCGGCAGAGGTTGGCTCTAGTTTAATCAAAAATGGGGAAACAGAGGCATTAGAGGGGATTATAGAGCAGTTACAGAGCCTTTCTAGCCCCCCCATCCATCCCGATCCTGAGCCGGGACGGGTGCGTTTAGATGTGCGGCGGGTCAATGCCTTGCAATTAGAGCAGTTAGGGTTCACTCCGGAGCAAGTGGCGATCGCACCCTGTTGTACCTATCAACAACCCGATTACTTTTTCTCCTACCGTCGCACGAACCAGAAAAAGGTGCAGTGGTCAGGCATTGTCAGCCGTTAGCCCCGAGACGGGAAGCCCCGCGCTCTATAGGTAGGGCTTGCTGAATAAGTCCGAGAGTTGGGGAATCGGGAGTCGGGAGTCGGGAGTCGGGAGTCGGGAGTCGGGAATCGGGAGATTGCCTCTCCCCTGCTCCCCTGCTCCCCCTCCCCCGTTCCCTGTTTTCCACCCAGAGTCGAGTTATTCAGCAAGCCCTAGGTAACTCATGAGCGTCGGGGGTACGTCCCAAGATTAGAACAAATGGTCAAACTATGTTTAGAAATGTGTCAGATTTGAGAGAGGATGCAGAGGATTAAGGGAAAACGTGATACCTTCTAGGGCAGTTGGTTTATCATTCAATCTTAGGAGGACAAAGACCTTGGCTGCGAATGTTTCTGAAAACACTCCCGATATGTTCCAAGAGGATCTGAGTGAGTATGTGGCTCATCTACAACTTCACATGGCGTTACAAGCACGCAACTTAGTTCCTTCCTTGAATCCCTCTCTCCATTCCCTAGAAGATAGTCGCCAGCAATTACTCCACGAAACTCAAGCCAATTTTGAGAAACTCATCTCTCGTCAAACTGCCTAGTAATCCCGTTTTGTTGATCCCGGTTTGTCAAGCTCTCTGAATTGGACAAGATTGGGAGATAACCTACAATCAAACTAGATTTTGTAAGTTTTGAGCAGCTTCGTTGAGTTGCTGTGTGCTAATTTTTGTTTGTGCGATGCCACTGACGGTCTGGACAGTGGCTTCATTAATGCTGTTGGTTGCCTTAACCACTTGTTGAATAGCAATAGACTGTTGAACGGTAGTTGAGGAAATATGTTGATTGCTCACCACAATATTTTCCACCGCGTCTGCTACTTTAATAAAAACGGTAGCGGTTTCTTCCCCCAAATCAACCCCAGTGTCGATTGTTTGTACTCCTTGATTCATCACAATAATGGTTGAACTGATGGATCCTTGAATCTTTGTGGCAAGGGTATTAATTTTAGCGGCCGACTGCTTACTTTGATCCGCCAGTTTGCGAATTTCTGAAGCCACCACATTAAAGCCTTTGCCATACTCCCCAGCGCGCACAGCTTCCACCGAAGCATTTAAGGCTAACATATTGGTTTGAGCGGCGATATTTGTCACCACTCCGGCTATATTACTGATTTGATCCGTGTTCTCTTTTAATTGTTCAATTTGTGCAGTAATCGTAGCAATTTGTTGTTGTAATTGACTCATACTCAGGCGGTTTTTTTGTACTACTTCTTTCCCTTGTGCGGCAAGGTTAAGGGTTTGTTTTGCTTCACTTAAGGCATTGTCGGCTTGTTCGGCACATTTGCGCGCTGAAGCGCTTAACTCATCAATAGTCGCTGTAGTTTCGTGAATAGAACTCGCTTGGTGATTGGCGAGGGATTCATGTTGAGCGGCGGCTGTAGCGATTTCGGCCGATGAACTGGCGATCGCACCTGTTACCTCTTCAATAGGTCGCATAATTACCTTACTCACAGTCCAAGATACCCAAGAACCCACCCCAATAGTTAAAAACATCCCAAACCAATTCATGAAGTTAATCCAGAATTCTATTCGTTTTACGGTTTCTTCTCGCTGGGCTAAAAGTTCGTCTTCAACGGTTGCCATTTCTGCAATTTTTGCCCGAATCTGTTCCATAATTTGGTTGCCTATTCCAGAGGAAATATGATTAATCAGCACGTCTTCCTGACCAGCTTGTTTGAATTGAATTGTTTTTCTTAGATCCTCAAATTTAGAGTTTTGTAGCACTCGTAACTCTGATAATCGCTGCACCTGATCCGGAATAGTTGCCATGTTACTTTCGAGGTTTCTAAAATATTCTGGAGCCAGCACTTGAGCTTGATAGTAAGGTTCAAGAAAGCTTTCGTTTCCCGTTAATAAAAAACCCCGTTCCCCCGTTTGCGCATCTACCAGATTTTTTTCAAGCAATCTTAAGTTCAATTTAACTTCATAGGTATGAATAACCCAATCTCTCGCTTCTTTAGAAATCCTGTTTCCCCATTCCTCCGCGATGGCGTTGATGCTGACTAAGACAAACACTAAGCTAAAGCCTAAAGGGACAACCTGTTTAATTTTCATGGTGCATTATTCCAATATATTGGAGTTTGGTCATGTTTTAAGCTCATGACCTTTAAATCGTAGTATAAGACTCTTTACTAAATGAGAAATTAAATATGCTTTTTTTTTAAGTTTCTTCTGGCTTTAAAAAAACTTTTAACAAGTGCGTCAAGCTTTACGAAAAATTGATTGAGTGTTTTCTCTGAGTTTTTGTAAAGATTAAACGATCCCAAATCTAGTAAAAATACTGTTTAACCGACTCATCAGATCAAATTTTTTAGGTCACGAATTATAATCAAATGATGGAGAGAAGTGTTATGAGAAATGGCTCATTTTTCTCAGACAATTGACTTAAGTTGCCCTTTTGTTCACCAAGTCCTAAGCTAAAATGGGGACTAGACCATTCTTTTCTTGATCTATATATTAACGGTGATCCAAACCTTCCTAAAACGCCAGCAAGGTCTGCAATTTATCGCTTTTATATTTTTTGGGCTATGTTTAGCATTAGGGCTGTTCCTGCTTCAAATAGCCGCCTCTAGTACAACAATTAACAGCCCCTTCACCCCCAAAATTCATCCCCTACCGCCCTCCTTAGCGCAATGGTCAGATCCCGAGGGCAGTGGGGATTATTTTGAGGAAATCGAACGAACTCCGGCCGGGTATTTGGTCTGGTCACGGTTTCCTGTCAGGGTGTATCTTGAACCTGTACCGGAGAAGGGGGATGATCAAGGTCAAAAGTGGATTGATGCCATTCATCAGGCAATGGAGGAGTGGGGGGAATACTTGCCTTTAGTGGAGGTGGAGGAGCGGGACCAGGCGGATATTGTTTGGTTGCGATCGCGCCCTCCCATTCGCCCCACCCTTGACCGAGACAACCGCCGTCTAATCATCCCCCACAGCCGGAACGCCGAGGCTACCTATGAATTCGACTTTCAGGACAACACCCTGATTCATCGCTTCATCATCCAACTCACCCCCCACCAAAGCCCCCATCTCACCCTTGGCACGGCCCGTCATGAATTAGGCCACGCCCTGGGCATTTGGGGTCACAGTCCCCTCGAAGGGGATGCTCTCTATAGCACCCAAGTCCGCACCCCTCCCCCCATTTCTCCTCGGGATGTGAACACCTTAAAAAAAATCTATCAACAACCCACCTTATTAGGTTGGAGACTGGAAGAATTAGGCTAAGGAATAGGGAATAGACATCTCCCCCTCTCCCCTGCTCCCGACTCCCCCCTCTAGCCTGAATTAATCAGCCTTAGTTCAGACCATATTTTTCAACGACTGGGCCGCCTCATTGAGTTGCTGAGTCCCTAACTTGGTTTGACTAATCCCAGAAGCAGTTTCTTTCGCGCCTTGATTAATGGTGTTCATGGCCTCAATAACCTGTTGAATAGCTACAGACTGCTGCTTGATGTTGAGGGAAATTTGCTGATTGCTTAACACTACATTATTCACCGCTTGGGCAACTCCGGCAAAAGCATCGGCGGTGCTTTGGGTGATTTGTACCCCACTTTCTACGGTGCGAGTGCCTTCGTCGGTGACTATGACGGTGGAGTTGATGGAATTTTGAATCTCTCGCACTAAATCATTAATTTTTCCGGCGGATTGCTTACTCTGATCCGCTAGTTTACGGATTTCTGTGGCCACGACGGAAAATCCTCGACCATGTTCTCCCGCACGCACAGCCTCTACTGCCGCGTTGAGGGCTAACATATTGGTCTGATTGGCTAAATCCGATACCAGTTGGGAAATTGAGCCAATTTGGGTGGTCTGTTCACTCAGACGAAGAATTTGCTCCGCGATCGCTTCTACTTTTGTCCGCAACAAGTGCATCCGTTCTAAAGTCTGATCCACAGCTTGGGTTCCCCCATCCGACAACTGCAACGCCTGACGAGCCGCACTGGTAGCGGCTTCCGCCTGTTCAGAAGACTGGCGAGCCGATACCCCTAATTCATCCATCGTGGTAGTGGTTTGATTTACTGAGGCCGCCTGTTGACTAGCGGTTCTTTCTTGTTGCTCAATGGTTGAAGCAATTTCACTGGTGGAACTAGCCAGACTGTTGGCGGTGGAGTTCATCCTTTGGGAAATAGTATGAATGACCCACCCCGCAACCCCAACAGCAATCACAACCGATAAAATCGTGGCCGCTAGAACGATAGTCACCAGTAAATTTAAACTTTGTTCACTAGAGCGAGCATTTTCTTGAAGAATCTCCTGTTCACGAGCTTTTAAACGATTCAAGAGGTTCGTAATGGCTTCTGATTGGCTGCGTCCCTGGTCAGTACGCCAGCGTTCAATGGCTTCTGGGGTTCTCCCCTGATCGACTAAAACAATTAAATTATTGTTAATCTGTTCTAAAGCTGTGAGTTCTGCGCGAATTTGAGCAAAGGTTTGTTGTTGCTGAGGATCTAGCATGATGCGATTTAGGGTTTGTATCTCCTGTTGCGCCAAACTTTGAGCCGTTCGGTAGGAACTGAGGGAAATACTATTGCGATCCAATAAATATCCCCGCACGGCTCTAGACATGACTTGTACATTAAAGCCAAAATTGCCAATGGCTGATTCGATCTGAGTTCGCGCTACAAGGTCATTAGAATTTCTCTGGACAACTTGTGCTTGTGCCACAATCAGAATCGCTGAAATAATCCAGAGAAACAATGGAATGGAATAGCCTAGAATAATCCAATTGCGTAGTCGGAAGTCGGAAAAGTTTTGTGACAGTATAAAACTACTGGGTAAATTGAGATGATGAGATTTATCTTGCATTTTTAACTCCTATGGTTGCCGTTTCCCCTGAATCGAATTTTGGCAACGACTTATAACTGTTTATTGAATTCTGATTCGAGTTTTGGCAGAATTACTGAATGGTTTCATCAACGACTAAGTTTCCTTTGAGTAACATTTTTTCTAGGTCTAAAATGCTCATCATTTTGTCTTGATATACCGCAGCACCTAGCAGATATTCGTCATTGATGGAGTGAATGGCTGTGGGAACTGTAGTAATATTACGGGGATCGAGTAATAAGACATCATAAATCCCTTCGACTAACACACCAATCACTAATTCCCCGGCTTCAATCACCATAGCTTGTTTCGCGTCTTCCCAAGGAATGGCTGGTAAATTGAGAACTTGTGCCACATCGAGTAAGGTGACAATTTCCCCTCTCAGGTTGATATTCCCGACGAAATAAGGCGGACAACAAGGAATGGGGGTAACTTGATCAATTTCTGTAAACTCACGCACAATTTTCAAGTCAATACCAAAGAATTCTTTACCGAAACTAATCACCGCTAAAGGTTTAAATCCTTTAAGATTTTCGGTGGTAGCAACTTGTCTTAAGTGTTCTGCCCTCTCCTGAAAAATTTGGCGTATTTCAGGGGTGGCACTAGGACAGAAAACCCGCCATTCTAAGAGTCTGCCTTCTTGATCTCGTCCTGCCATTTCGTCGAGTTCTTCGGCATTAAGGGACAAGGTTTTTTGTATAACTTGAGTGGGATGAGCTTCTAAGCTATGCACCAATATCTCGACATTGAGTAAACTAATAATGTCATTTCTGCTATGAGCAATGCCTTTATATAAAGGGATACTTTCTTCTGCTAAATCTTCAGTAGAGTAGCTCAATTTTTGGGTGATTTCTGCCGGAGGAATCGCCCGAACTTCTAGGACTTGATTAACAATAATCCCTAAACGTAATTTATGAAATTTTAAGATGATTAAACTGTCCGTGAGTTGGTACTCTGGGGGATGATACCCAAAGCGTAAATGAAGATCCATCACGGGAATAATATCTTCGCGCAAATTAATCACCCCGACAATTTCTCTGGGAGTATCGGTAATCGGGGTTAATTCTGGCAAGAAAAAAATCTCTTCAACAAGACTTGTTTCAATTCCATATAAAGATTGATTCAAACGAAAGAGTAAATAACTTTGTTCGAGGAGATCGACTGGTACAGATTCTAAGGTGTTAATCATGGCTACTTAAGGGTAATGATTACAGACCAACTGTTTTGGCTATCCATCCATTAAGGATGAGGGTTCAGGATTGAGAGGATCAAGATTAGCTGACCAATTTGTTAAAAAGGTATCGGTCAAAAAGTCAGATGAGGACATCTGGTTAAGATCGGAGTCTAAGGAATGGGAGGGGGAGGTGAGAGGAGTGGAGAACTGTTTTTGTAAGTTCAATGCGGTTTTATACATTTTTCGCGCCCGTTTTTGATCTCCCTCTTGTTGATAGAGATGACTAAGTTGATAATAGGCATTGATGGCGTTTGGATCCAAATAGATAATCCGTTTATATAAATACTTTGCTTCTTCAGTATCCCCTTTTTCTTCAGAGATGTGGGATAGGAGGTAATAAAATGCAACAGAAAGGGGATCTTTTTCTAAGGCTTGTTGACAAAAGTAACAAGCTTGATCATATTGCCCCGTATTAGCATGAATATGGGCTAAAAGATAATAAGCGAGGAGGTTATCTGGATATTTTTCCAAGACTTGATTGGCTTTTTCTATGGCCAGAGGATACTGTTTTTCTTGGAAAAGTTGATGGGCTTGTTGAAGGAGTTCCTGGGGTGAAATGATGGGGGGTTGGGTTGGAGGGGGTGGGTTAACGGGATTCACCACATAGCCATTGGGTGGGGTGGGATTAGTAATGGGGGTGATGAGGGGAGGCGGTAAGAGGGGAGGGATCAGGATTTCTTCCCTTGGGCTGTGGCTGTAGGGTTGTTTCTGGTAGAGGATGGATTCGGAGAAAATGTGGCTCTGAAATCCGGTCATGTTTTGACCATAGAGTTCTGCATGACCTGTAAGCAGGTATCCCCCGGGTTTCAGGGCTTTGTGGAATCGTTTCAGGACTTGGGCGATCGCATCGGGCTGAAAATAAATAAAAACATTGCGACAAATAATCAGATCAATATCTCCAGAAAATTCAAGCTTGTTATTGGGACTGGTTTGCAGCAGATTCAAAAATTCAAATCTGACGAAAGCACGGATATCCTCACGAATTTGATAGCCTTGTTGATGGAGAGCAAAATACTCTTGTTGGATGTGAGGTTTAATCATGCGGAAAGACCAAGAGCTATACAGTCCTTCTCTCGCTCGATGCAACGCTTGATAATTAATATCTGTCCCCAAAACAAGGGCGTTCCATTGGTGGCGGTTGGGTAATAGTTGATCCAAAAGGATGGCGAGGGAGTAGGGTTCTTCTCCGGTAGAACACCCAGCACTCCAAATTTTCAGGGTTCGGTTGTGGTGATTCTGTCGAAGGAGTTGGGGGATAATTTGCTTTTCTAGCAGGGAAAATTGACCCTGATCTCGAAAAAAATAACTTTCAGTGTTGGTTAATAAAACAGCGAGTTCTTGCCATTCCTGAAACGCATTGACGTTGTGTTCTAACAAGAAATGATAGTAGTCTTCCAAAAAATAAATTTTCAACTGTTCCATTCGTTGAAACAGTTTTCGGGTAAAATTGGTTTTGTCTTCGGATCTGACTTTGATTCCTGTGTAATGGGAAACTAAGTCCGTGAATTTGGTAAATAAGTCAGAACTGATGTCGCTAGAAAACGGCATTGAAACTCCTTGGATGGTCTACTTCAGTTAGGTTAGCTTAATCTATAAATTTCCTTCGCTTGGATTTCAGCTTTTACGATGGCTAAGAGGGGGTTGTATGGGAATCTGAATGACAAACTGAGTGCCTTCGTTTGGTTTAGAAATACATTCAATTCTGCCGTGATGTTTTTCTACTACAATCTGATAACTAATGGCTAGTCCTAATCCGGTTCCTTTGCCTACAGGTTTGGTCGTAAAGAAGGGATCAAAAATATGATGCACTGTTTCAGGAGACATTCCAACGCCGTTGTCGGTAATGCGGATTAAAACATCTCCGCACATTAGACCTGTTTTTAGGTCAGGATGGGGATGTTGGGGGTGGGGTATTACTTCTGTACTAATAGTAATACAATGGGGTTCAGGGCTATTTTCTAGGGCATCAATGCTATTACTGAGGATATTCATGAAGACTTGGTTTAACTGCCCGGCATAACATTCAACTTGAGGCAATTTTGCGTATTTTTTAACGACTTGGATTTCGGCTTTTTCTCCTTTGGCTTTTAATCGATTGTGTAAGATTAAGAGGGTGCTATCAATGCCTTCATGAATATCAACGGGTTTCATGTCGGCTTGATCTAAACGGGAGAAGTTCCGCAGAGAAAGCACAATCTGCCGGATGCGTTCGGCTCCAATTTGCATGGAGGCGAGGGTTTTGGGTAGGTCTTCGATGATGAATTCTAGGTCAATTTCATCGGCGAGTTCTTCGATAGTTTCATTGGGTGTAGGGTAGGTTTCTTGGTAGAGACTGACCAGTTTCAGTAAGTCTTCTACATATTCACTGGTATAGCTTAAATTCCCGGAAATGAAGTTTACGGGATTGTTAATTTCGTGGGCAATGCCTGCGATCATTTGACCCAAACTGGACATTTTTTCGGTTTGGATGAGTTGGGATTGGGTGCGTTTGAGTTCTTGGATGGTGAGTTCGAGTTGTTGGGCTTGGGTTTGGGCGGCGAGGGCGGCGGCGCGGGTTTGGGCGAAGAGTTCGGCTTGATCAATGGCGAGGGCGAGTTGATCGACGACGGCTTGTAGGAGTTCGATGTCGGGCTCACTCCAATGGCGGGAGCCGAGGTCGTTCATACAGGCGATCGCACCCAGATGATTCGACCGGGTTTTGAGGGGAATCAGCAGGATGGACTGAATATGAAAGCTTTGCAGTAGTTCGAGAAAGTCCGCGCTTTGGGTGGTGTTTTCGCCGAGCAAGAGGGGTTGATGGATGTCGTCAATCCTCAGTAGGTTAAGGCTTTCGATTTGTTGGGCAAGCCAGAGTAGTTTTTCTGGGGGACAGTTGGCGATCGCACTGGCGGGTTTATTTGTGCCTCGGGCTTCGTGGCTAACGGTGAGGCTGAGTTGATTTCCTTGACTCCAACACCAGAGATAACTACACCAGTCTACTTGTAGGAGATGGCGAATTTCCTGCACGGCCGTCCCCAAAATGGTGTCTAAATCTAAGGAGTTGCGGATTTGATTCGCTAGACGGAAGAGCAGGGCTTCCCGTCGAGAGAGCAAGGCTTGACGGGCCCAGCATCGGTCAATGGCAATGGCTAAATAGTCGGCAATGGTGGCAATGGCTTCATGGGTGATTTTATCAAGGGCTTGGTAACACCACAGGGCAATCACCCCCACGAGGCGATCTTCTACCACTAAAGGATACCCCACCAGATGGAGTTTAGCCTTAGCGTTATTCCGTCGCCCGTCCATTTGGCAAAATAGGGGGTCTGCTTTAATATCAACGTTGATTGAGGGGGTTTTAGAGTTAGTTTCCCCAAAAGGGGCAAACACCAGATCATGAATGGGCTGCCGTGACAAGGCCAGAGAACCCAGAATTGAGTTACTGGTGGGCAGGTAGGTAACGGTCAGTAGTTCATTTTGAGCCAGGGAAGGTTCTGCATCGGGGTGAAGGGTGACGGCCTGAAGTTCGAGGCTTTCCACTTGGCTGTTATAGCTCCAGATGGCCGCTCCGGCGGCGTTTAACTGCTCTACTAAGACCTCGCTGCTGAGGGTGAGGCTCTCTTTGATCGAGTGGGCATGAACCAGGGCGCGACCAATTTCGGCTTCTAAGGTGGCTAGGCGCGATCGCTCAAATAACATCGCCTCCACTTGACGGCGCTCTGTAGTATCCCGCAAACACACCGAAATCCCGTCCAAATAGGGAGCAAGCTGCACCTCCACCCAACGCCGCCCCACCGGGAAAAAAGCCTCAAAATGAGTCCCTTGATGGGTTTGAACCACTTGCCGATATTCCTGTTCAAAGGTGGTTTCTAATAATTCCGGGAAGACTTCCCAAATACACTGATTTAATAAATCTCGCTTAGTTTTGCCTAATAGTTTTTCGGCGGCACTATTTAAGGAAATAAATCGCCATGCGCCATCCAACACAAAAAAGGCATCACTAATGGTTTCTAAAATTTGGATATTCATGAAGCTTACAACCATCCCACATACTCCCGCAATTGACTGTCCCTCTGACCCCAAGTTTTTTCCCCTTGGGCGAGGAGATTAGCTACCTTAAAAATGAAATTTGGCAGATGACTCCGAATTGATTCCGACTACACATCCTGTGAATGACCCAGTTTACAAGAACCCCATCGAACACTAGCATTAAAACCCTACAATCAGAGATTACAAGTTTACCCGGCAAGATTCCCCAAAATAATAACTGTCAGTTACTATTGAACCTTGATTTACTCTCCTGAATTGTTGCATTTTATTAAGATTAGTTGACGTTGTGGTAGATTAATAGTAATGGATTAACCTAACAGGAAGAGAGAGAAAGTATAAGTTGAAGAAATTAAACGAAAGTTTAAGCCTAAGACTCAAGACAACAAGATGTGCTTTGCTCAACCAAGCGTGATCCCCTTTTGATCCTATACTTCCTATTATTCCTCATCTGCGACATGATCTCCAGCCTGATCCGAGTAGCTTAATTGAATCTTTCAGAACCTCCTAAGAAACGCCAAAAAAGTTATCCATTTTTTCATCTTGTCAGAGATAAAACCTATTGATTTGCCCAAACTGTCACAAAAAGTTACATCCCGAAGCTAAAAATAAAGTCTTGTACCTTTTTTTACAGAGAGGGGATAGAGTCATGAGACATTTGGGACAATAGAGTTATCCCCAAAAACGGATTACGAATCATAATGCAAGATCATCCTGGCTGGAGGGATTGAGATGTCTGGAACTGCAAGTTATGCTCTAACCATTTTGGCTGTTGATGACAGCCCCATTATGCGCAAAATGTTACAACAGATTCTACAAACGCAATACAACGTCGTGGTGGCAGATAATGCGGTAGATGCCCTATCTGTGATTTACCATCAAGCCGTAGATTTACTCTTGTTGGATGTCACCATGCCGGGGGTAGATGGCTTAGAACTCTGCCGTACAGTGCGCAGTTTGCCCCAATTTCAGGCTTTACCCATTATTATGCTGACAGCTAGAGACGGGACTTTTGATAAAGTACAAGGGCGTTTAGCGGGAGCAACGGAATATTTAACAAAACCTTTTGATGAGCAGGAATTGCTGAGTACCTTAAAAAAGTTTCTGGGAGAGGATAAGGAGCAAACTTAACGCCAATGAATCACACTGATGGCGTGGACATCTGACTTCATGGGGGAATGCCTGAGCTTGGACGGGTATTCTGGTTTTGGTCTTACCCAAGATTTTGGGGCTAAAGCCCCGTCCTTCCGACGATGAGCTAACTGGGGGAACGGGTGGGAGATGTGGTAGAAACAGAAGAACTACTGGGCTGATTTTTTTGGGAGAGGAGTTCTAAAATCGAGGCTTTTTCGACTAGCCCTAAAACAGTTCCTTCTGGACTGATAACAGCGAGTTGTAAGGTTTTCTGTTCTTCAATGCGCTTGACTACTTCTAGGAGCGATTCGTTGGCGAAGACCGTTTGACTCATATCGGTTGGCTGCATTAAGTCCCGGACTTGGGTTTCTGTCCAGAGGGAGGTGGGGACTGTTTTGAGTTGGTCAACGGCCAATTCTCCCATGAGTTCTCCTGCTTCGTTCGTGACGAGAAAACGACTCCAAGGATTATGACCAATGACATAGTTATTGACAAACTCCCGCAGGCTTAAGTCCGCAGAAACGACGGGACTATTGGGGGTAATGGCATCTTCGGCGGTGTAGTGGTCGAGGGTTTCTTGCACTTGGGCAGATTGGGCAGAGAGTCCGGCATTTTGCAGCAGGAATAGCCCGATTAAGAGGGTCCAGAAACTGCCATAGGAGCTAATGCCTAAAATGCCGAGTAGCCCTAAGAGGATGCCGAACATCCCCACCCCTTGACCGACGCGACTGGCGTAGAGTAGACCTTTATTGGGGTTGCCTGTGACTTGCCAGACGAGGGCTTTGAGGATGTTTCCCCCGTCGAGGGGTAGGCCGGGGATGAGGTTGAAAATCCCCAGGACGAGGTTAATACTAGCCAGAAGGGAGAGGAGTCCGGTGAGGGGGAGGGGGAGGGGTAAATAAACGCCGAGGAGGGTAAAAACCACGCACAGGAGAAAACTAACGGCGGGGCCGGCGATGGCGATGAGGAAGGCTTTCAAGGGGGTGTCGGATTCTTTTTCCAACATGGCTAAACCCCCAAAGAGGAACAGGGTAATGGAGCGCACCTGAATTCCTTGGGAGAGGGCGGCGATACTATGGCCTAATTCGTGGGCCAGGACGGAGGCGAAGAGTAAAAGGGCGGTGCTTAAACCTAAGAGCGCGGCCACTAAGCCGTTGATTTGAGGAAAGTTGGCGAATTGTTGTCCGAATAACCAAGTGCCGAGGGCAAGGACAATAAACCACGAGGGATTGATAAAGAAGGGAATCCCTAGGATGCTGCCGACTTGGATGTTGTTACTGGTGCGATTCATGCTGGTTGTTGCCTCTTTTAACGTCCCACTTCTATAGTAGCGCAAAGCTTGAGGTTGCTTTTTGCGGGATTTTGTGCTAATCAGGTTAGGAAATCACGAAAATGGCGAAAAAACGGTGAATCTTGGCAGAAATTTGGGCGGGTGTTTGGGAGTGATGGCCTCTACGGTGGTGTTGGGAGGTCCGGTGTGGGCAGAATCTCAATTATTTTTAGCCTACCCTCCCCGGCAACATCAAACCAGTGCGGCTCAAATCTTTTTTATTGGTTCCGCGCCGCCTGAAGGGACGGTGACGATTAATGGGCAAGGGGTGGAACGGAGTCCGGGAGGGCATTTTGCGCCGAGTTTCCCCTTGCGGGTGGGGGAAAATCAGTTTACGTTGCGCTACGGAAATGAAACGGTTGGGGTGACGATTACCCGGGTGCCGAGTCAGCCTGTGTTGAGTCCGGGGAGTCCTTGGGTGTCGGAGTCGTTGCGTCCGAATCAAGACCTCGCCCGTTTGCCGGGGGAGCGGGTTTGTTTGGGGGTTTTGGCTCAACCAGATTCGACGGTAGGGGCGCGTTTGGGGGGAGAAAGGTTAATTTTGACCCCCCAACCGGTTCAAAAGGATTTACCGCCTAATGCGGCGGCTCTGGTGGCACAAAATGAACCGACTCCTCTGGTGTTAACTCAGTATCAGGGCTGTTTGGAAGGCGATCGCCCGGGTTTGTTAGGTGTGCCTGTATTTGAGATTACGGTGAATGGCACCCCTACGGTACAGGAGGGGGCGGGGACGATTCGCATTTTAGACCCGGAACAGTTGCAGGTGGTGGAGGTGACGGTTCCCCAAGGGGTGGCGCGCACGGGGCCCGGAACCGATTATTCTCGCCTAACGCCCCTCCCCCAAGGCACAAGGGCGGAAGTGACGGGACAGGAGGGGGAATGGTTGCGCTTGGATTACGGGGCCTGGATTCGGGGGAGTGAGACGCGGGTGCTACCGGGGGCGATGCCGCCTCAGTCGCGGATTCGCAGTGTACGTTCTCGCCCTCTCAATGGGACCACGGAAATCCGCTTTCCCCTACAGGTGCCGGTTCCGGTTTCCGTGCAACAAGGCGATCGCACTTTCACCCTCACCCTCCACAATACCATCGCCCAAACCGACACCATCGCCGTTGATCATGACCCCCTCATCCAGCGTCTAGACTGGCAACAAATCACCCCTACCCAAGTCGCCTACACCTTCCACCTGAGAACTGACCAGCAATGGGGTTATGATTTACGCTACGAAGGCAGCACCTTAATCCTCTCCCTCCGCCATCCCCCCCAAGTCGGGGAACAACTCCAAGGAATGCGCATTCTGTTAGATCCCGGTCATGGCGGCGAAGAATTAGGCGCCCGCGGCCCCAATGGCTACCCGGAAAAATCAGTCAATCTCACCGTTTCCCTCCTCTTGCGCGAGGCCTTAGAACGGCGGGGCGCTACTGTTTATTTAACCCGAGATCAGGATGTTTTTTTAGGACTCGCCGAACGAGTGACCATGATTAACCAACTCAAACCCGATCTCGCCCTCTCCGTCCACTACAACGCCCTCCCCGATGGCGGAGATGCCCTCAATACGGCGGGGGTGGGGATGTTTTGGTATCACCCCCAAGCCCATGATCTATCGGTTTTTTTACACGACTATCTCGTTGAAACCCTAGATCGTCCCTCCTACGGCGTATTTTGGAATAACCTCGCCCTGACTCGCCCCCATACGGCCCCCTCCATCCTCTTAGAATTGGGGTTTATGATTAACCCCATCGAGTTTGAATGGATTATGGACAGTCGGGAACAGCGCCGATTAGCGGATACCTTGGCCGAAGGGATTATGACCTGGTTTCACTCTCTCGGGTCAGGGGAGGAGACTAACACAAGTCCTCAATAACTTGACGATATTCGCTTTTTGGTTTGACTCCCCGTAACTCCACCAACATTTCCTTATCCTGAAAAAACTGGACAATGGGGGTGCCGATAATCTGGGCATCATCGGCAATTTCCGGATCTACATCCACATCAATCTCGACAAAGTGGATTTTGTCCTCAAACTCATCCACGACTGAATCTAGAATCGGTTTGAGGGTACGACAGGGGCTACAGTGGGCGGCCATGTATTTGACCACTAAAAGGCGATCGCTTTCATGGAATAATCTCCGTAAAGCATAGCCCCCCACGTGCCTTGTCGCTTCCAGAGAAAAGGTGACTTGAGATGGATCAATCCCCTTTTCCTCCTCCGATTTAACATTAGATTGACTCATGCTTTCTACCTAAATCATAATAAATCTATATTGTCAGCATAGCATTTCCCGGTTTTTCCGCCTAACCTTTTGCAAACCTCAATAAACCCGATAGGATAGAAAAGGAGTTTTCAGGGGTTAATCCACCACAATGAGTGAAAATCAATCTCAACCCATAGAGCAAGAATTGCTTGATCAAGAATTAGTTGATCAGGGATTAATGGATAAAATTCGCCAACAATTTGATTTCGGTCCTTATCCCAGAGTCCCTGTAGAAGTTGACCCTAAACGTTTTCCAGAACGGCTTTATACCCACAATCTCACCACCGCTTATTATTTGCGCAATCAGCAAGTTATTTCTCCCGAAAATCAGACCATTTTAGACGTAGGCTGCGGCACAGGTTTCACCTCATTAATCCTTGCCGAAGCTAACCCCAGAGCCAAAGTCATCGGCATAGATATTTCCCCTAAATCTATTGAATTAGCGCAAAAAAGAATTGAATATCACAGCAAGCAAGACCAGTGTGAATTTCATGTTTTATCCGTCGATGAACTCGGTCAATTGCCCTATGAATTTGATTATATTAACTGTGACGAAGTTCTTTATATACTCCCTGACCAAGTAGCCGCACTAAACCAGCTAAAAGCTCAACTCAAACCCACTGGAATTATACGGTCTAACTTACACAGTAAAGCCCAGCGCTTCAGAATTTTTCAAGTGCAGAAAATGTTTAATATGATGGGCTTTATGGATAAAGAAGTAGACGACACTGATATTGATACAGTCATCGACATTATGCAATCCTTGAAAGACAATGTAATTATTAAAAATGCTACTTGGTCAGAGGACTATGCAGACGAAAGCAAAAGAAAAGAATTAGTCATCGAAAATTATCTATTTAAAGGAGATAAAGGCTATGAAATTACGGATATGTTCAACTTTTTAGAACAAGCCAATCTAGAGTTTATCAGTATGATCAACTGGCGACAATGGCAACTGAACGACCTATTTAAAGAACCGGATAACTTGCCTATATTCCTGGCATTGAGTTTACCAGAAATCACGATTCAGGAACAACTACAACTCTTTGAGGTGCTGCAACCTATTCATCGACTTTTAGACTTTTGGTGTGGTCATCCGGGGGCAGGGATTGAGTTCTTGCCTGTTTCAGAATGGAGTGACCCAGACTGGTATAATTGCCGGGTACATCTCCATCCTCAACTGAGGCGAACCGACGTTAAAGACGCTTTAAATATCTGCTGCCAAAATCAACAATCCTTTCCCCTGCATTCTCATCTTCCCATTGCAGGAAGTCAACCCATTTCCCTTGAAATTACCTTAGCCACTTGTTTATTTTCTCAACTGCTTACTGCACCCCAATCTCTCCCGGTACTCCTTGAGCAGTGGAAACGACTCCATCCCGTTGATTTAGAAACATTAGAACCCACATCCGACGAGGATAGTTTTAGCTTGATGAAAAAGACACTCACCACCTTAGAAGCTTGTGGTTATATTTTACTAGAACGAGCTTAAATAGAACTAAACCATTATATTGCAACCCCAAAAATTAGGTAAATATTCCATGACTGAAAATGATGCCAAATTGCTAGAACAACTGCGTGAACAGTTTGATTTTGGTCCCTATCCCAAAACCCCCTTAGATGTTGACCCGAAAACATTTCCCGGAAGACTGTACACCAACCATTTGACAACAGCCTATTATCTCCGCAATCAAAAGGTCATCAACTCACAAAATAAAACCATCTTAGATGTAGGATGTGGTTCAGGATTTACCTCCTTAATTTTAGCTGAAGCTAACCCAGAAGCCAAAATTATTGGCATTGATATTTCCGAAAAATCTATAGAACTTGCTAAAAAGAGAGCGGAATATTTTAATAAACAGGATCAATGCGAATTTTTCCTTGTTTCTGTGGATGATATCCCTTCCTTATCTTGGGACTTTGACTATATTAATTGTGATGAGGTTTTGTATCTTTTGCCAAACCCTTTGCAAGCTTTGAAAATATTTAAGAAAAAATTAAAACCATCAGGAATTATACGCACTAATCTACACAGTGCCGCCCAAAGAGTAGGTATGTACAACTTCCAGAAATTTTTTTCAATGCTTGGGCTTATGGATAAAAATACTAATGATGACGATATCAAATTTGCTTTAGAAATCGTTCATTGTTTGAAGGATAATGTGCCAACTAAAACAAAAACTTGGTCGCCTGACTATGATAAAGATCCGGCTTCTAGGAAAGAATTTTTTCTCTGTAACTATTTGCTGAAAGGGGATAAAGGATACAATGTTCAGGATATGTTTAACCTGTTGCACCAGTCCAATTTAGAGTTTATTAGTATGGTAAACTGGCGACAGTGGCAATGGTTGGATTTATTTAAAGAGCCGGATAATTTACCTGTTGCTTTAGGAGAGCATTTTGCTCAAAGCAGTCCAGAGGAAAAACTGAGGGTTTTCGAGTTATTAAGTCCTATCCACCGACTGTTAGATTTTTGGTGCGGACATCCGGGGGAAGGAGAACCATTTTTACCCGTTAGTCAGTGGTTAGATGAGGATTGGCAAGGGGCTAAAATTTACTTACACCCTCAATTGAATACTGAAAAAGTACGCACAGGATTAAAGAATGCTTGTCGCAGCTTACAGGATTTTACGATTAGTGAGTATCTGCCGATTGCTGGGGGTGTACCCACCTCAATTGATGTGACAATTGCGGCTTGTGTATTACCTCCTTTGTGGGAAGCACCCCAGAGTTTAAACCAACTGATTCAACGTTGGAAAACCTTAAGACCGATTAACTTAGCTACTTTAGAACCTACCACGGATTCGGAAGCGTTGACGGTGTTAAAAAGTACGTTAACGGGCTTAGAAGCCTATGGTTATGTGTTGTTAGAACGAGGATAAAAGCGAGGTGCATTTCATGGAAAATCAAGATAAAGAGCTATTGGAACGGGTACGGGAACAGTTTAATAGTTTACCCTATCCCTCTAATTCAATTGAGGCCAGTCATGAACAAGATATTCCCTTTTTATATATTCATAGCTTGGTGACGGCTTTTTATGTGCGCAATAAACAGGTGATTAATCCGGCAGATAAGGTTATTTTGGATGCTGGATGTGGTAGTGGATACAAGGCCCTGGGACTCGCACAAGCGAATCCGGGGGCGCAAATTGTGGGGGTGGATATTTCGGAACGCTCGGTAGAATTAGCGGAAAAACGCTTGCGATATCATGGCATTGATAACGCGGAGTTTGTGGCTTTGGCGTTGGAAGATTTGCCGAAGTTAGGGCGGCAGTTTGATTATATTAATTGTGATGAGACGTTCTATTTAGTCAAAGATCAAGTAGCGGCGTTAAAAGCTATGAAAGCGGTTTTAAAACCTGATGGCATTTTGCGAATTAATTTACATAGTTTGCATGGTCGAACCGTGGTTTTTCGGGCGCAGGAAGTGTTTAAGGAAATGGGGTTATTTGCAGAAAACCCGGAAGAGTTCGCCCTAGGGGTAGTGCGGGATATGATGAACGCTTTAAAGGATGATGTTTTATTGAAAAAAATTAGCTGGAAGGAGAATAGTGAGGCTATTTATGATGACTGTTCTATTATGGTCAATTATTTGTTAGTGGGCGATCGCGGTTTCACCATTCCAGAGTTGTTCAGCTTCCTGCGGGCGGCGGATTTGGAGTTTATCGAAATGGTGCGCTGGCGGGATTGGAATTTTAACGCCCTGTTCAAGGAACCGCATAATTTACCTGTGTCTCTGGAGTTGATTTTCTCGGAGGCGAGCCTTGAGGATAAACTGCATCTGTTTGAATTACTCCATCCCATAAACCGTTTACTAGATATTTGGTGTGGTCATCCCCAATCTCAGCCTCCCGTGCCACCTGTGACGGAATGGATGAGGGAAGACTGGCAAGGGGTGATAGTGCATTTACACCCCCTATTAAAGCGGGAGAGTTTCAAACAGGCACTGTTCGAGAGTATCCAGAAAATGCAGCCTTTTGATATCTATAGCCATTTCCCCCTCGGACAGCCCGAAAGTTTTATTGATAGTACCATTGCCGCTTGTGTGTTTCCGGCCTTATTAGAACAGCCTCAATCCTTAAGTGGTTTAGTCCAGCGTTGGCAAGTGCTGCACCCTGTACATCCAGCCACCCTTCAGCCAATGGGTACAGAGGAGGCAAGGGAGTTATTACAGCAGGTGTTAATCACCCTCGAAAGTGGGGGATATGTGCTACTACAACAGGGAGGCGATTGATACTGAATAAAGTATTACCAGCAACATGGGGAAAAAAGTTTGCCGGGGGGTGATAGGAAAGAGGACAAAGCTGGGTAACTTACGGTCATAAGCGGAGAAATCCAGCTAAGTCAATTGATAGGAGAGAGTCATCATGAGACCGGAATTTCAAGCGAAGTTCTTGATGCACCTGAATGGGAATAAAAAAGGGGATGAAGGTTTCACCCTGATTGAACTACTGGTTGTAATCATTATTATTGGTATTCTGGCGGCTATTGCCCTGCCTTCTTTGTTAGGCCAAGCCAACAAAGCGAAACAGTCCGAAGCCCGCCAAAACGTCGGTTCTGTGAACCGCGCTCAACAAGCCTTTGCCTTGGGGAGAACAGAATTTACCTCCAACTTAGCTGAGTTGGGCATTGGGATTAAGAGTCAAACAGATAACTACATCTATGTGCTGAAAGCCAGTACAAACAGAGATGGTGCGGCTAACTATGGTGCGGCTTACAAACCTGCACTGAAGAGTTATGTTGGGTTGAACGTTACCGCTCAAGGCGACACAGATACAGGGGAAGTTTTAACCTTAACGGGAACTTGCGAAACCATCAAACCGGCTAAAGTGACTGGTCCGACTGATGCGGCTCTTGCTGTTCCCACTAAATTGGGTCCTGATGGTGCGAAATGCGAAGAAGCTCCTAAATCTGGCGCTTTCAATGGTGGTTGGAAAGATTTGTCGGGCGGCTAATATTCAGGATGGGGTACTGGTTCAAACCGACCCCAATTATATTTAACAAAAATGTTGCTATCCATCCCCTTCCTCGCTTGCAGGGAGGGAATGGATAGCAACCCCGTAATATACTGAGCGACAGCGAATCCTTAGATAAAATCCTTAGATAATTGGTTATACTGTTATCGGCAACACTGGTTCTCGATAATGTATAAGGCTTACAAGTATCGTATCTATCCTACTGACGAGCAAAAAGTATCCCTGGCTAAGGCGTTCGGATGCTGTCGTTGGTATTGGAATTTTGCCTTAGACTTGTGCCAAAAAACCTATATCGAGACGGGGAAAGGATTGTCTCGTGGATACATTCAAAGCCTGTTACCTAAACTAAAAAAGGAATATCCTTGGCTAACAGATGCCTACTCCCAATCCTTACAGGTGGTTGCACTTAATCTTTCTACTGCCTACAAAAACTTTTTTGAGAAACGGGCGCTGTCACCCCGTTTCAAGTCAAAGCATGGTCGGCAGTCTTTAAGTTATCCTGCTAACGTTAAGTTGGAGGGGGATTACATCAAAATACCGGGAAAAATTGGGTTAGTGTATTGCCGTCGTCATCGGGAACTTGAAGGGACAATCAAAGCAGTTACTCTCTCCAAAAATCCTGACGGCAAATACTATGCTTCGGTGTTAGTGGATGACGGTAAAGATGCCATTAGCCCATCGGTTGAGGGTAAAGCTATTGGCATTGATGTTGGACTAACTCATTTTGCGATTACTAGCGATGGGTCTAAGTACGATAATCCCCGCCATTTTGCCAAACACCAAAATAACCTCAAGCGCAAACAAAAAAAGCTATCGCGTAAACAAAAAGGTAGTAAAAATCGAGCTAAGGCGAAACAAAAAGTCGCCAAAGTTCATAGTAAGATAGCCCGATGTCGTGAGGACTTTCTCCACAAAATATCCCGCAAGATAGTTAACGAAAACCAAGTGATTGCTGTAGAGAATCTGAACGTCAAAGGGATGGCAAAAAACCCTAAACTAGCCAAGGAAATTAGTGATGTGGGTTGGGGAATATTTACCACAATGCTGAAATACAAAGCCGAGTGGGAAGGCAAAACTTATATTGAAGTTGACCGCTATTTTGCGTCTTCAAAAACCTGTCACGTTTGCCTTAATCGAGTGGATAGCTTACCGTTAGAAGTGCGGCAATGGGAATGTCAAAATTGTGGCACTCACCACGACCGTGATATTAATGCAGCACAAAACATTAAAAATGAAGCCTTGCGGATATTGTCGTTGGGAACCAGCGATACGGCCTGGGGAGGGAACGTAAGACAACCTGGTAAAACTTCGGTTTTGCTAGATGCTTTTCCCGTTGAATCAGGAAGCCCCATCCTCGCCAACGGCAGGGTGGGGTAGTTCACTCCTGTCAGGGGTAGTGTAGGGAACTGCACTACTTCTTTATCGAGAATGTCGGGGTGAAGACCCTCGGGGACAGCTGCGCAACGTTTCACGAACACCGACGGGATGAAACCCCGACCCGTATAGAAACAGCACTTCGACAGGCTCAGTGACACGAAGCACGACTCAAATCTTGACAATTTGTGCTATATGGTATAGCATACAAATAGTTGTTTGGGGTCGAGAAACAATGATTGTCTTAGAGATGAAAGCTGTGCTTAAGCCTTATCAGTCATTGGCTATAGACGAAGCTATTCGTACAGTCCAATTCATCAGAAACAAAGCGTTAAAGCTTTGGATGGATGCCAAGAGAGAAGACAAAGTAGACAAATATTCTCTCAATAAATACTGTGCAGTTCTCGCCAAACAGTTCAAGTTTGTTGATACTCTAAATTCTACGGCCAGACAAGCATCTGCTGAACGAGCATGGTCTGCTATTGCTCGTTTCTATGACAATTGTAAGAAAAAGGTTAAAGGGAAAAAAGGTTATCCTAAATTCCAAAAGAATAACCGTTCTGTAGAATATAAACACTCTGGTTGGAAACTATCGGAAGACCGGAAAAAAATCACTTTCACAGATAAGAAAAACATCGGTACGGTTAAACTGAAAGGAACTAGGGACCTAAACTTTTATCCTTTAGACCAAATTAAACGAGTTAGGATTATTAAACGAGCGGATGGTTACTATGTCCAATTCTGTCTAAACGTTGATATTCGGGAATACGCTAAACCGCTAGAACCGACTAAAAGATGTGTAGGATTGGATGTAGGCTTAAAAGTGTTCTATGGGAACAGTGATGGTGAAACAGTAGAGATACCACAATACTATCGCCAGGCCGAAAAAAGATTAAACCGTCTGAATCGGCAGAAATCCAAAAAGTTTAAGAAGGGTCAACCCCAATCAAACAACTATCAAAAAGCTAGAAAGAGATATGCGAGAAAACATTTAAGAATAAGTAGGCAACGTAGAGGCTTTGCCGAAAAAGAGGCATTGCGCGTCATTAAATCTAACGATTTCATCGCCTACGAAAACTTAAATGTCGAAGGCATGGTAAAAAACTCTAGACTAGCTAAATCTATTCATGATGCGGCTTGGTCAACGTTTCGTCAATGGCTAGAGTATTTTGGCTTTAAATATGGTAAGGCTACGGTAGCAGTGCCGCCCCATAACACGAGTCAAAATTGTTCTAACTGTGGTCAAAAAGTGCCTAAATCCCTATCTACAAGAACCCATGTTTGTCCCCATTGTGGTTATACCGAAGATAGAGATGTTAATGCTGCTATCAACATTTTGAAAAGAGGACTAAGTACCGTGGGACACACGGAAACTAATACGCTTGGGGAGAGATTCCCTCTGGCTTGGTTGGATACGTCCTGTCAAGTTAAGGAAACTCGGTGAACCAAGAATCCCTCGCTTTTAGCGACAGGAGTGTCAATTTGTGTTGATTTCAAAGCAGGTTATCCCATCAAACATGGCAACTCTAGAACAGTGGCAAGAGCAAGCACAACAGGCCTATTTAGCGGGGGATTATGTTCAAGGGGCTTTTGCCTATGAACAGGCGCTACAGATTGCCCCGGAGCAGGTCACTTTGTACTGGCATTTGGGCTTAATGTTGCTGTTACAGGGAAAATCCTCAGAAGCTCAAACCACTTGGCTAATGGTGATGTTGGAGGGGGATGAGGAGACAGTAGAACGTTGGACGCTGGAGTTGGTGGGGATTTTGACTCAGGAGGCGGTGCGTCAGGAATGGTTGGGGGAGAAGGAGCAAACTTGGAGGATTCGGGAGGAAATTCGGGAGTTGGCACCGAGGGATCTCCAGAATCTCTTTGAGTTGTTGCGGTTGGCGATTCCTGATCGTTACAATGGCTCGGAACTCGAAGAGTGGGGCGTAATCCCCCTGTTACAATCGGGGCTACCCTTGGATTTTGCCCTGCTGTTAACGGTGCTACAAGCACTCTTTAGCCATGATGCCCGCAATCCGGCTTTAATCCCGCTCATGGAGGCCAGTCTTGCCTATGCTCAAGAGGACAGCCAAAAGGTGGCGGTGTTGAACTTTTGTTTAAAGGTTGGGGTAGCTTTGGGGCATTCTCAACGCCAGCCCGGAATTGCCGCCCAACTCTGTGAACTGGGGTTACGCCTCGATCCCCGTACTCCTGAACTGGTCAACCTGCTCGCCCGGTTATACCAAAACTCTAACCAATTTGATCAAGGTTTAGAAATGGCGCGCTTTTACGCCACACTGGTGGAGAACTTACCCGATCAGGTTTTTGCCAGTAAGGGGGTTTTGCGTGCCTTGATGAGTACGGGGGGGCATTGGCAAGAAGGGTTTGAGCAGTTTCTCTGTCATGAGCAGTTGATTGAACGGTTGATGACGGAACAACCGGAACTCACGCCCCTGCAAGTTTCCCGTCTGTATAGTACCTACTTCTTCGCCCCCTATTTTCGCGATCGCGCCCCAGAAAACCGCCGTCTCCAGAACCAAATCGCCCAACTCTGCCAACACAACGCCCAAATTCATCACCGGGAGTTAGTGGAAAAATACCACAACGCCAACCAAAACCCTCGCCCTCGGAATCAGCCCTTACGGATTGGCTACCTTTCCCACTGTTTGCGGACTCACTCCGTTGGCTGGTTAGCGCGATCGCTGATCAAACACCACAACCAGGAAAACTTCCAACTCTACGCCTATTTCATCACCACTGCCAACACCTACGATCCCCTTGAACAGTGGTACAGCCAACAAGTCCATCAAACCTACAAATCTACCCAAGCCCTCGAAATCACCGAACAAATCCACCACGATCAAATTGATATCCTAGTAGATTTAGACAGCCTCACCCTCGATGTTAGCTGTGCCGTCACCGCCCTAAAACCCGCCCCCATCCAAATCACTTGGTTAGGGTGGGATGCCTCGGGAATCCCCGCCATAGATTACTTTATCGCCGATCCCTACGTTTTACCCGACAACGCCCAAGACTACTATCAGGAGAAAATCTGGCGCTTACCCCATACCTACATCGCCACAGATGGCTTTGAAGTGGGGATTCCTACCCTGAATCGTCACCAGTTAAACATCCCCCCCGATGCCGTCATTTACTACAGCGTGCAACACGGTTATAAACGCCATCTCCACACGATTAACCTCCAACTGGAAATTCTCAAAGCCGTGCCGAATAGTTATTTTTTAGTCAAAGGTGCCGCCGACTCCGAAGCCGTCAAACGGGTATTTTTAACGATGGCCGAACAAACCGGAGTCGAGGCCGAACGCTTCCGCTTTCTCGACATTGACGACAGCGAAATGACCCACCGTGCTAACCTCGGCATGGCGGATATTGTTCTAGATACCTACCCCTACAACGGAGCCACCACTACCCTAGAAACCCTCTGGATGGGGATTCCTTTAGTGACTAAAGTCGGCCAACAATTTTCAGCCCGCAATAGCTACACCATGTTAAAAAATGCAGGGATTACAGAAGGGATTGCGTGGAGTGATGAGGAATATATTCAATGGGGGATTCGTTTAGGGAAAGATCCCACCTTACGGAGTACCCTTGCCGGGAAACTCAAACAAGCTCGTTATCAGGCTCCGTTATGGAATGGCAAACAGTTCACCGAGGACATGGAGGAAGCTTATCAGGGGATGTGGCAGCGCTTCCAATCTCAAGGGAATTTGGCTTAACTCACCTCACCCATCTTTCCCCCGGCAGAAGTTTTGATGCTCCCCGCGCTAAAGGGACGGGGCTTTAATTTTTCGTTTAAGATGGGTTTACAATGCAAACTGGAGCGGTTTCTCTGCTCTTGCATCCGATTCAAACAGAAGGAGTCATAACTATGGATGTCAAGCTAATTTTACTAATCTTAACCGGGTTGTTCATTGTCGCCACCTTATTTTTTGGCACCCAGAACGGGTTTTATGATTCCGACAACTATCACGGCAATGGATCCGCACATTAGAAAAAAACCGTCAATCTGCAATCTATGGGTTCCCCTCGTCTGATCTCCTCTAGCCACCAACCGGATTTAGTTTGTCTGCCCTATGGTGTTGGTCATGATAGGGAGGGAGTCTGTTTGCTGGTCAAAATGGGAGAATATCGGATTCTGCTCGATTGTGGACTGCCCGATATTTCTCCTTTACTGGAAGAGAAAGACGCTCCCGCCGATTTGGTCTTTTGCAGTCATGCCCACGGAGATCATGCCCGGGGCTTATTAGACTTACATGATTGTTTCCCCGATTTACCGATTTATGGCAGTGAAGCCACGGCGGAATTATTACACCTAAACTGGTTAGAGCAAGAACAGATTAACCCGATTCCGCGCTTTTGCCAAACCTTGCCTTGGCGATCGCCTGTTCATTTTTTCGAGAACCTGCAGGGCCAACTCTTCCCGGCCGGACACCTCCCGGGGGCAGCCGCTTTATTATTAACCTACACCACCCCCCAACGGGCTTATACCCTACTTTATACAGGGGATTTTTTCCTCTCCAACTCCCGCTTAGTGGAAGGATTATCCTTAGAAACCCTGCGGGGATCCTCCCCCGATGTTTTGATTGTGGAGGGGAGTTATGGCACCGCCCGCCATCCTCGTCGCCGCCAACTGGAAAAACAGTTAATGAGCCAAATTGATCGGGCGATCGCGGAGAATTATTCCGTCCTCCTCCCCGTGCCACCCTTGGGACTGGGACAGGAAATCTTAATGTTATTGCGATCGCACCATCAATTCACCGGACGAAACCTCGATATCTGGGTGACAGATCCCGTCGCCACCGTCTGCGATGATTACCTGAACCTCCTCCCCCATCTCCCCACCTCTGTTCAGAACTTCGCCCGTCATCAACCCCTATTTTGGGATGAGCAAGTCCTCCCCCGCGTCCGCCGTTTAGACCCAGATCACTGGCCCGAATTAGGCGAAACCCCCGCCATTGTCTTAGTGGATCAAGGGGCTCCCTGGCCAGACTATGTGAAGGAACTATCTGGCGCTTGGGTGATCTTAGTTCCCGAAAAACTGCGCCCCCATGCGACTTGGTATCAAAGCCTTCCCCCGGATCTAAGCCTTGAAACCTACCTGCTCGCCGAACACAGCGACGGACGCAACACCACCCAACTGATTCACAACATCCGCCCCCAGCACGTTCTTTTCATTCATGGCACTCCTACGGATCTCGCCGACCTCACCAGTTTAGAGGAACTGCAAAACCGTTATCACCTCCACTGTCCCAACCCCGGAACCTTAGTCGAGTTACCTGTAGGCGATCGCTTCATCCAACCTGCCGCCCCCACAGACACCCACTATGAAGGAGAAATCAACGAAATTGGGGCCACCATTAACATTAACCTCCCCGGTTCCATCACCCAAACCCCACGTTGGAACAGCTTCGCCGACACCGGATTAGTCGAGGCACGCTGGCAGGGGGAGGAATTAGTCCTGCGGGGCATTTCTCAACGGGAACTCCTCAGCCAAAGTAATAATGCCAAACTACAAGCCAGTTTAGATTGTTGTCGCAACTGCTTACACCAACGGGGACAACGCTGTTATAACCCCGCCTCCCCCCTCTACGGCTTTAAGGTGACACCGGAGGGCTATTGTCCGGTCTTTGAGACCAAACCGGAGAGCGAGGATCTCAGCACTGAATAACCCTAATTAGGGCTTACTGGTGGGGGGGAATTGGGAGTCGGGAGTCGGGAGTCGGGAATCGGGAGTCGGGAGTCGGGAGATTGCCTCTCCCCTGCCCCCCTGCTCCCCTGCCCCCCTGCCCCCCTGCTCCCCTGCTCCCCTGCTCCCCCTATTCCCCTATTCCCCGTTCCCTGTTTTCCACCCAGAGTAGAGTTATTCAGCAAGCCCTACCTATTACCTCCCCCACTGATACCAAAGATAGAACTCTAGAAATAAAGGGAAACCCCTATGAGAGAATAGAAAGCGACTTAGAACTACGCTAATTTTTTATGCAAACGTTAGAAAGCCCTCAATCTTCTACCTCAGCGGCTCCCTTGGATACCGTCATCCACCGTCGGAAAACCCGTCCTGTTCCCGTGGGTGACATTACCATTGGGGGAGGGTATCCCGTGGTCGTGCAATCCATGATTAATGAAGATACCTTAGATATTAGTGGGTCAGTTGCAGGGATTCGTCGCCTCCATGAAATTGGCTGTGAAATTGTCCGCGTCACCGTCCCCAGTATGGCCCACGCCAAAGCCTTAGCCGAGATTAAAACCCAACTAGCGCGCACCTATCGCCCCGTGCCTTTAGTGGCTGATGTTCACCACAACGGGATGAAAATTGCCCTAGAAGTCGCCAAGCACGTGGATAAAGTGCGGATTAACCCCGGTTTATATGTATTTGAAAAACCCAAAACCAACCGCACGGAATACAGCGAGAGCGAATTCCAAGAAATTGGCGACAAAATCCGGGAAACCTTGGAACCCTTAGTCATTTCCCTACGAGAACAGGGGAAAGCCATGCGGATTGGGGTAAATCATGGCTCTCTGGCGGAACGGATGTTATTTACCTATGGTGACACGCCCGAAGGGATGGTGGAGTCAGCCTTAGAATTTCTGCGCATTTGCGAGTCTTTGGACTTTAGAAACTTGGTGATTTCTCTCAAAGCGTCCCGGGTGCCTGTGATGTTGGCCGCTTACCGTTTGATGGTCAAGCGGATGGATGAATTAGGCATGGACTATCCTCTGCATTTGGGAGTAACGGAAGCGGGAGACGGAGAATATGGGCGAATTAAGTCTACGGCTGGGATTGGGACACTATTAGCGGAGGGCATTGGGGACACAATTCGCGTTTCCTTAACCGAGGCACCAGAGAAGGAAATTCCCGTCTGTTATAGCATTTTGCAGGCGTTGGGACTACGGAAGACGATGGTGGAATATGTGGCCTGTCCTTCCTGTGGTCGGACGCTGTTTAATTTGGAGGAGGTACTGCATAAGGTGCGTGAGGCGACGAAACACCTAACGGGGTTAGATATTGCGGTGATGGGTTGTATTGTCAATGGCCCGGGAGAAATGGCCGACGCGGATTATGGTTATGTGGGCAAACAACCGGGCTATATTTCCCTATATCGTGGCCGGGAGGAAATTAAACGGGTGCCCGAAGATCAGGGGGTGGCGGAGTTGATTAATTTAATTAAGGCGGATGGTCGTTGGGTAGAACCTTGACCATTTAACTTTTGTTATCTCGTCTAGGGCTTGCTGAATACCTCTGCTTCGGGTGGGGAACAGGGAACGGGGAACGGGGGGGGAGGGGGAGCGGGGGAGAATTGATAATTATTCCCTATCACCTATTCCCGACTCCCGACTCCCGATTCCCGACTCCCGATTCCCGACTCCCTCTCTTCAGGGAACAGGGAACAGGGGGGAGGGGGAGCAGGGGAGAGGTTGATTATTTTTCCCGACTCCCTATTCCCTAGTCCCTCCAAAGCCTTACTGTTCAGGCTAAATGGTGGGGGGATGTCAGAGAATCATTCGGTTGGGTGAGGCATAGCTTAGTATAGGGGAAAGTGTGATTGTCATGGGATAATCCTGTCTGCCTCTTTTTTTGACCTGCCCAGACTGGGGCTTTTGGGAATGAAATTTTGGTCAAAAAGCCTGCGAACTCGACTGGTTGCCTATTTTCTGTTGCTGTCACTGCCTACGGTGACAGGGATTGGGGCGTTGACCTTTTGGGGGGCGCGGGTGGTGATTACGCGCTTGGTGTTTGACCGTTTGCGAGTGACGGCGTTTCTCAAGGCGGATGCGTTGGCTTTGTGGTTAGGGAATCAACAGGAGGCGACGTTTTCCATTGCCCAGTTGCCGGAAATTCGGGAGTCTTTGGAAGGGTTATTAACGCAACCGGAGGATTCGGGGGAGTTTCAAGAGGCCTATCGGGTGACACAACGGGCTTTACGGTCGGCGGTGGCGAGTCGGCCGGAGTTGGCGGAGGTGTTTATTTTAAGTCGGACGGGGGGAAAGGTGATGGTTTCCACCCAGACGCTCCATGAGGGACAATATCGGGTGAAGGATACTTATTTTATTGAAGGGTTGAATGGTGCGTATGTGCAGGATGTGTATCCTTCTCCAATGACGGGACGACCGACGATTACGATTGCTACACCGTTGCGGAATGGGACTCAGGAGGTTTTGGGAGTGTTGGCGGTGCATCTGGATTTAAAACAGATGGATCGCATTGTGTCGGATAGGGTGGGATTGGGGGAAAGCGGTAAGACCTATTTGGTGGATCAGTATAATTCTTTTGTTTCGGGGAATCGGTTTGGTATGGATGATTTTCCTCGGGGAATTCATTCTCAGGGGATTAATCGGGCGATTGAAGGAGACTTAGGCGGGGAGTTATATCTGGATTATCGGGGGATTCCGGTGATTGGTTATTATATGTGGCTGGAGAATCTGAATCTGGCGCTGTTGGTGGAAATTGACCAGGTGGAGGCGTTTACTCCGGCGAGAAATTTGGCTTGGGGTATTGTGGCGTTAGGTTTGATCTCAATGGGTTTGTTAACGGGGGGAGTGTATTGGTTGGCGCAGAAAATCACTCGGCCGATTTTGGCGATTAAGGAGGCGGCCATTCAGGTGGCGGAGGGGGATTTTAATCAATTGGCTCCGGTGATGACGGAGGATGAGGTGGGGGTTTTGGCGCGCTCGTTTAACCGCATGACGGAGGAGTTACGGGAGTTATATGCGGGTTTACAGGAGAAGGTGCGACAGTTGGAGACGGCGGAGTTGTCGGTGCGTAAGAGTTTGAAGGAGTTGGAGATTGAACAGGCGAAGTCGGAACGGTTATTGTTGAATACGTTGCCCCAGGCGATCGCACGTCGTTTGAAAATTGGGGAAAGTGTCATTGCGGAGCATTATGATCAGGTGACGGTGTTGTTTGCGGATTTGGTGTCGTTTACTCGTCTCTCGGAAGAGGTTGCCCCCAAGGAGTTGGTGGAACGGTTGAATATGATTTTTTCGGCGTTTGACCAGTTGAGTGAAAAGCATGGTTTGGAGAAAATTAAGACCATTGGGGATGCTTATATGGTGGTGGGGGGACTGCCAAAACCCAAGTCAGATCATGCTGAGGCGATCGCACGGATGGCCTTAGATATGCAGGCGAGTATTACAGAGTACAACCGACGAACGGGGGAATCCTTAAGTTTACGCATCGGAATTCATTCGGGGTCGGTGGTGGCCGGGGTGATCGGAATTCGCAAATTCTCCTATGATCTTTGGGGGGATACGGTTAATGTGGCCTCGCGGATGGAATCCCAAGGTCTACCGGGGGCTATTCAAGTCACGGCCTTGACCTATGAGTTGCTCAAGGAGGATTTCCATCTAGAAAAGCGCGGCATTGTAGATGTGAAGGGCAAAGGAGAAATGATGACTTATTTACTGATTGCACCAATTTGTACTGTAGAACAATGTCAAGTGCAAGCAATGAACGGGAGTCACCAAGAACTTAGCCCGCTTTGGTCAGAGTTCACTTCTTCTGATTGATCCAGTTAACAAGATCCTTGCCCCCTGTCCCAAATTATTTGGCGAAATTGTCCCCTTCCCCCGATAATAAGCACAACCTTACTCTTTTCGTTTAATCACCTGCCATGTCCCGACGTTACTGGCTAGAAACCCTGGAATGGATTTCCCTCACTGGTTCAATTGTGGGGGCTTGTGTGGCTTATTTAACCCAACAAGTCGCTTTTGCTGTGTTCCCGATGATTGTTACATTGGGGTTAAATATGGACAACCGCCATCGGATTAATCGTCTGCGACAACAGCAACAGTTCACGGGGTTAAATCATATTAACCAGTTGGTGAATCCTTTAGAATCTCAAGTGACGGAGTTGGAGGATCTCACCCAGGCACTACAACAACAGGTGGGAGAACAACAGGAAGAGGTTAAGGAGGCTTTAGCCCAAATCCACAAGACGATTAATCCCCTTAAGCAACAGTTGGAACAAATTAAGAGTCAAACGGAAGAAATTCACACTCGTTCCCAACAACAGTTACGGGAGTTAAAGGAAAATCAGCAACAAATGACGGAGGTTTCCCTCTCTCATATTGACCAGTATCTGGAGCGAATTAAAGACCATTTGCGCCGTTTGGAACAGGTTTCCTCGGAAGGGACTCCCCAATGGGTGGAACAACTCCAAAGTACTGGGGAGGCGATCGCACAGGTTCAAGCAACCCTCACCACGGTACAAGACCGTTTAACCACCCTAGAAGCCTCGGGTAGCCCCCAAGATGCCGCCCAAGTTCAAAACGCCCTCGATGCCCTCCAAGTCCGTCTAGGGGCTTTAGAAGGTCAAGGCAGCCCCTCTCTTGATACCCTACAAGACCGTCTCGCGGCTTTAGAGGGGCAAGATGATGTTCAAGAGGCGATCGCACAATTACAAACCGCCCTCGCCACCCTCCAAGACCGTTTTAATAGCTTGTCTTTCCCCCCCTCCCCCGAACAAGGCGAAACTCTCAGCCAACTGCAACAACAACTCGAAGACTATCGCCGCCAAACCCGTGAGGAATTAGAACAGATGCTCACTTCCTTACAACAAACGATTCCCACCCCAGCCCTCCCCCCAGAACTGGCAAATTCTTTAGAAGAATTGGAAACCCTAGCCAGCGAAATCAAAGGGGTGCGAGGGGAAGTAGAACAGCTAAAAACCCTAATCCGTACCCCAGAACAACCCATCCCGGAAAAACGGGAGGAAATCGCCCCGGTGCGTGGGGGGACAACTCCCACCGGGGCAACGGTGGAAGTACCCGCCCCAGTTCTAAAAGCCGTCCCTGTGAGCGCAGTTATTCCCGAAACTCCCGCCCAGAATTGGCGGTGTTTGCACCATCTGAGCGGCCATAAAGGGGGAGTGAATGCGATCGCCATTAATCCCCACGGCAAGACCTTCGCCAGTGGCAGCGACGACAGCACCATTAAAATCTGGCAACTCGGCACCGGGCAGGAAGTCCGCACCTTGGGCAATCCAGACTCTAGCTGGTTGTCCAGGGTCAAATCCTTAGCCATTAGTCCCGACGGGCAAATCCTAGCCAGTGGCAGCGACGACAAGGTAATTCAACTCTGGCAACTCACCACCGGGAACAAATTCCAGCCCCTCACCGGACATTCTGGGGCAATTAAGTCCCTCCTTTTTAGTCCAGATGGGCAACTGTTAATCAGTGGCAGTGACGACAAGACGATTAAAGTCTGGCAATTGCGCTCGGGGACTGTTGTACAAACCTTAAGGGGTCATTCTCCTTGGTTTACCGGGGTAAAATCCCTTGCTATTAGTCCCAATGGTCAACTCCTCGCGAGTGGGAGTGATGATAAAACCATTAAACTCTGGCAACTAAGTACCGGGCAGAGTCTGAGGACGTTTAATGGTCATTTAGGCACCGTGAACGCTTTGTGTTTTACCTCTGATGGACAAACGTTAATTAGTGCCAGTGAAGACAACACCATTAAATTATGGCGGGTGGATACCGGGAGTTTAATCGCCACCTTCTCCGGTCATCAAGGGTCTGTAGATGACATTGCCCTAAGTCCCAACGGGAAAATCTTGGCTAGTGGCAGTTGGGACAGCACCATTAAACTCTGGAATCTCGCCACAGGTCAAGAAGTTAGCACCCTCCGAGGTCATTCGGCGGCGGTTGTTTCTTTAGCGTTTAGTCAAGAACGTTACGGCAACGGTGCCGATCATGTCCTGTTAGTCAGTGGGGGGAGTGATAACACGATTGGGATTTGGCAATGCGGATGATTGGGCAAGAGGGGGAATCGGGAATCTTGACAAGTTAAGATTCCCGATTCCCTATTCCTCCTCTCCCCATCTCTGAGAAGATTCCGCCACTTTCCAAACGGGAGGCGAAGAGGGAACAATTTCCAGTTGTTGGTGTTTCGGGGTGGGGCGAGATTTACGGGTTTTCGGTTTGGGGAGACTTTGCCCTTTCCGTCGTTCTGAGGTGCGTTCCTCGGCAGTGTCTTCTGTCACAACTTCATACAAAATAGCCAGTTTGTTGGCTCCGCTGCCTTTGCGTAACACTCGGCCTAAACGTTGGATATATTCTCGCATAGAGCCAGTTCCTGAGAGAATAACAGCAATCCGGGCATCGGGAACATCTACCCCCTCATTAAGGACGTGGGAGGCGACTAGCGCCTTATAACGCCCCTCTCGGAAAGCGCTTAGGATGGCATGGCGTTCCTTAACGGGGGTTTGATGGGTGAGGGCGGGGATGAGAAACTCTTGAGAGATACGGTAAACGGTGGCGTTGTCGTTGGTGAAGATGAGGAGAGATTCTGGGTAATGTTGGGCGATAAGTTCGGCTAAAACGCGCAATTTTCCCTCAGTACAGAGGGCGATTTCCTTGGCTTGACGGTGGGCTAACATGGCGCGTCTTCCTTCAGGCGATCGCGCCGAAGCTTGAACAAACAACTGCCAACCTTGTAAACTGCTTAGGGCAATCTTCGATTCTCGTAAAAATTGGTTGCGAGTTTGGATAGATTGATCATAGGTTTGTCGCTCTTTGGGGGATAATTTCACCTTAATTTGTACCACCCGATGCTCCGCCAGTGCTTGGCCAGAAAGTTCTTCGGGGGTTTTGCGATAAACTACCCCACCAATGAGACTATCTAACTCTCGGTGGGTGCCATCAGAGCGCTCCGGAGTCGCGGTTAATCCTAAACGATAGGGGGCGATCGCATATTCCGCAATCACCCGAAAAAAATCCGTCGGCAAGTGATGACACTCATCAAAAACCAACAACGCATAACGATTTCCCAAACTCTCCGCCTGAATCGCCGCGCTATTATACGTTGCAATTAAAATCGGCGTGCGATCGCGAGAACCTCCCCCCAATAACCCCAACTCCACATCCGGGAACGCCGCCTCTAGTTGAGCATACCACTGGTGCATCAAATCCAACGTCGGCACCACAATCAACGTGCTGCGCGGTGTAGACTGCATCGCCAACTGAGCCAAATAGGTCTTACCCGCCGCCGTCGGCAACACCACCACCCCCCGACGATTCGCCAACTTCCACGCCTGCAACGCCTCCTCCTGATGAGGATAAGGTTTCATCTCCATACTCGGCGACAATTCCAACGGGCTAAAATCCCGTGCCTCATCAATGAACTCAATCTCCTCCCCCTGCATCGCTTCCACCAAAGCCCGATAATGAATCGCCGGAACTCGAAACTTTTCTACCCGATCATCCCAAGTCGCATAATCAATCCACACCCGCCCTTGGGGAGGAGGATGTAACACCAAAGTCCCTCTATGGTACGTCAGCTTAGGCAAACGGGGCATAAATCGCAGTCCTTTAAGCTTGTGTGCATTTTATCGTGGACTAGGGGAGACGAAAGCCTAAGCGTACTCCAAACACATAGCCATTAATATTAATTAGAGGGTCTGAAGATCCCCCAAAGGAAGGCCCGGTAAAGATTTCGACTCGTCCATTTTCAGTAATGGAGTAGGTGAGACGGGCGAGTAATTGGTGATAGGTGTCTTGGCGATCTTGCCCGGTGAAGGTGGAAAGAACAAATTGATAGTCAAGGGAGGTTTTCCATTGGGGGGCGAAACCATACCCTAAAGACAAACGCAAGGCATTCACGACTTGAGAACGGTTGCTGGGGTTAGCATTACTCCAGCGCAGTTGATAAGAACTGTCTAGGGTGAGGTTGGGGGCTAAGGGATCTTGACGACCTAGTTCTAAATAGAGGGCATGATCATTAAGAAAGCGATCGCCTCCTGATTTACTGTAGAGTTGCTGGTTTAACCAGCCTAACTCCCCATAGGTTCGCGGCCACAGTTGCTGACGCACTCCCACATTAAAGGTCAGTTGGTTGTAATCTATCTCTGAACGTTGGCTGTAACGGATTAAATTGCCCCCCGCAGAGGCAAATACAGCCGTTTGGGGGGTGGAGTAAGGAACGGCCATTACGGTCAGTCTCGCGTTAAATAACCCGTCTTGGACAGGATCAACGAGGGAGAAAATATTGCTGCTGTTGATGTAGTCTATTCCCCCTAAGACAAAAAACTTGGGTTGAGAAGTTTTGGGGGTAGGACGTTCTATTTCTTGCAGTAAGAGGGTGCCAAGTTCCGGATCTGGGTCAGGTTGGGCAGGGGTTTGAGTCAGGGGAGAAACTTCAGGAACAATTTCAACGGAAGGATCGTCTAGGAGAAGAACCTGCTTTTTTACGGCAAAATAGGGTGAGATTACACGTTTAGCTAAAGAAGTGACAACAGCTGGATTAATCTCCCTTTGAAAGTCCAATTGTTGCCGTTTTAATGTCTCGACTTCTAGAACAACGTTTTTATTTTTTTCTGGGCGAACAAATCCCGTTGGTTCTCCCAGATGTTTTGCTTTTTCTGTCGGTCTAAGGGCGATAACATAACCCGTTATTTCTACTAAGTCTCGAACCGATGGACTTAAGGAATAACTAGGGGAAAAACCTTTATCCTGAGCGGTTTTCTCTAAATTTTCTGCTAAAGCTGCCCCTTGGGTAATTCCCACTATACCTAAACCTACCTGAACAATAGTCAGGAGTTTTAGAGGAGTTTTAGCAGATTTACAGGTAGCGATTGGTTTCATGTTTGTTGATCTCAAAATAATCTGCGTGTTTTCAACTATTTTTTAAAGATTTTATGAAAGGTTTATTAAACCGAAAAAAACTTTTTTTTGTGTCTTTTTTTGTGTTAAAGTGTAAAAAATAGGATGAATTAACATGGGGGAAAAATGCGTCCTCTTTCAAAGTTTTGTTCAGTTGTCGCCGTTTCGGGATTAACGCTAGTGGGGTTGACTTTGAGTTTAGCCCAACCCGGTCGAACTCAAACGGTTTTAACCCAGGCGGTGGTGGAATCGATGAGTAATCAGGTGCGGGTCGTTTCACAAAGTCAATCCCCGCGCTCGGCTCGGGTTTCAGATGTTATTCGTCCGGGAGATGCGATCGCCACAGCGGCCTCTTCTCGGGCAGATTTGCGCTTTAATGACCAATCCTTGGCAAGATTGGGAGCGCAATCTATTTTCCGCTTTAATCCCGGAACGCGCAATATTGATTTATCTCAAGGCACAGCTTTAGTCTTAATCCGTCCTGGTCAAGGGGGAACCACCATCCGCACCCCCAACGGAGCAGCGGGAGTTAGAGGATCTGCCTTAGTGGTACGCTACGATCCAGCTACAGACACGACCTTAGTCGCCGCGCTGACGAATTCCGGTATTGTTGTTTTTAATCAAGATGGTTCAGAAACCCTACCGATTGCAGCCGGAGAAATGGCCGTATTCATCGAAAATCAACCTGCTAAGGTCTATAAGTTTGATCTAGATACCTTTTATGCGACCAGTCCTTTAGTGGCCGGGTTAGATTTAAACAATCTGGAAGAAACCGATAGTCCCGATGGATTAGACGAAGTGCGGGAAGAAACCACCGAAGCACTGGACAGTCAAACTCCAATTGATGCTGAGGATTCAGAAACGCTCGTGAATCCTGAGTTTATCAGTATGACGGAACTAGACGATGATGGGGAATTTACGGATCTTGAAATCAGCGTGGTGGATGTGGACATTAACGACTTAGACGACGCTGATTTACTGGAGACGTTAGCTGACTCTCGCGGAGCGTTAGATGTGTGGTCTGTGGTAGTCGGTGGGGAAACGCGACAACAACAGATTCTGATGGAAACCATGATGACAGGTGGAGTGTTCCCCGGTGGTGGTGCCACAGGTGGAGTGTTCCCCGGTGGTGGTGCCACAGGTGGAGTGTTCCCCGGTGGTGGGGCTACAGGTGGGGTGTTCCCCGGTGGTGGTGCCACAGGTGGGGTGTTCCCCGGTGGTGGTGCCACAGGTGGGGTGTTCCCCGGTGGTGGTGCCACAGGTGGGGTGTTCCCCGGTGGTGGGGGAAAGCCTTAACAATTTTGACCTGAAGGCTGTGTGCATTTTGTCCAGCCTCATAGTGTGTCCAACCTCATAGGAGGACAATCAATCCCCCAAACTTTGGGGGATATTTTTAATAACATATAAAAAATTTTTTGTCAAGAGATAAAAAAGGGATAAAGTCTTGTATAGTTTTGTATAGTTTTTTAGCGCAAGATTTCCCCGAAGTAATACCTCATCCTTGTGAGTCTATTACTTGAGCGGGGGGAACCGACAAATTGCCCAATTTTGGAACAATCTCGGAAGTTTGCGGATCAAATACCCCTACTGTCTGAACAATGATTCTGAACAACCACTAAAGATTATTGAACTCACCCATGAAAAAAACACTCACACTATTTGCGTTAGGTTTGGGGCTGTCGATGGGAATGTCCCACGTGCCACTGCAAGCCCAACAAGCCCCTCTTACTTGGTCAAATCCCCATCGTCAGGCCCCCAATTTAGCCTTAGATGAGCAATTATGGGGCAGTTTAGGACAACCCGGAGATAAACAGGCGCTGATTCAATCCATTGACCACAGTTTGCGGTATTTAGACACTCCGGCCGCCGTGCGGGCTTATCAAAATTATCCCATTCGTTGGATTACTCGCGATCGCGTCCGTCGGTCCCTGCAACGCTTCCGGCATCTGGTACTCACCAGCAACAGTCCTCAAGAATTACAAGCGGCCGTTAAACGGGAATTTGTCTTTTACAAATCCGTAGGCAGTCCGCGTTACGGTGGGCAAGTCTTTTTTACAGGCTATTACGAACCCACCTATCAAGCCAGTCGTGTTCCGACGGCAGAGTATCGTTATCCCCTCTATCGTCGTCCTAGCAACTTTGAAAGCTGGAAAGCCCCTCATCCCAGTCGCGCTCAACTTGAAGGGAGCGATGGCACCGGGAAAGATAGCATTTTAGCGGGTTATGAATTGGTTTGGTTGCGCGATCGCCTGCAAGCCTTCCTCGTCCAAGTGCAAGGTTCCGCCCGTCTTCAACTAACCGATGGTACCACCATGACCGTTGGTTTTCACGGCAGCACCGATTACCCCTACATCAGCGTAGGACAGGAAATGATTAAAGATGGGCTACATCCGGCCGATGGCTTCACCCTGCCGAAAATGATCAATATTTTTCAACAAAACCCTGACCTGCTCAACGTTTATATTCCCCGGAACAACCGCTTTATTTTCTTCCGAGAAACCAACGGCGCCCCCGCCACTGGGAGCATTAGCGTCCCCGTCACCCCCGATCGTTCCATTGCCACGGATAAATCTCTGATGCCCCCGGGAGCCCTCGCCCTCATCCACACCCGCATTCCCTTCCCCGATGGTCAAGGAGGCATGATGACCCCCGAGGTGAGCCGTTTCGTGTTAGACCAAGACACCGGAAGCGCCATCACAACGCCCGGCCGAGTGGATGTGTTCATGGGAACTGGACCGGTAGCAGGCGATCGCGCTGGTGTGATGGGATATCGTGGAGCCCTATACTATCTGATGTTGAAGGAATAACTCATTGAGGATGCCAGAGGGGAGAGAAAACCGATTCCTCCCCTCCAGAGTCAGAACTCATCCTGGCCTTCCACCGACGAAGTTTTTGGGCGTAAATTTTCCAAGATTAATTGTTTCCGAGAGAATCCCCTACCATTAACATTGAGGGATAAACGGGTGCTACCTGTGAACTGATGCCCAACCAGAGTGAAGCAGCTAATGTGGTAATGCGTGATTCTTACGGTACGCTGCGCGCAAGCGCGTTCCTGTTCCTATTGTTCTCCCTGACTTTGGGAGAAGTAACCCTTGAGGCCAATCGTCTTGGGGGGATTTCTGTTGCTAGGATGGCGATCGCTCAAACCCCCAGCCCAGAAGCCAGTCCTAACCCAGATTCCGCAGAACCGGATGAGCCAAGAATTGAACCGGGGAGCGAAGGGGTAATTGTCCGAGAATTACAACAACACCTCAAAGAGTTAGGCTACTACGAAGAAGAACCCGACGGCGTTTATGGGGCTTCCACAGAAGCCGCCGTGCGAGCCTTCCAAGAAGCAGAAGGCTTGGACCCCACTGGTGTGTTTGATGTTCAAGCTTGGATTCGGATGCAGGAAATCCGCAATCCCAGACCTGAACCCCAACCCCGTCAACGAGGACGCATCAGCCGTCGGGCGTTAGCTGTAATTGCTTTGGGGGGGTTAACGACACTGATCGGGATGGCAATTGGAATTTTCTTGATCCTGAAATTCCTAGCCCAACGCGCTCAAGACCAAGAATTTGCGGTGCCAACGGAGATCGATTCAGCACGTTACCCCGATTATGAAGAGAACTCCGAAAATAATCATTCCAAATTTGTCACCTTACAGCCCGAGTCACCCCCCACTCAACCTTTGAATTTAGATCCTCCCATCCTTTCAGAATCCCTTCTAGAGGATGCTTGGTTAGCAGATTCCGTTCTCCCTGCCCCTCCAGAGAAACCAGAACCCTTAGAAGAAGTGGCCGAGGCAGAATCTCCCTTATCGGCTAATCCTCCCATCAGTGCAGCCCCTCCGGTAATGACCGTTAAACCCACCGGACGTTTAACTAAACTGGATTTAATTGAGGAATTAATCGGAGATTTGCGATCGCCCAATCTCGAAAAACGCCACAAAGCTATCTGGGAACTCGCCCAACGGGCCGACTCTCGGGCGGTTAAGCCTCTTGTGGGCTTGTTAATTGAATCGGACTCCCAACAACAAACCCTAATCCTCGAAGCCCTCTCCCAAATTGGCACCCGCACCCTCAAACCCATGAACCGTGCTTTAGCCTTATCCCTCCAAGACGATAACGCCCAAGTGCGGAAAAACGCCATCCGTGACCTTACCCGAATGTACGAATTAGTCGCTCAACTCAGTCAGTTAGTGTACTATGCCACGGATGATCCCGATCCCGAAGTGCAAGACACGGCAAAATGGGCATTGAAACAACTCAACCAGATTCGAGTTTTACCCGATGATCAACCCTCCAGTTAATTTTGTCCTCTATCGTCATTAATCTATGTCCCTGTCCAGAAAAGCTAGCTACGAACGCCAAGAACTTGATGTTCCCTTTTTCCTTGTTATTTTTGCCGCCCTTGCCCTACTCATTCTCGTTTATCTGTTAGCCTTACCCTTTCAGGATACCTATTTAGGCCGTTTGATTTACGATCGAGGTTTCACCCAACCCCTCACCCTCTTTCTCGCGGGGATGGTTATCAGTGTGGTGATCTTCAAATACCTAAAACTCGCTACAGAATACAGCGCCATCGGCAAAAATTGGATTCCTGATGGCATTGATTTAGAAGATCCTAACGGACGTTCCATTAATAACCTTATTGCCAGTTTAACCAACTCTCGGAAACTCATCGCCGTCCGTTGTTGCCGCGTTCTTTATGCCTATACTCAATCGGGGAGTCGTAAAACGGCCAGCGAATTAGCCTTAGATGATTCCGCCTTTTATCTGAGCGCTTCGGAAAGTTCCTATACTATCCCTCGGATTCTGGTCTGGGCGATTCCTCTATTGGGGTTTATTGGGACGGTAATTGGGATTAGTCAGGCGGTGAGTGGTTTTTCGGGTTTTCTGGAACAAGCCGGGGAAATTGACCAAATTCGTACAGGAATTGGTACCGTCACCAGTGGGTTAGCGGTGGCCTTTGATACCACCTTGTTAGCCTTGTTTTTAAGTGTGGTGGTGATGATTCCCTTGGTGTTGGTGGAACGCTGGGAGTCCCGTTTATTGTTGTCCATTGATGTGTATATCAATGATCGTCTGTTGCCGAAACTTAGAGATCCCGAGGCTTCTAGGGGATTTTTGGATGAAAAGGCGATCGCCCAAGCAGTAGAAAAATCCCTCAAAGAGAACCTACCCCAACCCAAAGACCTCATCGAACCTGCCCATATTTACGCCCAGAAATTAGTGGAAGCCTTAACTCAGAAGTTTGTCCAAGAAATGGGGTCAATTCAAACGGCAAATAATCAACTTATCCAACAAGTAGGTCAAGTTAATCAAGCTACCTTACAAGACCGTCAAAACTTTTTAACCGTTTTTAATCAACAACAAGAACAACAAAAAGATATTGTCCAATTAATTAAAAATACGGTGGAAGAAATTAAGCAAGGCAACTTAATTGTGGCTCACGGTTTAGCCCAACAAGCCCAAGAAATTACTCAACAACTCAATCAGGCCGCCGTTCTCTTAGGGGATCGGGTGGAAGCCTTAGAACAATCCACTTTACAGGTTTCTCAAATTATTGAACTACAAAAAAGTTTAGATCAAATGTTAAACTCTTTAGAAAAAACGGCACAACTAGAGCAATCTTTAGCTGGGTTAAGGGTTGCCTTAACTCAATTACAGCCTATCTTAACTCAGTTACAAAAGCCTCGTAAAATTATGTTATTGGAGCAAGATAATTAAAATTTTTTCCGTTCGTTTTTGGTTCGTTGTTGGGCTTTAGCCCTTAAATTCGCGCTGAAGCGCAACTACAAGCGGTTGTTCGTTCGTTTTTGGTTCGTTGTTGGGCTTTAGCCCTATAAATTCGCGCTGAAGCGCAACTACAAGCGGTTGTTCGTTCGTTTTTGGTTCGTTGTTGGGCTTTAGCCCTATAAATTCGCGCTGAAGCGCAACTACAAACAGAACTATTAATTATTGAAAATGTCCCGTCGCTCAACCTTACACCGAAAATCCTATGAAGTGGAATTATTCCCCTTCTTGTCCGTTTTAGCCTGTACCATTGGCTCCCTGATTTTACTAATTATTGTCATCACGACCCAAACCTTTAGCGAAGACAAAGAAGTAAGAATTATTGCCCGCACCGAAGACGGACAAAATCAACGGAAAATTCCCCGCTATATTGACTGTCGGGGCGATGGCATTGTCTTACATCCCCAAGAAATTTTTATCCCCGCCAGTGAAATTAATCAACGCAATCGTGAAATAGCACAATTATTGTCACAAGTCAAGGCAAATCAAGAACGAGAATATTTAATTGTTGCCGTGCGACCCAGTGGAATTCAAGTCTTTAATCAAGTACGGGATTTAGTAGAAGCACAAGGCATAGATTTAGGCTATGAACCTATCGAAGAAAACTGGACATTACGAATTGAAACACCATGAGACATAGACGCAAATTAGGGACTCGTCAAAGCCCCCAGCAAAACCTAGATTCTTTCTTAGATATCCTCACCAATACCGTTGGCGTGTTGATGTTTATTGGGCTGTTTGTGGCGTTGCTTTCGGTAGAATCAGGCAACATTATTCGCACGCCTTTAGTCTCAGCTAGTGCCAAAAATGCCCAGTTTTTTGAAGTGCGCAATAATCAGGTATTTTATCTGGATAATCCTCGGGTAGAAAATCAACTCACTTGGATGATTGAAAACTTACCGCCCTGTTACGAACCGGATCCCCCTCGCACCATGGACTCGGTAGAATTTGATTTTTATTATCGTCAACTCCAAGAATATGAGCGCTGTCAACGGTCCCGCTTACAACAACTTCAAGGCTATCAAATTAGCACGGATTACTATGAAGCCCATTTTGATATAGAGGGTTTTGTCACCATTTATCAACCCCGTCCCAATGTTACGGGATCTTCCCTCAGCGCCATTGCTAGTGATGAATCGGCATTTAAACGCACTTTAACCCGTTTAAATAGCCAACAGGACTATTTAGCATTTTTAGTGCGGCCAGATAGCTTTGCGGCCTTCCGACAAGCGCGTAAGGTGGCCTGGGAACAGGGGTTTGATGTGGGGTGGGAACCGTTATCGGAACAACGGACGATTGCTTTTGGCTCCCGAGGTCGTTCGATTGGGGTACAGTAGGGAACGGGGAATTATGTCAAAATAAGAACGGTACAGCCCTATTCTCCTGTCCATCGTTCACTCACACAAGGCCGCAGACGGGAAAACGTTGTATCCTCAAACTTGAGACGATTATAGAATCAGCATAAGTAATGGAATCACTGCTTTATGAATACGCTTGGCTCATTCCAGTGTTGCCCTTAGTGGGGGCGACGTTGGTCGGAGTTGGGTTAATTTCTGTCAACAAATTTACTAATCAACTGCGACAGTTGAACGCCGCCTTCATCATCACCCTGTTGGGGGTGTCGATGGCTATGTCTTTCGCGCTGTTGTGGAGCCAAATTCAAGGACATGGTTCCTATACCAGCACCTTTGAATGGGCAGCGGCGGGAAGTTTTCACCTGACGATGGGGTATATTATCGACCCCCTCACCGCCGTCATGTTAGTGATCGTGTGTACAGTGGCCCTTTTGGTCATGATCTACACAGACGGCTACATGGCACATGATCCGGGCTATGTCCGCTTTTATTCCTACCTCAGTATTTTTAGCTCCTCTATGTTGGGGTTAGTGATTAGCCCCAATTTAGTCCAGATTTATATTTTCTGGGAGTTGGTGGGGATGTGTTCCTACCTGTTGATCGGGTTTTGGTATGACCGCAAAGCGGCCGCCGATGCCTGTCAGAAAGCCTTTGTGGTCAACCGTGTGGGGGACTTCGGGCTGTTGTTGGGGATGTTGGGGCTCTATTGGGCGACGGGTAGCTTTGAATTTGAAATTATGGGCGATCGCCTCGCGGAATTAGTTTCCTCGGGAGCCTTGGCCGGAGGACTCGCCGCCCTATTTGGGGTTCTGGTTTTCCTCGGCCCGGTGGCCAAGTCCGCCCAGTTTCCCCTCCATGTCTGGCTACCGGACGCTATGGAAGGCCCTACCCCCATTTCTGCCCTGATTCACGCGGCCACCATGGTGGCGGCCGGGGTGTTCCTGATTGCCCGGATGTACCCGGTGTTTGAACATATCCCCGTGGCGATGGATACCATCGCTTGGACGGGGGCTTTTACGGCCTTTCTGGGGGCTTCCATTGCCATTACCCAAAACGACATCAAAAAAGGTCTGGCCTACTCCACCGTGTCCCAGTTGGGCTATATGGTGATGGCGATGGGCTGTGGCGCCTACAGTGCAGGACTCTTCCACCTGATGACCCATGCTTACTTTAAGGCGATGTTGTTCCTCTGTTCTGGGTCTGTGATTCACGGGATGGAGGGAGTCGTCGGCCATGACCCCGTATTAGCCCAAGATATGCGCCTAATGGGGGGGTTACGGAAATATATGCCCATCACGGCCTTTACGTTTTTAGTGGGCAATTTAGCCATTTGTGGGATTCCTCCCTTTGCTGGATTCTGGTCAAAAGATGAAATTTTAGGGTTAGCCTTTCAAGCCAATCCTGCCCTCTGGGGGGTAGGTTGGTTAACGGCGGGGATTACGGCCTTTTATATGTTCCGGATGTATTTCCTCACCTTTGAGGGCGAGTTCCGAGGCATGAATCAAACCATTATCGCCCAACTGAAAGCGGCGGCGGCGGGTTTAGAGGAAGAGGTGGCGCTTGGGCCGGCTTTTGGACCCGGAGCAATGGATCCCCATGAATTAGACCACGATGAGGATCATCACCACAGCAGCGAACCTCATGAGTCCCCTTGGACTATGACGTTCCCTCTGTTGGTTTTGGCGGTGCCATCTTTCCTTTTAGGTTGGATTGGGCGGCCCTGGGCGAACTCCTTTGAGGCGCTGGTTCACGCTCCGGGGGAAACGAGGGCCCAAGTGCTGGAACACGCGGCTCATTTTAACTGGACGGAGTTTGCCATCATGGGGGGAAATTCCGTCGGGATTGCCCTGATTGGGATTACAGTAGCCTCTCTGATGTATTTACAGCAAAAAATCGATGTGGGGGCGATCGCACAAAAAATTCAACCCCTCTATAATCTCTCCCTCAATAAGTGGTACTTCGACGAGATCTATGACCGTGTATTTGTCATGGGGTGCCGTCGTTTAGCCCGACAAATGCTAGAGATTGACTACCGCGTAGTAGATGGGGCGGTAAACTTCACCGGATTAGTCACTGTGGTGACAGGTCAAGGGCTGAAGTATTTTGAAAATGGGCGCGCTCAATTCTACGCCCTGATTATTTTCGCCGCCGTCCTTGGGTTTGTGGTCTTATCCAGTCTCGGATAACCCCCCACCCCCGACAATTCAAAGATTAAAGTTAAAAGGGGAAGGTCAAGGCAACTTTCCCCTTTTAATTAATAAGGATGGCACATGGGGCCTCCCCTGTGTTCCATCTTCTGATTCATGATTCAATTTGATATGACCAATTTTCCTTGGCTGACAACCGTTATTTTGTTACCCATCGTCGCCAGTCTTTTAATCCCCATTATCCCGGATAAAGACGGTAAAACCGTGCGATGGTATGCCCTGATCGTCGGGCTAATTGATTTTGTCTTGATTGTTTATGCGTTTTATAGTGGCTATGACTTAGGAAATCCTGAATTGCAACTGGTGGAAAGTTATGCCTGGATTCCCGATTTAGACCTGAAATGGTCTGTCGGGGCCGATGGTTTATCCATGCCTCTGATTCTCCTGACGGGATTTATCACCACCCTAGCGATTATGGCCGCTTGGCCCGTCACCCTGAAACCCAAACTGTTCTATTTCCTGATGTTGGCGATGTATGGCGGACAAATCGCCGTCTTTGCCGTTCAGGATATGTTACTGTTCTTTCTGGTTTGGGAATTGGAATTGGTTCCGGTCTACCTCATTCTCTCCATTTGGGGCGGGAAAAAGCGACTCTATGCGGCCACGAAGTTTATTCTCTACACCGCCGGGGGTTCTCTCTTTATTTTGGTCGCGGCCTTGACTATGGCCTTTTATGGCGATACGGTCACATTTGATATGAGTGCGATCGCCGCCAAAGATTACGCCTTTAATCTTCAACTCCTCCTCTATGCGGGCCTCCTCATTGCCTATGGCGTAAAACTGCCCATTTTCCCCCTCCATACTTGGCTCCCTGATGCCCACGGAGAAGCCACCGCCCCCGCCCATATGTTACTGGCAGGAATCCTCCTGAAAATGGGGGGTTATGCCCTAATTCGCATGAATTTGGGGATGTTACCCGATGCCCATGTGTTCTTCGCCCCCATCCTCGTAATTTTGGGCGTGGTGAACATTGTTTACGCGGCGCTCACCTCCTTTGCGCAACGCAATCTGAAGCGGAAAATCGCCTATTCTTCCATCTCCCACATGGGCTTTGTCCTGATTGGCTTAGGCTCTTTTACCAATTTAGGCCTAAGTGGGGCGGTGTTACAGATGATTTCTCATGGTTTAATCGGGGCCAGTCTCTTCTTTATGGTGGGGGCAACCTACGACCGCACCCATACCCTCATGTTGGACGAAATGGGGGGAGTGGGCAAGCAGATGAAGAAAATCTTCGCCATGTGGACTTCTTGTTCCTTGGCCTCCCTGGCCTTGCCGGGGATGAGTGGTTTTGTGGCGGAATTAATGGTCTTTGTCGGTTTTGCCACCAGTGACGCTTTTAATCCCATCTTTAAGGTGGTGGTGGTCTTACTGGCCGCCGTTGGGGTGATTTTAACTCCCATTTACCTGCTCTCAATGTTGCGGGAAATCTTCTATGGGCAGGAAAATAAAGAACTGGTGGAACATGAGGTTTTAGTGGATGCGGAACCGAGAGAAGTGTTTATTATTGCCTCGTTATTGGTGCCGATTATTGGCATTGGGCTATACCCCAAAGTGGCTACCCAGATTTATGATGCAACGGTGACACAAATCACGTCGATGATTCGTTCCCACGTTCCCGCCTTAACGGCCACGGCCCCGGAAGTGGAGAAAGTGGCGTTTTTAAAAGCCCCCGATTTGTAGGAACAGGGGGAAACGGGGAATAGGGAATAGCGAATAGGGAATAAGTCTTAATTCCTCGTCTCCCCTGCTCCCCCTCTCCCCTGCTCCCCTGCTCCCTATGGGGCTTGATTCAGGTTAAATATTTCTCAATCAGCATTAAAAGTTCCGTTTCGTCAAAGGGTTTGGTTAGATAGTCGTTGGATCCCACCAGTTTCGCCCGCACTCGATCAATAAATCCTTCTTTCCCGGTTAACATCAGGATGGGAATTTGCCGGAAAGTGTTGGAACTGCGCAACATGGCACAGAGTTCATAGCCGTCGAGTTGGGGCATAGCGATGTCGCAGAGGATCAGGTCAGGTTTGAGGAGAAAGACTTCTCGCAGGGCTTGTAGGGGATCTGTGAGGGCGGTGACTTGATAGCTGTGGGGGGTGAGCATATACTCTACACTTTTGCCAATGGTGCGGTCGTCGTCTATGCAAACAATATGAGGCTGGGTTTGGGGGGGATTCCAAGAAATGGCGCGGGTTGGGGGGAGGTTGGAGTCAAGGAGTTGAATCCAACCCCGTTGGATGTAAGGGTAGATGGCGCGGGCAATGGTCAGGAAGTCCCGGTTGAGGTAACGGGAAAGTTGGCGCAGGGAGGTTTTGCCATCTGACCAGTGTTTGAGGCTTTTATAGGCCTTGGGGGGGAGGCTGGTTTGAAGGGCTTGGGGGTTGGTAAGGGTGGGGCATTGATCGGGAGATTGAATATGGGGGTGAAATTGTTTCCACTGTTGCACTTGTTTGATGATCCGGGGGCTGAGGGAGGCAATTTCAAGGGTGGTGAGTTGAGGGGCGATCGCAGAACCAATTTCAAAGTTGAAAACCCCTTGGTGCAAGCTGAGAAGATCAAACAGGGTTTCTGTCACCATGCCCTGAATAATATTGCGGCCTTGGGCTGGGGTGAGGATTTGATTTTCTAGCAGTAACCACAAATGAGCATATTCGGGGGTGGTCATACTCATGGAAGGACTCGCAACTTCCGCTAAGGCGTTGTCAACTTTGTAGTGGCGCAAATAGTCCCGCAAACGGCCTAAGTTACTGCTGCGGGAATCGGCCGCATAGGCGATTTTCCCGTTGATAAAAAAAACAAACCAAAATAACTGATCGGGCGGACTGGGTGTGGGGGATAAGTGGGTGATTGGGGAATGGCTGCTAGAGGAAGAGGGAGAGGTGGTTTCAACGAAAAGTTCTCCGGTTCGCTGACCGAGTTCAATCAGTTGTAAGATGCTGCGAATATCAATTTCGTTTAGTGTTCCCTGCATTTGGTGAACCGTTGACTCCTCATAAGGTCGGGGCTAGGGGGGTTAGTCTCATTCTAACGAATCTGGGGTAGCGTTATAGATTGTTTTGGGGAACAGTTAATCGTTAATAATTGTTGGCGCGGAATTTGCTAAACTGGGATTGATTCAACTGGAGTCTGGCGGATCGACATTTTTACTAAGCACACAACACATCACGAGGACGATCAGCGTGTTGTATCTCGCAGAAGTACGCAAGCAGAAAGGCGGGTTCATGGCGAAGGGAGCAACAGAACTCAAGTTGCTGGCCTGCCAACGGAATGACCAGAGTTGGAGCGCTGTCCAGGGGGATGAAGTCATCACCGCAGACGAGGCCAATGCTTTTGAGCAGGGCGCTCTGGTCTTGGTGAACCTCAATAACAATCGACAAGTTCAAAGCCCCCCGGAAGCGGCAGGGGCGCAAATTGTCCGCAATTTGGAACGCCTCTCGAAGTTACAGGAGAAAATCAAAACCCAAGAGGAGGAGATTGAGGCCTGGAAGCAATCCCTGACGTTACAAGCTCAGGAGTTGAATAAGCGCGAGATGGAGTTAATGGCCGAACTCGAACAGCTTGAGGCGGCTCAAGACCAAGCCCCCAGCGCTGCTGTCCCGGAGGCCGGGGTGGGGAGTGAGGAACTCCAGAAGGCGAAGGAAGAGGCGGATCGGATTCGAGAGGAGTTTGAACGCAAAACTCAGGAGTTGGAGCAGGCTTGGGCGCATTTACGGGGAGAACAAGCCCGTTTTGAGGAGCGTAAGGGGGAATTAGCCCAGACTGGGGGTGGGGTTGGTATTGACCCGGCTCAGTTGAATCACTTGCAAGAGTTGGTGAACTATTTGGAAACGACGGTGCTTCCGACGGATGGTTTACGGCAGCAAGTACAGGAGGCGATCGCCTTATTGGACCAACAGAAAAGCACGTTGGGTGAGTATTGGGTGCAGTTGGATGAACAACGTTCTGATGCTCAACGCCAACAGACGGAGGTGGATCAACAAAGTGAGACGCTCGAAACTCGCCAACAAGAACTACAAAGCCAGTTTAATGCTCTAGAAAGCCTGAAAGACCAAGTGAGTCAACAGGAGTATCAAGTCGGTCTGAAGCAAGCCAGTCTGGAGTTATTGCACCAACAGCAAGAGCAGCAAAGGAGTTTAGAGGCCTTGGTGGCTCGTCTGGGTAGCTCGGACAGTGGGGAGAGTGAATCGAGTGGTACGGTGGATGTGGGTGCTTTGGAAACGATGGCCTTGGAGGAATTACAGAGGGTTGTTGAGGGTTTAGAACAAGACCTAGCTAAGTTGGTGCGGTTTGTGGAAGACCAAGAAGAGGAGCTAAATCTCCAACGGGAAGCGGTCGAGGAAATTCAAGAGAAACTGAAAAACGCTAATGTATATGAGGCTTCAGCTTTAGAACAGGAGTTAGCCGATGAACAGGAACAGAAAAAACTCTTGGATCAAACCTTAATCGGTCAACGGCGGACTCTGGCCGAACGTCGCTCGGTGTTGCGGCAACATTTACGAGTGTTGCGCCGCCGTCAAGGGATTCCCGATGAGGAGGTTGGAGAAACGGGTCTGGATTTAACTCCCCTGCTGGGTGAGTTGACCACTCAACAAGAGACGACGGTGAATCTGGTGCAAGCGCTGGAAGGGGAGTTAAAGGATTGTCAAGGGGCATTGGAACAGTCTCAAGGAGAATTAAACGATCAACAAGCGGCCTATGATGCTCTAAAACATGAGGTGGAGGAGTTGGAGGTTAATCTAGAGGAAACCCATGCCTCGACGGCGTTGTTGTGGGGACGGGTGAATTTGTATGAGGAAATCCTGAAACCTATGCAGGATGGTCTAGAGGGAGTCCAACAGCAGTTAGAGGCGATCGCCGCTTTACTCGACCAAACCCAAGAAACCGCCCAGTATCAACAAGAGGCGGTGGGCAATTTGCAGCAAGCTGTTAGTGAATTGGCGGGCTAAGAAGAAGCAGTCAGTTGAATATAACTCCCTTCCACTTCTGCCCACAGCCCCCCCGTTAAGCTGGATGTCCGGCTGCGGTTGGGGGCGTGAATTAACCCGGTCACGGCTTCGATCTGCTCAAAGGTGGGATGATGGGGGAGGTATTGCTGTAAAAAACGCCGTACAACCCGCCGTTTTAAGGCGAGGGGGAGTTTTTGCAGGGTTAAACGATTCAAACGGGGTAATGGGTCGTCAACGGCGGTTTTACAGGCTTCTGTGGTGAGTTGTTCGAGGTAGTCTAACTCCCCTTGTAGGATCTCGGCGGTTTGGGCAAGGGTGGTTTCTACTTGGGGGTTAAAGTGGGTTTGTAGGGCGGGGATAATCTCCTGTCGAAGCCGATTGCGGGCATATTTGAGGTTTTGGTTATAGGGATCTGACCACACCGGGAGAGCATGATGTTGGCAGAATTGCCCGGTTTCAGCGCGAGAAATATTGAGCAGGGGGCGGACTAACTGCACGAGGGGGGAAAGGGGGCGTTGCCAAGTCAGGGCGGTGAGTCCAGCCGTGCCGGACCCGCGAATGAGATTATAGAGGAGAGTTTCAGCGCGATCGCTCTGAGTATGTCCTGTCACAATCACCGGACACCCTTCCTCTTGGGCAATCTCCAATAACACCCGATAGCGCCAAGCCCTAGCCGCCGCTTCTGTTTGGGGCAAGGCCACGGCCACCGGACAAAACAGAGGCAACGGGTACTGATTCACCCAAGCCCGGACATGATCCGCCAAGCCTTGATCCCCTGGCCAACCATGATCACAATGGGCAACCCTTAACTCCCAGTGCCATTTGCGCCCCAAATCCCAGAGCAACTGTAACAAACAAAGGGAATCCTGCCCCCCCGACAGTGCCACCAGAATTTTCTGCTGGGGGGGGAGGAGAGAACGTTGTCGTAACGTTTGGTGGAAACGGGCATGGAGGGGAGTCCAGAGGGGCGAAACCATGACCGGGCTTATAGTTCCTCAATATCTTGCCAAATATCGGCAAAATCTCCGCTTTTCTTGGTTTCCCCATCCCCATCATCCAGGATTAACTGATCATCATCACTGGAAACCCCCCAATCCAAATCTTCATCAATGCTATTAAACATTTCCTCATCATCGCCTAGGGTACCGCCAAACAGATCATCGTCCTCCTCTCCAAAGGCCGCCCCTAACTCTAATTCTCCCTCCCCTTCCGACGTAAACAGAGCATCATCCGCTTCCTCTAGTTCTAGTTCACCTTCCCCCCCAAACAGGTCATCCTCAGAGGTGTCTAACTCAACGTCTCCGAGGGAATCCTCCGTGAGAAATTCTTCCGATAAATCCAATTCCGAGGCCTCATCCTCCTCCGATAAAAGATCCGGTGCATCACTAAACACCTCTTCCACCGTTTCCTCACCGAGATTTAACTCCACCTCGTCCTCATCGCCAAAATCCGGCGCATCGGCAAAGACATCCTCAACATCGGCTTCTTCGTCTAAGTCCAATTCTTCTACCGCAAAATCTACACTGGCAGAGGGTTCTTCTGTTTCCAAGTCCCCAAAGAATTCATCTTGACCCTCTGAGGTCAGGTCAGCGCCAAACATCTCCGCATCGGCGGTTTCTGCTTCTCCTAGGTCTAATTCCCCCTCATCAAACATTTCGTCGTCGGCGGTTTCTGTTTCCCCTAGGTCTAATTCTCCCTCGCCAAACATCTCCTCATCGGCGGCATCTTCTGAGGTTGTGTCCCCGAATACATCCTCAACGAGGGCGACATCTTCCTCTTCTAAGCTTTCCTCCTCGAGATCCTCAAAGAAAACGTCATCCTCTTGAGACTCAGAGGCTTCTGGGGCTAGATCAAAGGACTCAAAGGATTCTTCTTCTAGGAGTAAGTCTTCCTCCATCTCAGGAGAGGCGGCCGTTTCTTCCGCTAAGAAAGTGTCGCTCTCGTCTTCCTCGGCCAAGTCTAAGAGATCCTCATCCTCAGTAACGAGGATCTCTTCCTCTTCCTCCAGCACAGGGGGAGCAACAGGGGGCGGTGATTTCGCCACTTTAGGCTGGGCGGTCTGCTTTGGGGCGGGGGCGTCCTCCGCCTCGACAGGGCAGAATTCGAGATGGATTCTCACCTTGCCTTTTTGCCAGCCTAAAGCCCCAAAGCGTAAGACTTCACATTGAATTCCGTCATCTTCCAGCCAGCCTTCTTTGTCCGGGGTGAGTCCTCCAATCCCTTGTTTAATCAGTTCGGCTTTGAGGGCATCCCCCAATTCACTCACCCGAAAGGTACTATGGCCGATCAAAATCTGGATCGAGGGATCAACTGAGATTACTTCACCGCCCGAAAGTGGTTCAAATTTTTTATCCACGTCTGTTTTACCCCATTCGCTAGTCATGATTATGGTGAAAACTGCTGGTTCATCAAGTGTGCAGGTACAGGTTATTCTCTCGCAAAAGCTAAAGAAGAGGCGATTTTTTTAGAAATAGGATGGATTTGGGTGAGGGAAGGCTCTCTAGGGGGGGAAGGAGTGGAAATCGCCTAGGTTTAGTCTGGTCAGATCCGACCTTTAAGAATAAGCCTTAAAAAAACCACCCATAGGAGTGTAACCCTTTGCCTAATAAATTCACACCTAAATAACAAATCCAAACCACACAGAAACCTGTGGCGGCAAGAATGGCGGGTTTTCGACCTTGCCAGCCTTTGGTAATGCGGGCGTGTAGGTAGGCGGCAAAGACTAACCAAGTAATCAGCGCCCAGGTTTCTTTCGGGTCCCAACTCCAGTAAGATCCCCAAGCTTCGTTCGCCCAAACTCCTCCGGCAATAATTCCAATAGTCAGGAGGGGGAAGCCCAGACCAATAATCCGGTAACTGATGTTATCGAGGGTTTCGGCAAGGGTGAGGCGTTGGGGGGAGAGACGGGGGGCGGTGGTGAGGTTGACGGTTTGTAAAACGGTGGTGTTGCCCGAGGGGAGATCAGGGGTAGAAGCTAGGGCAACATTGGGTTCTAAGGTGAGGGAAGATTTGAGCCGATAACTGCCCGTGCCAAGGGAACTGCCTTGCAGTTGGATCTCTTGGCCGCGAGTGATGACTAAAAAGGCAATGGCTAAGAGGGAGCCGACTAATAGGGTGGCGTAACTGAGCATCATGACGCTAACGTGCATCATCAGCCAGTTGGATTTGAGGGCGGGTACGAGGGGGGCGGAGTTCTGCATTTCTGGGGGCAGGGAGAGGGCTGCAAAGGCGGTGATGCCCATAGCGAGGGGGGAGGTAAAGACTCCGGTGAGACGGGAACGACTCATGGCCTCGGCGATTAGGTGGATGGTGGTGACTCCCCAAGCGAGGAAAAAGAGGGATTCGTAAAGATTGCTCAGGGGAAAGTAGCCCGCTTCTAGCCAGCGCGCTCCTAGAAGGGCGGCCATACAGAAATTTGCGATCGCCATCCCCAAGGTGCCACAAAAGGCTAAATAGGGCAGATTGGGAAACGCCGCCCCAGACCAATAGACCAACATAGTCAAAAACAAGACGGCAAAGGACAGATTATCTAGATTGTGCTGAAGAGCAACTAAATCCATAATGATTAATGTAAGCTTCTCAAAAGGTGGGTTCCCTTGATGTCCCTAACGGTTGATCTCTAATCATGGATCTATTCTCGGGGGGGAATCCAAGGGAACAATAATATCCTACCCAGTTTAAGGCCGTTTTTGGGCAAGGACTTCCTGAGCGTTACTAATTGTAAAAAATACTTGATTTTTATTCCAATTTATGTCTAATTTAACCCTAGCCTCAGCCCGTGAAATTTTAGATCAGTACAGTTGTAAGGAAACCAAATTAGTCACTTCTAGAGAACAGAAAGCCGAATTACAGGGGGCGTTATTATTATTAGTTGAACAATCAGAGGCGGAAAATTTGGGCGTTTGTGCCGATAATTTATCTCAAGGATATCAAGCCCTAGCCAGCTATTTAAAAGCCTTTGGTTATCGAGTTCCCTTTGAAGTTGAAGAGTGTCAGTCTGAAGATGAAGCGGTTTATATTAAGTTTAATACCGGAAAAATGAGCCATTATGCAGAGAGTTATACAGGAGCTTATCGTGGGGTTTTAGTGGCTTGTCAAGCGGAAGATCAACAAGTGAACGGGATTTATGGACACCTCCCCTTAGATTTATTTGCCTAAACCCAGTAGGTAAAAAGATTTTGTAATCTTACGCACTATCTATATTTACAAATTGATACGATACCATTTTTCACGTCTCATTGAAAATCGCTATATAATTAAGATTATCTCGAATCCTAATATTTCTTCGGACATACAGAAGCCCCGGGATCAAGTAAACTCTAAACTTCAAACACAATCCGCTAGTCATGACTACAAAAGTTTCGTCAGAATCTCCTTCTAACTCAGGAGTTACGCCACAAGTTCCTAAGTATTCTAGGGTTTTGATTGCTATCTTCGTGATTTGGACTATCATCCTAGCTACCTATACCCTAGTCCAGCAACATGGCTGTAGTGCCATTATCTGGTGGCAACAGGTTGATCAGGTAAGATGTTGGCAAACCTCAGTCACACCCACATCCTTAGAACTTAGATATGAGGAAAGCGCCACAGTAAAAGCTAAAGTGACCGAGACAGGCTACTATACTCCAGAAATTCACTGGACATCGAAAAATGAAAAGATCGCCTCTTTAGATAAAGAGGAGGGAAAAGAGGTTTTAGTTACAGCAAAAAGTGCGGGGAAAACAGAAATATCCGCCAGAATTGGCTTAGAAAATAAGATGTCTGCCGAGAACTCTGTCCAGTTTCAAGTTCCCATTGAAGTTTTGCCGACTTTAAGCATTAACCCCCCAGAATTACGAATTAAAGAAGGTAGCGATAAACAAGTTGAGGTTGACTTAATCGGTATTGACAAGCCCAAGAATAAGTCTATTGATTGGCAAGCCGCCAATCCTAACCTAATCCAAGTTGATGGAAACAATCGAGTTAAAGCTCTGAAAACTGGAACCACAACCCTAAAAGCCGTTTGGACACAAGACCCTCGTGTGAGTCAGACCATTGAGGTTTCTGTGCTTGAGAATCCACCTCGAATTACCGGGATAGAATTTCTATCTAATCCCAAATCATTATCACTCTATGTTGGCGAGACGGCTCATCTGGACGCACAAGCAAGTTGTCAGGGCAATTGTACGATAGAAGATACCCGAGTTTACTGGTCTTCCAATCATCCTGATCTGGCGATGATTTCCTCTGATGGAGATATCAGAACCTTAAACGCGGGAGAAGTAACCCTAACCGCGACTTCAATTATTGATAATAGTCAGTCCCGCTCGACTAATATGAAGGTTCTCCATCCTATCGTCACTAATATTTCCGTTAAACCCTCTTCATTAAAATTTGGAGTAAATAGCCAGACCAAGCTTCAGGCAATACTTGATGGACGAGGTGATTTCAACAAAGGTGTGTCTTGGAGTTCAGAGAATGCCAACATTGCTCAAGTGGATGATGAACAGGGTATTCTGACTGGGGTGAAGAAAGGGAAAACTAAGGTTGAGGCTCGCTCAATCAGTAATCCCAATCAGGTGGCTTCGGTTAACGTGACTGTCAACTCTGGGGGATGTTCTCCTGGTGCTGCGGCGGCGATTGGGGCGGTGGTTACTGTCGGAAGCGCTGCCTTATTGGTTCCTCCTCCCATAGCGGTAGTAGCGGGAAGTGCTGCTGCTAGTGGAATTTGTTGGGTATATGATCAGGTAAATTAGAAACCTTCCTATAAATTATTGGAGCAGAACTCATGAATGGCTCAGATAAAATCTTCGGCATTCCTAAAAGTTTGGCAAAAATTATAGCGGGGTTAGCGGTATTTTTGCTAATTGCTTTTTTTCTCTCTAGCCAAGTTTGTATTTTCTCAACTTGCACAACTACTACTTCTGGAATTGTTACCCCAGAACTGGCGATTGGTGGAGTAGTGGTGTTGATTTTAATGACTATGTTTCCAGTTCCCCTGCCTTTGGCTTTATTGTCAGGTTGTGGGGTGTGGTTTTTGCTTCATAATCTAGGTTGGTTTCAGATGCCTTGATCTCATTTATCTCCTTGCTTATTGTAGGATTTATGTCATGGAAAATGCTATCAAGATTCGGAATTTGTCAAAAACTTACGTGATCAACCAACAAAAACAAAAGGTTTTAGATAACGTGAGTCTCGACATTTTATCCGGCGAGTTTATTTTGCTACGGGGTGATAATGGTTCCGGCAAAACAACGCTAGTCAACCTAATTTGTGGCTTGCAGCCTCCTGATGAGGGGTTGATTGAAATTTTTGGCAAATCTCCCGAAGACCCTCAAGCACATCTTAAACTCGGAACGATGTTGCAACGAGCGAAACCTGTGGAAGGGTTGACCGTAAAAGAGACAATTCGTCTGTTTCAAAGTTATTATCCTGAGCCATTGGGTTTAGCTGAAACTATAGAGCGATCGCGCCTAACAGGTAAGCAAAATGATTTCGCCACAACTCTGGCGGGAGGTCAGGCTCAATCCCTCTATTTTGCCCTAGCTATTGTCGGAAATCCTGATATTTTGATTCTCGACGAGCCAACTAACAATCTTAGTGTGGAAGCGCGGGCGAATTTCTGGAAACAAGTGCGGGAGTTTGAACAGCAAGGAAAAACGATTTTGGCGATTAGTCACAGTGAACAGGATTGTCAGGAAATTGCCGACTTGGTGACGCGGGAATTGCGCTTGAGTAACGAGAATGGAGATGTGGAGATCCGAGAATTTCCACGCTATCAGGAGTTCCTAAACTCTCGCACTGAATTAGAGGAGGCAGCACAACTCAAATCTGACTCAAGTTCTGAAACGGAAACGTCTTCAAAGTCTAAATCTGCTTCTAACCCCCCAAGCTTTAGTTTCAAAGCCTTTTGGGGACAACTCTATGTTGAACTGCTGCAAACCTATCGTAAAATCGACACCATTGTTATTGGCCTAGGATTGGCAATTTTTGCAGGAGTCTCCATTGAACAGAATACCCCAGACCAGTTTCAATCCCTCTTGGCGGCTTCTCTAGCGGGGTTGGTGGTTTTTCTCTGTGTGAGTCAGTTTGGGGTTAAGATTGCCTCAGAACGCGATCGCGGCTGGTTGAAGTTATTACGCATCACTCCCCTGTCCTTTACGACCTATGTCGCAGCCAAAGTGGGAAACTTCCTAGTCTTAGCCTCCTTAATGACGGGATTAGCCTTTGTGAGTGGTTGGGTTACCAGTCAGTTTAGCGAAACCAGTTTCTTTATCTGGGAACCTTGGATGTTTTACCTCAGCTTTGTCCTGGTTTTAGGGGTGATTCCCTTCGCGATTTTTAGCTTCAGCCTGGGATATCTCTTCAAAACGGAATCCTTGTCCTGGGCCGTTGTAGCCCTCCTGGTTGTGATGTTACTTGGCTCTGGCTTCAATATCTCCCCCTTACTTCCCCAACCTTGGGTTGCAGATTTAATTCTCTTCCTACCCACCTATCACTACGGCCAACTGGTGGCTTGGATGGGAGAGGTGGAACTAGAGGGGATATTCCGTTTTGATGGCTACCAGATGATTCACATTCTGTGGCTGTTGTGGTGGACAATTGTGGCGGCGATGTTGGCGCGGTGGGCGTATCGTCGGGAAAAACTATCGGGGTAGGGGGTGATTTTTCGGGGCGATATTTAGAACAATGCCATGCTGAACGCCAAGCCTATCAGATTTTATCCCGACCCGATATCCGTAATTTACGATCATCGCATCATAGCCAGGGGAATTTGTAGTACAGAAGAGGAGGCCATAGAACGCGCTCTGACCATTCTGATAACTCAAAGTTGAGTGGAGAAAAGAAACCGGGTTTCTTAATCAGATTTGGGTGAGGATGCAGAGATTGTCGCAGAAACCCGGTTTCTGGGATGATCGGTGGGTGATACGTTAATGGATGGGCTAAAATCTTGATTAGATAGCCATTAGAAACAAACCATGAAAATTAAAGCAATGATTTGGCAAGAAGATGATGTTTGGTGCGGTTCAGTTCCTGCCCTTCCGGGTTGTCACACCTGGGCATCGAGTTATGAAGAGTTGTTAGAAATGCTTGCTGATGCGGTTCAGGGTTGGCTAGAAGTAGCCAGTGAACAACAAGAAGTCACCCCAGAAAAACAGTTAATTGAGTTGTCTTTATGAAATCGATTTCGGGGAAAGCACTCTGCAAAATTGTGGAGCAACAGGGTTGGCAACTCAAACGAATCACAGGTAGCCATCATATTTATGCCAAAGAGGGTGTGGCAGTTATTCTGTCGATTCCAGTACATAGCAATCGAGATTTACCGACTGGAACCTTAAGAGGCATTCTTAAAGATGCTGGGATGACAGAGGACGACTTGCAATAAACCTCGTTCGCGGCAAGAAACCGGGTTTCTGCGATAGATTGCGGTTAGGAAGCAGAGATTTTGTTAGAAACCCGGTTTCTGAGGATTCCTGGGATGTGGGTGGGGGCTAGAAACCGGGTTTCTGTCCCTCGACAACAGCCGATTTAAAGTCATTTCAGGGAAAGAGAGTCAAACCTATAATAGAGAAGCACATTCCCCGGAGCCCACTCTATGTTACTCAGCGAACTGTTACCTACCGTTGATCAGTTATCTCATCAAGATAAACTTCGACTGATCCACTTTCTCCTCTTGGCAGTCGCTAAGGAGGAAGGGTGTAGCCTAGAACTAACCGGAGAAGTTGACTCAGCCCATGAATTGCTCCAGCAGCTTGCATCCACTCAGGCAGTGGTATGGTCGCCTCAAACAGATAGGGCATCTGTTCAGGCTTTGTCGGATCTTCTGGTGGCTGCAAAGGAAGGTAGCATCTAATGCTTGATGGACAACGATATTCATTCACTGAACGCATTGATAGTTTTGGGCGATCCTACTGCGACTATTTACCCTTGACGCTCACGTTAGGCGATCGCTCTGTGGAAGTAACCGCGTTGCTAGATACAGGCGCGAGTGTCAATGTTTTGCCCTACGAAATCGGTTTACAACTAGGAGCAATCTGGGAAAATCAGACGGTTTCAATCCCCTTAAGCGGGAATTTGGGTCGGAGCGATTCACGAGGTTTGGTTGTATCGGGTGCGATCGCTCAATTTCCTCCCGTGCTACTGGGGTTGGCTTGGACTGAATCGCGAGATGTCCCGGTTATTCTTGGACAAATGAACTTCTTTGCAGAGTTCAAGGTGTGTTTTTATCGATATGAGTCGGCTTTTGAAATTTGCCCGAAGGATAGATGAAATCAATCAACTTATATTAAGTTTAATACCGGAAAAATGAGCCATTATGCAGAGAGTTATACAGGAGCTTATCGTGGGGTTTTAGTGGCTTGTCAAGCGGAAAATGAACAAGTAAATGGGATTTATGGACACTTACCCTTAGATTTATTTGCGTGACATCAGATTTCTAGCCAGTCAAGTAATTCTTTTTCTTGACTGGCATCTGGATAAATTCTGTAGCAATAGTTGAGGTTTAACACGAATAGCAGCTTATTGACATGAACCTATTATACAATATCTAGGGATAAATCGTCACTCCCTAGTAAATGGTTGTTAGTTAATTTTCGGGGCATCGAACCCCTCAATTAACCGTCTTTCATCCCGACACTGACATTTGCTACGCAACGCTTTGCGTTCGCGAAGCGTCACGAAGTGAACGCGAACGTACAGTGCGGGGCTTCCCGACGATGAGCTAAACCCAATAGGTGGAAACTAGCCCCCCCACTCCACAGCAACCGACCCATCACTCCTCCCCACCCACGAAGGGATGGGGAGTTTCTGGCCAACTTGTTAGAAGGGAATCTCATCTAAATCCGGTTCATCGTCACTAGAGGCAAAATCCGAGGGGACTGTTACTGATTCCGGGGAGGGAGCAACCGGGGCCGGGTTAGGGGCTTTGTTATAGTTGAGAGGGACGACGTTACTAGGACGAGGAGAGGCCGCAGGGGTGGAAGGAGAGGAGGAGACGGAGGTCGAAAACCCGCCATCTTGTTTATAAATCCGAGAGACAGAGAATTCTGCGCGCTTTTCTTTATAGCCTTCGGGACGTTCAATGGTGTTCATTCTCAGGCTGCCTTGGAGAATTACGCGATCGCCCACTTGATAACCTTGTTGAATATCTGTGGCTAAATTCCCCCACCCCACCACTTTTAAAGTCATCGGGGGATCTTCCTCCCGTCCCGCCTCAAACTCCACAATCATCGAAGCGACGGGGGTTTGATTATCTTGGGTATACCGCAATTCTGGGGCTTGCACAATCCGTGCCATCAAAATACAAGTATTCATAGTTTTCGGGGTAGTTTCTAAGCCATAGACCTAGTGTAGGGTTTTTGTATTACTATCGCAACCTCTTGTTCAAGCAAGAAGCCAGAGAGAATAGGGAGTCAGGAATCGGGAAAATGCGGTTGTATGCCAAATTGAAAACAAAAAACCCCAGTTTTTAAAACCGGAGTTGAGCCAAAATCTAGACTGGCCACCGCCTAACCCAGCACAGCCAAGCACAAAAGGGGGAATTCCGCCCGACATTAAGTTAAGACAAACCTAACCAAGCGAGTACCCCTTGACCCGTTAACGCTTCAATGAGTAACGTCAGGGCAAAGCCAATCATCGCAGCACGACCATTGAGGCGTTCAGAATAATCATTAAAACCAAACTTGGGTTCTTCTAGGGTCGGGGTAATAGTGGGTTCTGCGTTTTCCATTATCCTATTTCTCTTTTTGTCCAGCGTTTTTTACAATTCTTTACCATTTATGACACATTAATCAGCAAACAGCAACAGACATCTCCCATAATTTAGGGCTTGCCGAATAAGTCCGAGCGTCGGGAGTCGGGAATGGGGAGTTGGGGTCAGGATGATGGCCCAAAGCACCCCGGGGGTTCGATACCCCCGAATTGCCCAAATCAGGAGAGTCTTGCGACTCAAGGGGTTTTAGTTAATCCGCCGAGAAGCTTACAATCCACTGGAATCGCGACTCTTCGCCTCGCCCAAACTTTGAGGCAAATGTAACCCACACTCCTGTTTAAGCCCATGAAAGCGCGTGTCTCGCTCATCTTGGTCATCCGCCGTCAGAGGACGGCTCGAATGCCAATCCCCCACCGTCACATAACCCTGATCAAACAAAGGATGGTAGGGTAGATCATGCTTCATCAAATACTCATAAATATCGCGGGAATGCCAAGTCAAAATAGGCAACACCTTAAATAATTCCCCTTGTTGACTCACCACATCCAACTGCTTGCGGTGTTCCGTCTGATTCCGCCGCAGCCCCGCCAGCCAAGCCGTCGCCCCTAACTCCTGTAACGCCCGTTGCATCGGCTCCACCTTACGAATCCGATCATAACGGTTTAGCGCCTCAATATCCCGTTGTTCCCACAGACGACCATGGAGCGCCTCCATCCGGGCTGGACTCATCGGCGACTGATACACCTGCAAATTCAGATTCAGCCGTTGGGTTAACTCCTCCGCAAACAAATAGGTTTCCGTCGGCAAATACCCCGTATCAATCCAAATCACTGGGATATCCGGCACCACACGAGTCACCAAATGGAGCATCACCGCCGCTTGAATGCCAAAACTGGTACTCATGACCAATCCTGAACCAAAGGTATCCGCCGCCCACTGGACAATCTCCACCGACTTCGCCTCTGCCAATTGTTGGTTAATGTGGGGTAAATCGAGACTTAAAACTTGAGAATTCATGCTGCAAGAAGCCATTGACCCTTGAGGAGATGTGTCAGTGCCTGTAAGAGGTGTCAGTTGGCGAGTCGGCATTCTAGATAAAGCTCCTAATCAGAAAAATAGAGTGGTGCGCGTTTAGGCGCTCAGTCCCCTGTGAGTACGTCTTATCTGAGAGAACAGAGAACATCTCATCCTATTAGACCCTGAAACTGGGCAGAAAACCCCTTTTCTTCATCAAGTTTTAGTGAAAAAAGAGTCAATCCCTTGAACCAGTTGGGGGGAATGGGGACGGGAGAAAGAAAACAGCAAATATTAATCGAGGCACATTGTACCATAAAGCCTAGCCCAAACTCTGGTAGAGTGAAGGACTGGGGTAGAATTAAATATTGCCCCTTTTTTTGCTGAATACACTAGGATCTTACCCTCCCATGCTCAGAGCCGGAATTGTCGGATTACCGAACGTTGGCAAATCTACCCTCTTTAACGCCTTAGTCGCCAACGCTAAAGCCGATGCAGCGAACTTTCCCTTTTGTACCATTGAACCCAACGTGGGAGTTGTTGCCGTTCCAGACCCTCGCCTAGACGTTCTCGCCAAACTCTCCAAATCTCAGCAAATTGTCCCGACGCGCATTGAATTTGTAGATATTGCTGGATTAGTCAAAGGAGCCAGCCAAGGGGAAGGACTGGGGAATCAGTTTCTCGCCAATATTCGGGAAGTCGATGCCATTGTTCATGTAGTCCGTTGTTTCGACAATGACGACATCATCCACGTGGCCGGCTCTGTGGACCCCGTGCGAGATATCGAAGTGATTAACTTAGAACTCGCCCTAGCCGATTTAGCCCAAGTCGAGCGCCGCATTGAACGAGTCCGCAAACAGGCTAGAGCGAATAAAGAAGCCCAAGAAGAATTAGCCATCCTCGAACGCCTACAAACGGCGCTAGATGCCGGAAAACCCGCCCGACAAGTCCCGTTAACCCCAGAAGAAGAGTTAATCATTAAAGCCCTTGGTTTATTAACCCGAAAACCCGTTATTTACGCGACCAATGTTTCCGAAGATGACCTAGCCGAGGGGAATCAATGGGTGGATACTGTGCGCCCCGTTGCCGAGGCAGAACAGGCGAAAGTGGTGATTATTTCGGCTCAGGTAGAATCGGAATTAGTGGAACTCTCCGAAGAGGAACGGGTGGACTTTTTGGCGGCTTTGGGAGTAGAAGAAGGGGGCTTAAAATCCCTCATTCGTGCCACCTATGAGTTATTAGGTTTACGAACTTATCTCACCACCGGAGAGAAAGAAACCCGCGCCTGGACAATTTTAGCGGGGATGACAGCACCCCAAGCGGCCGGGGTGATTCACTCGGACTTTGAACGGGGATTCATTCGGGCGGAAACGGTGTCTTATGAGGATTTAGTGGCCTGTGGTTCTATGAATGGCGCAAAGGAAAAGGGCTTAGTGCGCAGTGAGGGGAAAGAGTACATTGTCAAAGAAGGAGATGTCTTGTTATTCCGCTTTAATGTTTAATCGACTGGCTCCCTTTCTCCAAGATTATATTTATCGGGAAGGTTGGACAGAACTCCGTCCTGTTCAACAGGCCGCTTGTGAGGTGATTTTTAACAGTCCATCCCATCTCCTCCTGGCCACAGGAACGGCTTCAGGCAAAACAGAAGCCGCTTTTCTGCCTATTTTGACGGTTTTAGACCAAAACCCCTCTAAAACCGTCAGCGTGCTTTATATCAGCCCCATAAAAGCTCTGATTAATGACCAATTTGAACGGCTAAATGAACTGTTAAAACAAACCCATACCCCAGTTTTTGCTTGGCATGGGGATATTGCCAGCCGTCGTAAACAAAAGCTTTTAAATCAGCCCCAAGGTATCTTACAAATTACGCCAGAATCTTTGGAAAGTTTGCTGATTAATCACTTTAATAAATTACCGGATTTATTCGGTGATTTACGTTTTGTGATTATTGATGAGATTCACAGCTTTATGGAGTCTCAACGGGGGGCGCAAATTATTTGTCAACTGTCCCGTTTAAGTCGTTGTATTCACTATCACCCTAGACGGATTGGACTATCGGCAACGTTGGGGGATTTAGGGGCAGCGAAACGATGGTTAGAACAGGGAACAAATCAGGTCACTATTGCGCCGGAAATTGCTTCAGAACAGCGTCAAGTTAGATTAGCAGTTGAACATTTTTATGTTCAAGAAAATCAGACCGATTTAGCGGCCGAAATTAAGGAGTTTGAAGCGTTCCATCATTATATTTTTGAAATTACCCAAAATAGTCAAGCCCTGATTTTTACTAATAGCAGAACGGAGGCGGAATCAATTATTGGCAATCTGCGCCAACTGGCTAAACGGTTAAACCAACCGGATATTTATTATGTGCATCATGGCAGTATTTCGAGCAGCTTAAGATTGGATGCAGAACAGGCGATGCGCAATGATTCTCCGGCGGTGACGGCGGCGACGGTTACGTTAGAATTGGGGATTGATTTAGGGCAATTAGAACGGGTGGTTCAACTTAATGCGCCGTTATCTGTTTCTAGTTTTTTACAACGTTTGGGACGGACGGGGAGACGGGATAATCCGGCAGATATGCGGTTTGTTTGTACGGAACTTGAACCAACGACGGACATAGAGTTATTTGACCAAATCCCTTGGCAGTTTTTACAGGCAATTGCGATTATTCAATTGTATGTAGAGGAACGTTGGATTGAGCCGATTGAGTGGGGGAAATATCCCTATAGTTTACTCTATCAACAGACGTTAAGTATTATCGGTTCTTATGGTGAAATTTCTCCGGCTTCTTTGGCGGAAATCGTGTTAACGATTCCGATTTTTCAGGCTATCACGGGGGAAGAGTTTAAGGAGTTATTAAGGTATTGGTTGGGGATTAAACATATTGAATGCACGGAACAGGGGACTCTCCTTTTGGGGGAATTTGGGGAGAAATGGGTGCATAATTTCCGCTTTTATGCGGTGTTTGAGGATGTTACAGAATATACGGTTTATAGTGAAGGTGGCGAGATTGGCAGTATTTTTGCGCCGCCTCCGTTGTTGGGTTCTTTTTCGTTGGCGGGTCAAAGTTGGCAGGTTTTGGAGATTGACGAACCACGAAAGCGGTTATTTGTCAAGGCGATTGAGGGAATTTCTCCGGTATCTTGGCGACGGGGAGGGCGGGGACAAATTCACGTTAAAGTTTTGCAAAAAATGCGGCAAGTGTTGGGGGAAAAAAGGGTTTATCCCTATTTGTTGGAGGGGGCGCGCCAACGGTTGGAAACGGTGCGATTGTTGGGGGAGAGATGGGGGTTTAATCGGGATTATTTTGTGGAGTTGGAGGAGAATCTCTATTGTTTTTTCCCTTGGTTGGGGAGTCGGGAGTTTATGACGTTGGAACGGGTGATTCATCGGTTGATGCAGTCGGGTTTGGGGGTGCGGGTGTTAAGGTCTTATGCGCCTTATTATGTATTATTCAAGTTAGGGCAGGGGGTAAGTTTGGAGGATTTTCAAGTGGGATTAAGGGGGTATTTGGAGGGAAGTTGGACTGGGGAGGATTTGGTGGTTGCTCCTGAGAGTCCCCGGTGTTATAAGTATGATTCGTTTATTCCTGATCATTTATTGCGCAAGGCGTTGGCTCATGATGGTTTGAATTTTGAGTCGTTTCGAGAAAGAAACTTTGTTAAAACCAGGGAGTCGCCCTAACTCTCGCTTGAAAGACGAGGGTTTGCGGACATTCCCTTGTTATTTTCGTCAAAAAATTCTCTACTTTCGTTCAGGGTGATTACTTTCTGGTAATAATGCTCCCAATTCGTTAATCTGTCGGATCATTTGCCCTAGACGGGCGGCACTTTTTTGATTAAACTCAAACACTAAACGGGGTAAATTCTCCGTGTCGTCTCCTTTTTCTGCGGGAAGGGCGGCGCTTTTTTCGATACGACCTTTCACTAATAAATCGGCATAGTCTCTGTTTAACTGTTCGACTGTTTGATCAGACAGTTCTGAGTTTAGACGCATGACGAACAAATGATTGACATAACGGCTGGAATGGTATACCCGGTAAAAATTGCTGATGGTGGAACAAGCTTGGTCTAAATCGTCCGTAATCGTGTAAATACTGGGGTCGTTCGGACTTACTAAACCGTTGGTAATCAAATGATCTCGAATATGTCGGTCGAGGGATTGCCAATAGTCTCCTCCGGGATTGTCAATAAATACAATGGGAGCGGGTCCATATTTCCCGGTTTGGGAGAGGGTGAGACTCTCGAAGGCTTCGTCAAGGGTGCCAAATCCGCCGGGGAAAAGGGCGATCGCATCACTTTCCCGCAAGAAAAATAATTTACGGGTGAAAAAATACTTAAACTGGACTAATTTGGTATCCCCTTCAATGTAGCGATTCGATCCCTGTTCAAAGGGCAAGTTAATATTTAAACCAAAAGAATTGTCGCGGCCTGCCCCTTCATTCCCGGCGGCCATAATGCCCTCTCCTGCCCCTGTGATGACCATAAAGCCCTGTTCGGTCATCCGGCGAGAAAAGTCTACAGCCATCTGGTAAATGGGCTTATCCACGGGTGTACGGGCTGATCCGAAAACACTGACTTTGCGGATGTGACGGTAGGGGTAAAAAGTCTGAAAGCCCCCTTCTAAGTCCTGCATGGCCGCACTGAGGATTTTCCAGTCTAAGCGGTCTACTTCTTCCCCTGTCAAACGCATCAAGACAGTTAAAGCCCGTTGAATATATTTGCCATGTTTGAGGTCTGGTAAGCGGTTCGCCAGATCATGCAGGGCGGCAGCAAAGGATTCTGAATCGGAATAAGATGAAGGTGACACAGCCATGAAGTCTATTATTTCGGCGAATCCCCATTATACCTGAATTTTGGGTAGAGGGGAGCAATCAAAATCCAAGTCAACCGCCCCAAATAAAAATGCGCCCCAAATAAAAATGCGCCCCAAATAAAAATGCGACCCAAATAAAAATGCGACCCAAATAAAAATGCTTAGTCTGAAAACAGCCCAAGCACTTTTAACAAAACTTAAGATGAAAAACCGGGGGATGAGAATAACTGACCATTCCCCCTAAAATGCGCTCGCGAAGCGTCTCGGAAGGAGAATCGCGAAGCGTCTCGGAACGAAAATCGCTTTTTTCCTCTAAAGATGTTTTTCCAAAGTATTGGAGAGTGTCGTTTTCGGAACAGCACCTACCACCATATCGACCCGTTGACCGCCTTTGAAAATCATCAAGGTGGGAATACTGCGAATTCCGTACTGGCTGGCAACATTGGGGTTTTCGTCAGTGTTGAGTTTGACAACTTTGACTTGACCTTCGTATTGATCCGCTATTTCATCCACAACCGGTGCAACCATCCGACAAGGACCGCACCAAGGGGCCCAAAAATCGACTAGCACCGGAATCTCACTATCTAGAACGACTTCCTTAAAGGTGCTATCTGTAACTGAATCTGCCATAACACAGGATTCCTTGCCTATCTTCTAGCTTTTTGACTTGTAGGAAATTCTACCATAGCAATCCTTGTCCACTTTGGGTCAATAAAGTATACAATCAACATAATTTAATAATAATTCGTCTGCCTATCACAAAACTTCAGCTTTGTCAAGGGCAAATGGACTCGGAACCGGAAGGGTGTAAAAAGAGTAAGGAGAAGGGTTAATCCCCTAAAGGAGCTAACTCCCAAAAGAAACCGCCCGAACTCTGTCCGGGCGGATAAGTGGTGTGAGGAGTGAACGGAAACATTCGTCTCCGCTTCTTCTATTGTAAGCGACAGGTTGGTTTTTTCCATCAATTTAAGGAAAAAACCAATTAGTTTTGCTTACTGTGAGGATCAAAATAGCTTAGAGTTGAGATGCGATCGCCTTAACCCTCACCTCGGGCCAATGATCCTCACGGTTTAAAACGACCAGTAAGGCGGCCATGCGATCGCGCCGAAACACCAAAACCTCCCCCGTAAACCGTTGATTCACAAGGTTTAGAGAGACATTCATTCCTGTTGAGCGATCGCCCACCCCCCCCAAATCCCGCCGATACTCATAGCCCTCCCAACTCAGCCGTTCCCCCCCCATCTTCCCTTGCAGCTTCCTTAAAAAATCCCCCCGTTGCGCCGGATTCTCAAACTCAGACAAATAGTCATCAAACCGCCCCACATCCTCCACCCCTCCCACCATCCCTAACACCAACTCCAGCGTCCGAGGATGGAAATAAACAAACACCTCCTCCCCCTGCCATCCCCCCTCCTCCAGCACCTCCCCCAACTGCTCCACCCGTCCCTCCACCCGACCCAACAGCACCCCCGGCAACAGCTGAAACCCCTCCGGTAACACATCTAAACCTAACCGAGAAACCCTTTCCCCCCCGATCGGGACAGCAGAGAATAAGGGTAGACTATAGGCAGGGGTGCCATAGCCATTGATCAACACCACCAAACAGAACACCAGTAGGGTTTTCATAAGGGCAAACAGGGGTATGGACAGGGAAGCTTTATTACAAAACTATCAGACTGGAGAAACCGATTTTCACGGTCTAGACCTCGCAGGCATCGACCTAAGTTTTCTCATCCTCACCGGAGTAGACTTGAGCGAAGTCAACCTCTTTCAAGCCAACCTCAGAGGCAGCGACCTGAGCAACGCCACCCTGATGAGTGCCTCCTGTATTGAAGCCGACTTTGAAGGCAGCAACCTAAACCGTGCCGACCTCAGTATGGCCGAACTTCTGCGCGTCAACCTCAGTGGTGCTCGACTCAACCTTGCCTTCTGTTCCGGAACAGACCTTAGCCAAGCCGACTTAATGATGGCGCGACTCATCGGCACCGAATTAGTGGGAGCGAATCTCCACCATGCCAACCTCGTCGGAGCCAGTTTAATGGGAGCCAACCTCACCGCCGCCATTTTAACCGAAGCCAACTTTAGCCGAACCTATCTCTACGAAGCCGATTTTAGAGAAACCGACCTCAGCCAGACCCACCTCAAAGAAGCCCTCTTTGACCATCAAACCCTCTTCCCCAATGACTTCAACCCCATCGCCGCCGGAGCCTGTTTAATTGCCCCCGGCGTTAACCTAGCCGGAAAAATCCTCAGTGGAATGCGACTCACCGGAGCCAACCTTACCGGAGCCAACCTCAGCGAAGCCGACTTAAGTCAAGTGGAATTCACCCAAGGCAACCTAGCCCGAGCCAACCTTGTCGGAGCCAACCTCGCCGGGGCCGTCTTAAGAGGAGCGAATCTAGAAGGAGCCAATCTAGAGGGAGCGAATCTAGAAGGAGCCAATTTAGCCGGAGCCATCATGCCCAACGGGCGAATCCATAATGAGTAATCAAAACCAATTTTATAAAATTTGGATAAAAAACTTAACATTTGTTTACAAAGGAAGTATAATTACCCTCATAACACTCTCATGGTTTACAAATCATTATGATCGTGGCTCAATTTCCTTGGCTTACCGCGATTATCCTACTTCCCCTTATCGCGTCCTTAGCAATCCCAGTCCTACCCGACAAAACAGGCAAACGGGTACGCTGGTACGCCCTCGGGGTTGGTATCGCGGACTTTGTGTTAATGTGTTACGCCTTTTGGCAAAATTACGATACAAACCTAGCAGGCTTTCAACTCGCCGAAAAATACGACTGGTTGCCCGCACTGGGTTTAAGCTGGGCGGTTTCCGTTGATGGCATCTCCATGCCCCTTGTCCTCCTAGCCGGACTGGTGACAACCCTTGCCATCCTCGCCTCTTGGCAGGTTGACCACAAACCCCGCCTCTTCTACTTCCTGATGCTGGTGCTGTATTCTGCCCAGGTGGGGGTTTTCGTCGCCCAAGACCTATTACTGCTCTTCATCATGTGGGAACTGGAATTAGTTCCCGTTTATTTGCTCGTTTCCATCTGGGGCGGACAAAAGCGCCGTTACGCCGCCACCAAGTTTCTGCTTTACACGGCCGCCGCTTCCGTCTTTATCCTAGTGGCAGGCCTCGGCCTCGCCCTCTACGGTGGTGGAACCCCTACCTTCGACATGGTAGAACTCGCCCTGAAAGACTATCCCCTAGCTTTAGAATTGCCCCTGTACGCCGGATTATTAATCGCCTTTGGTGTAAAACTCGCCATCTTCCCCCTCCATACCTGGCTCCCCGATGCTCACGGTGAAGCCTCTGCCCCCGTCTCCATGATTTTGGCTGGGGTACTCTTGAAAATGGGCGGTTATGGCTTACTCCGTCTCAACTTAGGTCTGTTATCCGACGCTCACGTTTATTTTGCCCCCGTCTTAATTATCCTTGGCGTAGTTAACATTATTTACGGTGGTTTTGCCTCCTTTGGACAAACCAACATGAAACGCCGCCTCGCCTACTCCTCCGTCGCTCACATGGGCTTTGTCCTCCTCGGCATTGCCTCCTACACCGACTTAGGGATTAGTGGGGCGATGTTACAGATGATTTCCCACGGTCTGATTGCCGCCGTCCTCTTCTTCCTCGCAGGTGTCACCTACGACCGCACCCACACCCTCGCCCTCCATGAGATGAGCGACATCGGCAAAGTAATGCCCAAAGTCTTCGCCCTGTTCACGGCCGGGGCAATGGCTTCCCTCGCCCTGCCCGGGATGAGTGGTTTTGCCAGTGAATTAGCCGTCTTCCTCGGTGTCACCGGGAGTGACCTCTATAACCTCAACTTCCGCGCCGTAATCGCTCTCTTAGCCGCCGTTGGTTTAATCATTACCCCCATCTATCTGCTCTCCATGTTACGGCAACTGTTCTATGGGGCTGCTTTACCCCCCTCCTGTGTGATGGGCAATAGCAGCTTACAGAATCAAGAAAATGAGCCGGCGGTTTGTTTTGGCACCAGTTGCGTCTTACCAGCCCAAGCCAAATACACCGACGCTCAACCACGAGAAATTTTTATTGCCGCTTCCTTCTTGGTGTTGATTGTGGGGATTGGGTTATATCCCAAGTTGGCGACTCAACTCTATGATGTGCAAACGGTGGCGATTAATGCCCAAGTTCGTCAATCTTTCACCAAGATTGCGGAAGCACACCCTCAAATTTATGCCCAAGGCTTATTAGCCCCGGATTTAATTGAATCTGAAGTGGCTTCTGTGGTGGGTGTCCTGAAGTAAAACCTTCAACTGATTGGATTAATCAAGACCCTGTTTCCTCTGGCGGGAACAGGGTTTTTGAATGTTTATTTTTTTCAGTATTTATACGGATTTGCCTATTTGTTTAGGCTCGGTTACAAAAGGGAAATTTTCTTAACAGAATTTAGTCAAGGTCAGTATTTTTTAATATTATTTTAAACTTTTTTAAACAAGACTCCCAAATTGACTCAAGACCTCCTAGGCTGGAAGGTAAAACAACAATAGAGCAAGATCCACAATAAACAGAGGACAACTAACTCAGAAGCTGTTTCCGTTCTTTGGCTTGCCCAGTTAAGGAGGGTTGTACAAGATGGATGTTCGTCATTTACTCAGAGCCTACGAACAGGGGGTTCGCGATTTCGCCGGGGTTGATCTCAGTGGTTTAGACCTCAAATGTGTCACATTAATTGGGGTGAATTTTCGCAACGCCAACTTAACTGGGGCGAATTTTAACCGGGCTTTTCTCACCAAGGCTGACCTGAGCGGTGCGAATTTGAACTGGGCAAATTTAAGTTGTTCTAAGTTAAGTAATGCGAGGTTAATTGAAACGGATTTAACGAAGGCGAATTTAACTGGGGCGTTTATGGTGAAGGCGAAGTTCCCCCGGGCGAAGTTAAGCGGAGCTATCTTAACTCATGCGAATTTGCGGGGAGCGAATTTGTGGGGGGCTAATCTGTGTGGGGCGAATTTACAACGGGTGAATTTGCGTCAGGCGAATTTAAGCGGTGCGAATTTAAACTGGGCGAATCTGACGGAGGGGCGTTTATCCCATGCGGAACTTTACGGTACTTCGTTGAATGGGGCGATTTTAAGTAGGGCTTTTTTGAAAGAGGTGGATTTGAGTGGGGTAGATTTGGAAGGGGTTAATCTCAGTGAAGCTCGTTTAGGTGGGGCGAATTTGGAGGGGGCGAATTTAACGCGGGCGAATTTACGGGCTGCCCAGTTGCAACAGGCGAATCTTAAGGGGGTGAATTTGACGGGGGCGGATTTATCGGAGGCACTGTTACGCAATGCGAATTTGATGGCGGCGATTTTGCGGGGTACGAATTTAACGGGGGCGAAGTTGGAGGGGGTGCTTGGTCAAAATTCTCAGGTGGGGGTGTTCGAGTTGCCGGATTCGTGTTTAATGGATGCGGTTGGCTAAGGGGAGCAGGGGGGCAGGGGAGCAGGGGAGCATTGATAATTATTCCCTATTACCTCTTCCCCGATTCCCGATTCCCGACTCCCGACTCCCGACTCCCGACTCCCGATTCCCAATCCCCGTTCCCGATTCCCCGACTCCCGACCCAATTCACCCGGCCGCTAGGAGGCCGCTATGACGCAATAGGGGTTCTGTGTTGGGTTCACGACCTCGGAAGGCTTTAAATACTTCCATGGGGTGTAAACTGCCGCCTAGGGCTAATACGGTGTCACGGAAACGCTGTCCGGTGGTAATAACGGCTTCTTCGTTGTCGAGTCCGGCTTCTTCAAAGGCAGCAAAGGCATCAGCGCTCAAGACTTCAGCCCATTTATAACTGTAGTAGCCGGCGGCATAGCCTCCGGCGAAGATATGACCGAAACTACAGAGGAAGGAGTCCTCGGGGAGGGGGGGGAGGATGGTGGTGGTTTGGGCGAGGCGATCGCGCACTTGACTAGGAGTTTCCTCGCCTTGGGGTTGATAGCGGTGATGTAACTCAATATCCAACAAACTAAAATGCACCTGGCGCAACATGGCGGAACCACTCATATAGTTGCGGGCTGCCCGTAACTTCTGATAATAATGCTCCGGCAAAACCTCCCCCGTTTCGTAGTGTTTCGCCATCCCTAACAAGGTTTTGCGGTCATAACACCAATTTTCCATAAACTGACTGGGTAACTCCACCGCATCCCATTCCACATTGTTAATCCCGGAAGCCCCCACATAGTCCACCGTGGTTAACATATGCTGTAAACCATGCCCAAACTCATGGAACAGGGTTTCTACCTCCTCAAAGGTCATTAGACTGGGTTTCCCATCCACCGGGGGCGACTGATTACAGATTAAATAGGCTACAGGTAAACGGGTGATGGTTTTCCCTTCTGTGGTCATTTTTGCCCGTCCGATGCAGTCATTCATCCAAGCGCCGCCGCGCTTTTGGGCTGGGCGACTGTAGGGATCGAGGTAGAAATAGGCGATCGCCTCCCCCCCCTGATCTTGAATCTCAAAATACCGGACATCCTCATGCCACACCGGAGCCCGACCATCAGCCGCCACAATCTTAACCCCAAAAATCCGCCGCGCTAACCCAAATAACCCTTCCAACACTTGGGGTAACGGGAAATAAGGCCGCAACTCCTCCGCATTAAACGCAAACTTCGCCTCGCGCTGACGTTCCGCCCAAAACGATACATCCCAATGCCTTAAATCCGGTCGTCCCGCAAAACCCTTCAGTTCCTCAAACTCCCGTTTAGCCGCCTCATAACTCGCACCCCGCAACTCCTCCAGTAATGTCTCCACCGCTTCCACAGTAGGAGCCATCTTGCGCGCTAAACTCATCTCCCCATAGCTCTTATAGCCCAAAATCTCCGCTTCTTCTTGCCGTAAGGTCAAAATCCGGTCAATCAAGGGGTTATTATCCCATTCCCCCTCCGCCGCCCGACGAATATAAGCCCGATAGACCTTTGCCCGTAAATCCTCCCGGCGGCTATGCTGCATAAAAGGGTAATAACTGGGAAAATCCAACGTCACCACCCAAGGCCCCGTTTCCGGTGTCGCCCCCTCTTCCCCCGCCGTGCGTGCCGTTTGTGCCGCCAAACCTAACCAACTCGGAGGCAATCCTTCCACCTCTTCGGGTGTCGTCAGTTTCAACTGAAAGGCCTTCGTAGCATCTAGGACATGATTAGAAAACTTAGTCGAAAGTTCGGCCATTTCCAACTGAATGGCATTGAACCGTTCTTTCGTTTCCCCCTGCAACCCCACACCAGAAAGCTCTGCGTCGCGGATAGCCGCCTCAATAATACGTTTCTGGGCAGGTTCAAGGCTGTTATACCCTTCCGAGGCCGCTAACGCCTTAAAGGCCTCATAAATAGGCTGACTTTGCGCCATTTCACTACTAAATTTAACCAGTTCCGGCTCCACCTGTTCGTAGGCTTGGCGCAATTCTGGGCTATTCTTCACACTCATTAAATGGCCAATCACCCCCCAAGTCCAACCTAAACGTTCTTGAAGTTCTGTTAGTGGTACAACGAGGCTTTCCCAGGTGGGGGTTAGGCTAGTTTCAAGCGCCTGTAGTCTTCCCCGCAAGTCTTTGAGGAGTTCCGTCACGGCGGGGATCACATGATCTGGGGTAATTTCGGGGAAAGGGGGTAATCCGTAACCAATCAGTAAAGGATTTTGAGTCACTGTTGCTTCTACCATGTTGTCTGTATTGAAATATGGGGTTCTATCAAGGGGATATTTTAACTCAAGGGGGACTTCCTTCCGGTTCTAACACATTCTCTTGAGTTCAGCCTGAAACAAGCTGTAATTTTGTTGATTTTCTTCCCACTGACAGAGCAAAATATAAAGTTGAGTCTGTCTAAAATAGGCGACTTCATAGGCAAGGCGTAAACTGCGCTCTAGACAGTTTGGTTCAACATCTGAGGCTTTTGTTGAACCTAGAGCTTTCCGAAAGCTGAGGGAGAGAATAGCCACTAAATCATGACCACAACACACTTGCCAAGGATAAGGAATTCTCTCATGATTGAATTCCTTTTAATTCTACGGTTAAATCCCAATGATTTTGAATCAGATCGGGGGAATGGGTCGCCATCAAAATATCTAAGTTAGCCAGTTTAGTAATTTCTTGCAAGTCGCCTAAAAATTGTGCTTGCCAACCCACATGAAGGGACAATTCAGGTTCATCAATTAAAACAAGAGAATTCGGTTCAACTTTAAATAACAATTCATAGAGCATCACTAATTCATGTTGTTCTCCAGAGGAGAGGTCTGTAGGAGCAATGATGTCCGACTCAGAAGCCGTAAGATTTGCAACTCTTTTAAAGACAAATCCTTTTTGTTTATTAAATCTCATTTCTTTATAAGAGTAAGCAAATTTTTGATTAATAATCTTTTGCAATAGTTCAATTTTTGTGGCAACATCTCTCAAGACATCAAGCTTTTGTTCCACGTCATTGACATAAACAGATAGAATGTTTTTTGTATTTTAATCCATCGTTGGGGGCTGAATTTGTAGATTGGCGTTTTCATCGTTTTCTAATAGACCAATATCAATTAAACGAGTGTGTTTTTTTTCTAAATCCTCCAGTTTTTGCCGCAGTTGCTCGTCCGTTAGTTTTGGGCAAGGTTGTTGTTGGACTAATCGAACGGGAAAGGTTCGATCGAGTGATTGAGAGATGGTGCCGTATAGGGCAAGTTTGGATTGAATGAGCTTGGCTGTTTCTTCGGAGTAGGCAGAAACAGTGTGTAACATTGAGGGAATTCTAGGATAAACCCTTGAGGAAGGACTAAAACTGAAGTTTAGCAGTCGCTGAGACTCAATCAAGCGGATATGAATTTCCTGTTTTAAGTCTTTAAACCATTGAGGTTCTAAATGGGATTGAGTCTGAATGCTGAAGGGTAAAATATCTTCAAATCGCTCAATTAGTTCTCGTAAGGACAGGGTTTCACCTGTGGGCAAATAAAGCCATTCGCTAGGGGCTATTCGTTCCAATCCGGGAATGATATCATCCAGAGCGCTGATGGGAAAATTAAGTTCTGGTGGTTCTTGGCTGTGCTTGAGGTCATGGGTCTGTTTTTTTGAGTTTTTGCTATAAAAATCAAGGCTGATTTTTCCTTTGTGTTCTTTGGTTTTACCGTGAGATGTTTTGACGACTTCAAGCCTAGTATGATTGTCAAATTCAATCTTAAGTCGGTTAAAGGGAATACTCCGCAATCTAGAATATTGAGCGTTAAATAAACCGTTGAGCATTCGGAGAATTGCTGTTTTACCGAAGCCGTTGGGTCCGTGAATGATGGTGATTCGCTCGTCGGTATTTAACGGAATCTGATGTTGGAAAATGCCAAATAGTCCATCAACGGATATGGTTTTAATTTTCATGAGTATTGAGGCTTAAAATTTGTGGTTTAGCGAGTTTTTTTAGAGATAATAATTCCCCTAAATCCCCCTTTCAAAGGGAGATTTTCGGATGTATTTCTTTTTAGTTTACCTCAGAGAGGAGAATCCCTCTAAAGCCCCCTTTGCAAGTAGGGTGTTTTCAAAGTCCAAACAAAAAAGGAAAAATTTGGTTTAAATTTGGAGAATGAAAACGCTTTGGATAGAATGTAGGGGTTTATTGAATAAACCCTATTAAGTGGACTCGATGAGCCAAGAATTTCCGCGTTTTTAGGGCAGGGGGTGGGGTGTCAATGGTCTTCAAAAATCCCCGCTCTTAAAGGAATGGTGATCATAAAATCCGTCCCCTTCCCTAACTCTGACGTACATTCTAACTTGCCATGATGTTGTTCAACAATGATTTTATAACTGGTTGATAAGCCTAGACCTGTACCAGCACCGACGGGTTTTGTAGTATAAAAAGGGTCAAAAATACGAGATAAAGCTTCCGGAGAAATGCCTATCCCATTATCATGAATGGTGATTTGAACCCAGCGACGGTATTTTAACTCTGTCTTAATTTCTAAAATGCTGGGATGTTTCACTAGCTCAGGAAAATGACGGTTTTTATCTCGTTCATTCAACGCGTCAATAGCATTAGATAGTAAATTCATAAACACTTGATTTAATTGCCCTACATAACATTGTACTGGGGGAATAAAACCATAATTTTTGATCACTTGAATGACTGTATTTCCCTCGGTCCCATTTAAACGACTGTTGAGGATCATCAAGGTACTATCTAAGTTTTGATGAAGATCAACCTCCTTCATTTCGGCTTCGTCTAACCGGGAAAATGTGCGTAAAGATTTTACAATTTCTTGAATGCGGTCTGCGCCCATTTGCATAGACTGATAAAGCCGGGGTAAATCTTCAACAAGAAACTCTAGATCAATTTCGTTTATCCAATCTAGAACTTGAGGAGGGGTAACGGGGCAGTATTGACGATAACGTTCGATCAGAACCAGTAAATCATTGGTGTATTCTTGGGCATGAATCACATTGCCATAAATGAAACTAACGGGATTATTAATTTCGTGGGCAATCCCTGCAACTAATTGCCCTAAACTGGACATTTTTTCCGCTTGAATTAATTGGGATTGAGCCTGTTGGAGTTGTTTTAAGGCCACTTCGAGGGCTTCACTTTTAGCGGTGGCCAGGCGAGCGGATTCTGTGGCTTGGGTGTAGAGATCCGCTTGATTAATCGCGATCGCCATTTGATTAACAATTTCCTGACTTAACTCCAAATCCCTGTCACTCCAAGGTGTTGGGGCTTCCCGTAACAGCACTAAAGCCCCCAATTTCCGGCTATGAGTTGGGACAGCTAAGAGTAATACACCATCATAGCCCAGTCGAGAAAAATAGGCTTTAACTTGGGGATCACTCCACTCCACAGTACAATCAAGTTGTAAATTGATCCCCCTCAATAGCGATTCTGTAAAACAGTTTTCTCCCTCATCCCAATGTTGCCCCAAAAAGCTGGGATCTTCGTCCTGTTTCGCCTCTTGCACCACTTCCCAATAAGAAGCGAGACTCGTCGCGCCACCCTTAAGCAATTCTCCGCTAGAATGGCGCTGTTTTCGGTGCTTGCGGCGCTGGACTTCCCCCCGAAACCAGAGAAAACAACATCGATCGGCCTTTAAATAACGCTGAAGTTCTTGGACCGTAGTCTGAATAACCGTTTCACTATCGAGGGAATTACGAATCAACATCGAGATATGATGCTGCATAGATTCCCACTCCGCAAACTCTCTTAAAATCGCCTCAGACCGTTTTAAGGCTTCTTCTGCCTCTTTGCGTCGGGTAATATCTAAAAAAATCCCATCCCAGACTAAGGATAAATCCGCTTGAATTTCTAAACTCGCTTCGGCTTGTAACCATTTCACCTGACCCGAGGGGGTAATGATACGATATTCATGATGCCAAGGGGTCTGTTGAGCCGCCGCCAGTTGGGTAGAATAGAGAAACTCATCGATATCTTGAGGATGAATTAAAGACCACATTTTTTCAGGATCTTGGATAATCATTGCTGGGGTGAGTTCCAGTAAATCCAGTGCATTGCGGCTAATATAAGTGAAAAATCCTGTGGGATTATCGGCGGATTTTTGATATTGGTAGGTGACACCCGGTAAATGATCGGCGAGGCGTTTAAAGCGGGCTTGGGATTCTTGGAGGGCGATTTCTGTAGTTTTGCGATCGCTAATATCAATCGCCGTGCCAATAATCCGGTAAAATGCCCCCGTCTCATCCCGAAGCGGTGTTAACGTCGTTAAAGTATAAATTCGTCGCCCTGAAAAATCCCGATACTCTTCATAACGGATACTATCTCCAACCAGTAAACACCGATCATAATTCGCTGTAATCTCCGCCGCCTCCTCCGGGCTAAACAACTCACAAGGCGTTTTTCCCTCCACCTCCTCCGAAGCATAACCCGTGAAGCGACTCGATACCCCATTCCAGCCCAAAAACTCGTAACGATAAGGAGATCCCCCCCTTGTTTTCTCCTCTTTCGTCTTCAGCGTAACCCCTACTACAAAAATGGCTTGATCTACTCCCTCATAGATCAAACGTAAAAATTTCTCCTGCGCTTGTAACGTTTCTTCAACCAAGCCAATCCGATTGTTTATTCTACACTCTACAGAAACCACGTCTTGATCCTCCCCAGCCTTCATGATGTTGATTCACCCAGAAAAAAATGGCTAGCCTAGAACATGATCCCTCCTATTGTTTCCCTACCCATCAGCAACCTGTAAAATTTATAAACTTTTGTTGCTGTCAAATCTTCTGTTGATCCCACTTTCTGCCCTTGGTTAGCTCTGTGTTCAGATTCATTTTAGCATTTTGCCCTAGGCAGAATATCAGGAGAAACAAGAAGAAAAGTTTTATTGCGAAATATAAAATCTAGAGCAAAAATGCAACAAATCTTCAAAACTGTAGGGGAAAATACTGAAAATTGATTTCGTAATAGATTGTTGCATTTTGTGAAAGACCGAATCCACTTTTGATAAAATACAGATGTCTTTGAACAATCTACAATCCTTCACTCGGATCAAAGTCCATCATGAACCTCCCTTGAACGGGAAGACAACGGACGAAGACTCTTGAGTTATGTTGAAGCCGGAGATACCGAGTGAATCCCTCTCGCAAATCCCACAAGAGAGATACAACAGGCTACACCATTCCCAATCCTCCCCCCAATAGGAGGTATTCATGAGTCATTCGTAAGCCATCCAGTATAGGGGTTGAACCGTTAAATTTAGACCAGTCATCTAAGTTGTATGAGTGGGATTGTGAGAAGGGAATTAAACAAGTTTGCCAGACCTTGAAATAATCTCCCGAGAAAAACTGGTATTTCCTTGTAAAGCCGTCTAGTTAGGCTTGTCTTGAACTAGCCCAAAAGACGGGATTTTTAACCCCAAATTTTCGATGAAACGTATCTTAGTAGTCGATGACTCAGCCACTATGCGAAAAATGGTAATTGCCTCTTTAAGAGACTTACCGGGCTTCACATTTAGTGAAGCAGCCAACGGTTTAGAAGCCATTGAGCAAATGCAGAACTCCCCCTTTGATCTCATGGTTTTAGACCTCAATATGCCCGATATGCACGGTTTAGATGTGTTGCGATTTGTCCTCAGCCATCCCGATTATCAAGCTACCCCCATTGTTATCTTAACGACTAAGGGCGATCCAGAAAGTAAAAGTGAAGCCCTATCGGCTGGAGCATCTTGTTACTTAACGAAACCTTTTCAACCCAAATCTTTGGCTGAACAAATTCAAGAACTGGTTAACCTTAAATTAGGCTTCAATGTAAGCTAAAATTTAGGCAAAAAATACCTAAAAGTAGGAAGATTATCTTAGAGATTTATGATCTAAAATAAAAGTTAAACAGATCATTTTTTGCCCTGAACTCAACTTTTATTATTAGACCGATAAGCCCAACAAAATTAAACATTGCCAAAATTAAACCTTAGAGGTGAGATGGATTAGAGGTAAACAGACAATCTCCTAATTTTGACGGAGAAAAATTTTCCCTAGCCCCTGCTACTTCTAATCTATTCAATTCGGCGCAATCGTAATGTTTTTTTAAAAAAGCTTGTCAAAATCTCGTACTCGTGCAGGGAGTTAAAATAGTGGTGTCTAAGACTTCAGAAGACAATAGCTTTTTTACAGAATTTCTAGAGGATTATTTCGCCGAATGTGAGGAACATCTCGCGGCCATTCGTCAGAACCTTTTGGTCTTAGAATCGTTCCTCGACCAACCCCATGTAGAACTGGAAGTATTACAAGCCCTATTTCGGAGTTTTCACACCTTAAAAGGGTTATCCGGCATGGTGGGGATTAAAGAAGCTGAAGCACTAGCCCATCAGATGGAAAGCTATTTACGTCTGTTGCGAGAAGAACATCCTGCCCTATCTGCATCCGGTTTTGATGCCTTAATGGAAGGAACAAAAACCCTAGAGCAAGTCATTAATTGTCAGCACCAAAACGCTCCTTTGCCCGATATTGAACCCATTGTCGAAAAACTGAAGGTCTTACTGCCCACAGAAACTAAACCAAGCCAAAAAACGCAAGGGATTATTACCCCCATTCATCTCGCACTGCCCAGCACCGCTCAAGACCACCTGAAAGGGGTTCAGGAAGAAGGTCAAAAAGTCTGGCATTTTGTGTTTTCTCCCAACTCCCAACGGGCCCAAGCAGGCATTAATGTCAATGTGATTCGCAGTCGTTTGGAAAGTATTGGGCAAGTCATTCATGCGGCACCTCGTCTTAATCCTGACCATCAGATTGTTTTTGATTTTGTCGTGGGAACAACAGCCGAAGAGAGCCTTTTTTCCCCTTGGTCCCAAGAGGGAGTTACTTGGACTCCCTATGAAACCCCAGAAACAACCCCTCCGAATGAACCCCTGAAACCTGTAGAAGCGGCAGTGAAGCCAGTGGCAACAGTCCCAGAAAGCGGGGACACCAAACCAACCCAAGAGTCAACACCCGGCTCTGATGACGACGAAACCACTCCTGCGCCCCTTTTATCCGGGGTGGATGCCCCCCCGGCCTTGCCCTTGTTGGGCAACGCTGCGCGAACAGAACCCATGACCAAGGCTGCACCCCTGATTTCTCAACCCTCTACTGTTGTGCGAGTAGAGTTGCCCAAACTGGATGCTCTGATGCGAATGGTGGGGGATTTAGTCATTAGTCGGGCGAGATTAGATGATTATATTCATCAACTGAAAAGCATCTTACCCGACGCTCAACTGCGACCCTTACAGGAACTAAACTTAACCTTAGAACGACAGATGCGGGACTTGCGGGAAGGGGTGATGCGGGTGCGACTGGTGCCGATTGGGGAGATATTCGCTCGGATGCAGTTTGTGGTGAGGGATTTAGTGCGGGAAAGTGATAAGGAGGTGGTGTTAAAAATTAGTGGACAGGAAACCGAGATTGATAAGTTTGTGGTGGAACGGATGATGGACCCGATGCTGCATCTTGTCCGCAATGCTGTAAGTCATGGCATTGAAAGCCAAGAGCAACGGTTAGCCGCCCAGAAAAGCCCTGTGGGTCAGATTCACCTGCGCGCTCAAACCTCGGGGGAAATGGTGATGATTGAAATTGAGGATGATGGGCGAGGGGTGGACGGGAAAAAGGTCATAGAGCAGGCGAGAGAGCGTCAGTTAATCTCTTCTGGAGTCGGAGAAGACCATTATGATGGCATGAGTTTGTTAGAGATTTTATGCGCCCCCGGCTTTTCGACTAAAGAACAGGCCGATTTGGCCAGTGGTCGGGGTGTGGGGATGGCTATTGTGAAGAACACTGTGCGGGAGTTAGGGGGGCTGCTTGATTTGACGACGGAAGTGGGTCAGGGGACTTGTTTTCGGATTCAATTGCCGCTTACTTTGGCGATCGCAGATGCTTTAATTACCAATGTAGGAACCGATACTTTCGCCATTCCTCAATCCTCCGTCCGCGAAGTGATTGAAGTCTCCCCCAGTCAAGTCATCCACTTTGAAAACAACGAAATTATTCCCTATCGCGGTCAAGTCTTACCCCTCGTTCATTTAAACCACTTATTCCATCTCACCCCAAGTTTAGACCCCATCCATCCAGACACCCGCTTAAAAATCGTCGTAGCAGGCAGTAGCCTAAACACCGTTGGTTTAGTCGTAGAGCGCATTATTGGGCTGCGGGAAATCGTCGTCCAAGCCCTCACAGACCCCCTAGTGCGCGTCCTAGGAGTCGCCGGAGCCACGGAATTGGGAGATGGGCGCGTCGTCCTCATCTTAGACGTGGGGGCCCTCGTGCGCATGGCAGCCGCCCGTAAATCCATCAGTCAAGGGAGCAGGGGGGGAGGGGGAGAGGGGGAGCAGGGGAGCAGGGGAGCAGGGGGGCAGGGGAGCAGGGGGGCAGGGGAGAATTGATAATTATTCCCTATTACCTCTTCCCCGACTCCCGACTCCCGACTCCCGATTCCCTATTCCCCATTCCCTATTCCCCATTCCCAACTCCCGACACCTTATTCACAACCAATTATGTCCAACTCATCCAACCCAAACGAAGCCTTTATCATCTTTGAACTGGCCGACACCTTATATGGAATTTCGTCCCAATCCGTACAGCAAATGGAAATGGTGGATAGAATTACCCCCGTTCCCAATGCACCCCACTTTGTCGAAGGAGTGGTATTTTCCCGAGGACAAGTGATTCCCGTGATTAACCTCCGCGCCCGCTTTGGCTTTGAAAAAATTCCCTACAACCTACGCACCCGGTTAATCGTCACCCAAAGTCAAAACCGCACCATCGGATTAATTGTAGACACCGCCCGAGAATTTATCGTGATTCCCGAGAATGCCATTCAACCTCCCAACGAGGAAATTTCTGGGTTAAGTGGGCGCTACCTAGCCGGAATTGCCACCCTTGAAAAACGAATTATTCTCATTCTGAAAGTCGAGGAAGTCTTTCAAATGCCAGATTCTAGCCTCTCGGTTTTGTCTTAAATCCTGTCCTTTCCCTACAGCCTATTTAATTAATCAAGGAGTTTTTTCTCATGGCTAAAAATCGCCAGGCTGCCAAAGCCCCCAAACCCAACAACGGCAAAGGATTAGCCTCCTCCCCAGACCTAAACCCCCTGATGGCCGCGACAGCCGCCCAAATGACTCAAGGGGTACAAGACTTGAGTAGCGTACTCACCCAACTTGACCAAGATAACCACAAACAAACCCAAACCCTTGAAGAAGCAACAACCAGTATTGTTGAAATTGCTACCTCCTTAAAAGACACAGCCAATCAAGCCCAATCCGTGGCTGATTCCACCGAGCAGATGGTGTCCTCCATCAACGAAATTGCGGCCTCCGTGGAACAAGTAACAGGCAGTAGCACAGAACTGGCTACCGCTATCCGACAGGTCAGCACCTCGATCACAGAAAGCAGTACCAACACCAAAAACGTCGCCGAAACCTCCCAAGACATGGCAGCCTCAGCCCAACAGGTGACGGCTTCTATGACCGAAATCGCGGCCTCGATTAAAAGCGTCAGCAACGACACGGAAAACCTCGCCTCGGCGGTGAATCAAACGGCGGCCTCGGTGGAAGAAATGAATAGTTCTATCCAAGGGGTGGCGCAAAATGCCGATGATATGACGGCGGCCTCGGAAGAAACGACCTCCTCGATTAATGAAATGGCGGCCTCGATTGAACAGGTTTCCGCCAGTACCGAGAATTTAACCGCGACGGTGGAAGATGTAGCCAGTTCCATTGAAGAAATGGCGCAGTCTATCCAAGGGGTAGCCCAAAATAGCGAAAGAATCACCGAAGCGGCAACCAATGCGGCTACCAGTGCCGAACAACTGGACCGTTCCATTCGCTCGGTGTCTACCTTAACCCAAAAGGCTGATGAACTGACCCAACGCATGGCGCGGGATGCGGAAGTGGGAGGCGCAACGGTTGAAAAGGCGATTCAAGGTTTAGGACGAGTGCGCCAGTCCATGGTGCAGTCGGCTGATGTGATTCGGGATATGGGGAAGCGGACGACGGAAATTAGTTCCATTGTGGACACGATTAATTTAATCGCTGAACGGACGAATTTATTGTCTCTCAATGCTTCCATTGAAGCGGCCCGGGCTGGAGAGGCAGGGCGGGGCTTTGCGGTGGTGGCGGAGGAAATTCGCAATCTGGCAGACCGGGCGGCTCAAGCGACTTCTGATATTGGGATGATTATTAAGGGGTTACAAAATGTGGTGCAGGAGGCGGTGAATACATCTAGCGAGGGGGTGCGAGTTGCTGAAGATAGTGGGCGTTTGGCAGAAGATGGGGCGCAGGGGTTGAAAAAAATCCTGGATGGGGTGGAAGAAACGACGAAGTTGGTGGGTCAAATTTCTAGTGCTTCGGAAGAGCAGTTAGTGGCCGGGCAAACGGTGGTGACGGCGATTAATGCTACTGTCGCCCAAGCGAAAGAAGTAAGCAGGGCAACGATTGAACAGGCGAAGGCGTCGGAACGGATTGTTCAATCGACCCAACAAATGCGTCAGATTAGCCAACAGGTGAATCAGGCGATGCGGGAACAGTCCCGGGCGGCGCGAGATGTGATTAAGGCGGCGCAAAATACAAATAATTTGGCGGGACAAGTGCGCAAGGCGGCTAATGAGCAGGCGAAGGGGGCGACCCAAATTATGCAGGCCATTGAGATGATGCGTCGGGGTATTGGGACGACTTCCCGAGCCTTGCAGGAACAGTCTGTGGCGGGGGATCAAATTTCTCAGGAGGCGGAACGCTTGGTGCGGTTAATTAATACGGTGACGCAATCGATGCAGGAACAGACGACGAGCGCGCTACAACTGAATAAGGCGACGGATAGTATGCGGGTGCAGTCGGAACAGGTGGCGAAGGCGATGAGGGAACAAAACCGCGCTATTCAGGACATGATGTTGTCAAGTCAAAATATTGTTAAACAAATTCGCTTGATTTCGGCGAGCAATTTGGAACATTCGGCGGTGGCGAGTCGAGTTCAGCAGTTGGTGCGTGATGTACAATTGTTTTCTTCTCGGGGAAGTCAAGGTTTACAAGAGTCTAAGACGTTGGTAAATCAGCAGTTATCCATGATTCGTAATGTGGGAAATCAATAAGTTGGGGGAATAGGGAATAGGGGGAGAGGGGGAGAGGGGGAGCAGGGGAGCAGGGGAGCAGGGGAGCAGGGGAGCAGGGGAGAGGGGGAGTTGATAATTATTAACTATTCCCGATTCCCGACTCCCGATTCCCGATTCCCGACTCCCGACTCCCGACTCCCGACTCCCGACTCTCCCCCGTTCCCTTATTCAACAAACGCTAGCTACTGGCATCGACTTACTATCCACTATCCTCTGTCCACAATCCACTATGACTATTAGTATTTTCACTACGGATGCTCATTTACTCATTCGATCTTGGGATGCAACGCTGGTTGCTATGACGGGATTGAAAGGGGAACAAGTGTATGGCAAGCCTTTAATGGATTTGATTCCGGATTTAGCGTCTCGGGGGCTGTTGGAGCGGTTTCAACGGGTGCTGAGGGAGGGGGTGATTGAAACGTTGGCCCCGGCTTTGCATCACTATCTGATTCCTTGTCCTCCTGAACGATCTTCTCCCTATTTTGATAAGATGCAGCAACGGGTGACGATTGCTCCGTTACGCGATCGCGATGAGGTGATTGGGACGATTGTCACCCTAGAGGATGTGACGGAACGGTTGATTGAGGAACGGGTGTTAGCCCAAAAGTTGGCGGAACCTCAAAAAATCCCGGATTCTATCGAAGAGGCTTTATCGCTGTTGGATCAAAATCATCCTCAAGTGCGATCGCAAATTGTCAATCATTGGGCGAAGTCTTCTCAACCCCAAATTACCCAAGAGTTATTAACTCTCCTACGCCGAGAACACCGCAATCCCAATGTGTTAAATAGTGTGTTGCAGGTGCTGGTTTTGAGTCATGTAGATCCCATTCCCGCCCTGATTGACTGTTTACAGGATCCGGATGTGGATCTGCGCATTTATGCGGCCTTGGCTTTGGGTGAACGCCACGATGGACGAGCAATCCCCGCGTTGCGGGAGGCGTTAAAGGATCAGGATACAAATGTTCGGTATCATGTGATTGAAGCCTTGGGTCATCTCCAAGCCACGGAGACGATTGATGAGTTGTGCGAAATTGCCCGAGGAGGGGATTTTTTCTTGGCATTTCCGGCACTGGAAGCCTTGATGCGGATTGGGGATAGTACGGTGGCCAGTCGTTTGTTGCCTCTGTTGGAGGATGAGTTACTGGTGGATCAGGTGACGGAGGTGTTGGGGCAGTTGGGGGATGCGGATGTGGTGGTGGCAATGGCAGAACAGTTGAATCTGCCTAATACCCAGGTGTTAAGTATTGCGGGGGCGATCGCCAAAATTTCCCAACGCTATCAAAAGATTTACGGTGAAGGGGATGTTATCGCTGATTTAGCCTGTCAAGGGATTCAGGAGGAAGGCGTTGATAATATTTTAGCGGTTCTCCCAGAAGCCTCTGATGAGCAACTGACGGCTTTAGTGGTTCTGTTAGGGTCTTTGGAAGGTGAAAAGATAGAACGGGCTTTAGCCGGCCTGTTAGAGTCTTCTGCGGTGCGAGAATTAGTCCAATCGGCCATGATCCGCTATGGGCGGAATACTCGTTCTCGGGCGAGGGTGACAGATTTATTAATTCAACAGTTGGATTCTCCGGATTTGGAAACTCGCAAATTAGCGGCCGATGCTTTGGGACGCATTGGCAGCCCTCGGGCAGTTGAGGCGTTGACTCAACTGCTGAGTGAAGATCCAGAACTGGTGATGGTCACGGCGGCGGCCTTAGCCCAAATTGGGGATCAAAAGGCGTTTGACTCTCTGTTAAGTTTAATGGGACATCCAGAATCGGCTGTGCGTTTGGCGGCGATCGCTGCCCTCAATTCCTTGGGTCATCCGGCGATGTCTCAGCGTATCCTGCCCATGCTCAAAGATGAGAATCCTTGGGTGCGAGAATCGGCTGTTAAAATCGCGGGCTATTTTGCCTTTCGCGAATGTATTGATCCCCTGTTTGATTGTTTAGAAGACCCGGAAGAGCGAGTGCGGCGGGCGGTGATTGAACATTTGCCCTATTTGGAAGATGACCGAGTGTTTGGGGTTTTAGTGCGATCGCTCACTCAAGAAACCCCCGGAGTCCGGGCAGTGGCCGCCCACGCTTTGGGCGAGTTGGGGACTTTAACCCCCTCAGCGCTCACCCCGGAACTGTTCGAGCATTTACGCCAAGCCTTAGAAGATTCAGAACCCTGGGTCCGCTATCAAGCGGTGCGTTCTCTCGGCCGTTGGCTGGGAGAAATGGGCAACACCCCAGCCACGGAGACGATGATTGACCAACTGCTCCCCCGGATTAAAACCCTGATTGAGGAAGATCCAGCCAATCCCGTGCGGGCTGCCGCCGCTAAAACCTTGGGGCAACTGGGTCATGAGGAAATGATCCCCCTCTTAATCCAACTCAGTGAAGATGAGAACAGCGATCCCGATATTGCTCGGGCTGCCCTCTTAGCGTTGGGTCAAATTGACCACCCCAACGCGGTTTCCGCCCTGATGACTGGGTTAAATTCCCCCAATCCAGAACGGCGACTCGATGCCATCCAAGCCTTCCGGGAACGGGGGGATACTGATGCAGGCCTCGCTTTACAATGGATGGTAGCGGCGGATCCTGAAACCAAGGTCGTTCATGCCGCCATTGACTCCCTCTCCCGCATGGCCACCCCTGATGCGATCGCCGCCCTCCTAGAACTCACCCTCGACCCCAGCAATCGAGAAGCCTGTATCAACGCCCTCGCCCAACGGGGCAACCACCCCAACACGGCCAAACTCGAATATATTGAGGCGATCGCTAAGGGGCTCAATCATGTTCACACCACTATCCGGTGTGCCGTGGTCGAAATCCTCAAACGGCTCAAACATCCCTATGCCTCAGAATTTCTCATCGCCGCCCTCCACGATCGGGAATCCGGCGTGCGTTTAGCCGCCGTCAGCGCCCTCATTGCCCTAGGGAATCGTTCCTGTATCGAACAATTAGCCATGCTGACCCGAACCGACCCCTCCCCGGCTGTCCGTCGTGCGGCACAACGACTCTTACACTTTTCGTGAACGACCTGACGCTGAATCGAAGATCACAGCGCGCCAGCGTGGAGTAGATTTCTTTTATCCTCTACTATCCCGTCTTACCGTTTGGCGATAGACAATGCTGAAGCGTCCCCCAGCTAAAGAAGGTCACGCTTCCTCTGATTACCCTTGTACCTGACGATTACTCATTACAGTAGGACCGACGGATGACTCATGATAAATGGCAAGATATCAATAAACTTCGTTTAACAAGTTGGAAAGAACCCGTTGAATTGAATGAAAGTACTTTTACTATTTTGCGAGATTTAATCCATGAAAAATCAGGTCTTTATTATGAGTTAAACAAACGAGAAATGTTGGGGGATAAACTAACTCCTCGCTTACAAGAATGTGGTCTAACTTCCTTCCTAGATTACTATTATTTCCTCAAATATGACCCTAGTGCCTATGAAGAATGGGGTCATTTGATGAATGCTTTAGCGGTTCCAGAAACCTTTTTTTGGCGAGAGATTGATCCCATTCAAACCCTAGTTCAGATCATTTTACCAAAATGGTTTGCCTTGAATAGCCAAGATACCTTTCGCATTTGGAGTGCGGCTTGTTCCACAGGAGAAGAACCTCTGACCATCGCGATGGCTTTAAATGAAGCAGGTTGGTTTCAAAAATGTAATATTCAAATTTTTGCCAGCGATGCTTCATCCAAGGCGATTCGGACTGCCCGTGAAGGCATTTATCGAGAACGATCATTTCGCGTTCTTTCTCCTCTCCTAAAATCTAAGTATTTTGTGGAAATTGTCGATCCCATAAGGAAAGACCAAAAAGCTTGGAAAATTGATGAATTGATCCACAAAAGAATCAAGTGGTCTGTGGCAAACTTAATGAACGTTTGGGAGTTTAGCTCCTTAGCTCGGGCTAACTTTATCTTTTGTCGCAATGTCTTTATCTATTTTTCTGAACAAGCCATTGAAAACACCGTCAATCATTTTTATGACTTTATGCCTTCCCCGGGTTATCTATCCATCAGTACATCAGAGTCTCTCTTAAAACTCAAAACTCCATTTCAGTTAAAAGAAATTGGGGGTGCATTTATTTATCTCAAATCTAAAGAGCAAGCAAGGAGTATCTAGTGAGTAAAGTTATTCGGGTCTTAATTGTGGATGATTCCGCCTATGTGCGGAAAGTGGTTCGCCAAATGCTCTCCCGCAGTCCCTTTATAGAAGTAGTGGGGACAGCCCACGATGGGAAAGATGCCCTAGAACAAATTGAAAAGCTCAACCCAGATGTTGTCACCCTCGATTTAATCATGCCAGAAATGGAAGGGGTGGAGTTTTTAAAACACCAAATGGCTAAACATCCTATTCCAGTGGTGGTGGTGAGTATTGCCGATGAGGGGGGGGAACGAGTGCTGGCGGCCTTAGATGCGGGGGCCGTGGATTTTGTCCAAAAACCCACCGCTTTAGCCACCGATAAAATGTATGACATTAGCGACGAGTTAATTGACAAGGTAAAGGCCGCCGCCCATGTTCCCCTCAATCGTCTTCCGGTTCAAGCCCCCAGTCCTCTAGTCTTGGTGGAAAAACCCATGACTCCTTCTCCTGTCTCATCCCAAGCTTTAGAAATGATTGTGATTGGTATTTCCACCGGAGGCCCCCAAGCCTTGGCCTATGCCATCCCCCAACTCCCGGCCGATTTCCCTCTCCCCATCGCCGTTGTGCTTCATATGCCCATTGGCTACACCAAAATGTACGCCGAACGCCTCAATGGTCTTTCCGCTTTAGAAGTCATCGAAGCGGCCGAGGGGGATGAGGTGCGCCCCGGACGGGTGATGATTGCCCCGGCGGGTCGCCATTTAACCTTTGTTCGGCAGCCCAACGGTCAGGTGTTGGCTCATTTGGAAGCCCGCCCCTTTGATATGCTCCATCGTCCTAGTGTGGATGTTCTCTTTCAATCGGCGGCGGAGGTCTATGGTTCCCATTTATTGGGAGTGGTGATGACGGGGATGGGGTCCGATGGGAAACAAGGCTCTGCTTGGATTAAGTCCCACGGGGGGCTAGTCTACACCGAAGATGAATCCAGTTGTGTGGTCTATGGGATGCCTCGTTCGGTGGTCGAGGCGGGATTAAGCGATCGCCGAATTTCCCTCCAGTATCTCCCCAGTACCTTGATTCATCTAGCAACGTCAGGGGTTTAATCGCTTACCGTTTACATTCTCCATTGCTGCGCAACTCTACGCAAACGTCATTTAAGGGATTCTGACTATGCTACTGACCGATAAACAACAGGATGTTTTAACCCGTTTTATTAAAATTGCGTTATCCCGTCGGACGGCGGCTTCACTCTCCCACTTAATTGGTTCTCCGGTTGTCTTAGAGGTGGCAGAAGTCGCATTATACCCCCTGAGTTTTCTCCATACGGAGTTTACAAAAAACTTACTGGATGAGGTGGCGGTGATTCGTCATAGTTTTGAGGGGGGAATTAATGGGGACGCTTTACTCTCCTTGGATTATCATGCTGCGGTTCAGTTAACCAATCTCCTCCAGTCTCATGGCATGATCTACCCCCTCGATCAGTTAAATCTCTCCGCCTGTGAGGTTTTAACGGAGGTGGGCAATATTCTATTAACCGCCTATTTACGGATGTTAGATCAACTGCTCGGTCAGCCCATCACCTTTGGGGTACCCTCCTTTGAGATGAATTCGATGCAGGGGATTCTCAATCATTTGGTTCTGAGTCGTCATGAAGTCCGTTATGTATTACTGGTCAAAACCACCTTTCGCCTTTGTGATACAGCCGTGGACAGTTATATGATGTTGGTGTCTGGTGTTGCCTCCCTTTCTAGTTTAATTCGGGGGATTGAGGCATCTTTTTGTCTCCCTTCACCTTAACAAAAATGTTGCGGAATTCCCCTTCCTCGCCAACGGCAGGGTCGGGTAGTTCACAACGGTCACTGAGCAAAGTCGAAGTGATGATTATTACCCTCAGTCTTTTGGCAGGTTATAGCAATCAAACTGTCCAGCAATGGCAGTTTAGAGATCAAGCCCGGATTCGTATTGGTCGAGCTCCAGATAATGATGTCGTCCTAACTGACCCGGTGGAAGTGTCGCGCTACCATCTCGAATTGCGTCGTCAGTCCCCGGATTGTTGGGTTTTAATCAATCACGGGGCCAATGGGACTTTTCTCAATGGGATGCCTGTCTCTCAAGTCGCCCTTGCCCATAATGTAATCGTTCAATTGGCCAAAGGCGGCCCCCGTTTTCATATTGCCCTACAAATGCCCCCCCAACTCCAATGTACCCACGGCAATAATCCCCCAAACACCCTCTTTTGTATCCACTGCGGCGAACCTCGGGTAGACCAAGAGGAATTCATCCGCCAGTATCAGGTGTTACGGGTTCTGGGTCAAGGGGGCATGGGAACCACTTACCTCGCTTGGGATAAACAAGGCACGATTACCGGAAAACCCATCCTGTTGGTTCTCAAAGAAATGAACGCGGACATGGCGCAGAATGCCAAGGCCCAGGAACTCTTTGAACGAGAGGCGCGGGTGTTACAATCCCTCAACCATGAGGGCATCCCCCGTTACTATGATTTTTTCTTGGAGCGGAATAAAAAATATTTAGCCATGGAACTGGTTCACGGGGACAATTTAGAGCAACGCATCTATCAAAAAGGGGTGATCCCCCCCGCCGTGGCTATTTCTTGGATGATTCAAACCTGTGAAATTTTGCAATATCTGCACGGCCTCAACCCTCCCCTCATCCATCGTGATGTCAAACCCGCCAACTTAATGCTCCGTCAACGGGATCAACGCATTGTCCTGCTGGATTTTGGCGCGGTCAAGGAAATTGGAACCCCCCTCGGTACTCGTATCGGTGCAGAAGGGTATAGCGCCCCAGAGCAAGACCGGGGGCAACCTTGCCCCCAGTCTGATTTATTCGCGATCGCCCCGACCTTGATTTTCCTCCTCACAGGTCAATCCCCTTTGCACTTTTATCAACATCAGGGCCACGAATACCGTCTAGAGGTTAGCCATTTGCCAACCCTTACCCCGCAACTGTGCGAAGTCGTCCATAAAATCGCCGAACCTCAGCTAAAGAACCGTTATCAGACGGCTCAAGATGTTGCAAAGGCTCTTCGGACTTGTTTGTGAGCTTGTGAAAACAAACTCTAGTCAAAAACTCTATCTCGTCATGTTCATCATCCAGATTAGTGATAATCAAGATTGCACATTTCCAGAAGTTCGATTGACAATTTGGATGAATGGCTAGGGAGTCGAAGGAGAATCATCCCATGATTCACGGCTCTGATCTCTTCTATCAACTAAGTCCTGAGCAAATCAGAACCTAGTCACAGCCTAGATCTCAAACCCACCGGATTATTCTTCATCCCATTCTTCAACCACCAGAACATCATGGACCGGATCTTGCATGGAAAAACCAAACTCCATCAACTCATTTTTCCAGTACGACCAATCATTGCCATAAAGGAACGCAATTTTCCAGATACTATCATGGGGTTTCAGGATTTTGGAATCCACCAAGGAGCGCACCTTACGCTGAAACTTCACCATGGGGTGAGCAACTTTTTGAGTCATATCCTCAACTTACTAAAAATCAGTTTTACTAATATTCCTGTACTTGTTCCTCAGCTTTAACGGTAGACCATAGTGAGGAGGTTAAGGGGCCGAAGAAAAAGTACTTAGACAATTTGTAACGCATAACAAGGGGTTTCGGCAAGTCCTTGGCACAAATTTTTACGGACTTCCGCGACTTTTGGCGATTTTTTTGAGGCGGGGATCATGATTCCATAAGCATTTTAGCCTATTTGACCTCTGGGAAAAAAAATAGAGGGAGAGTCAACCCTCTCCCCAGAATCAAACGGGGCTGAGAATTGTCCAAACCCTTTAATGCCAAGCCGTTTCCCCTGAATCTTAAAAAAAATTTACACAAAACGTTACAAAATCCCATTCTTTCCATAAAATAAAGTGAACAAGTGTTAAGAAATGCCACTTATATTGCAAAATTCGTTCACATTAGAGAAATTTTAGGTAGCCTCGCAATGCCAAACCGTTTGATCCAACGTCTTTTTACTGCTCTCCTTGTAGCTTGCGTTGCCTTGTCCACTTGGTCTATTGCCTCTCCAGCCAAGGCCGTCGATAACCCTGAACTCTTACCTGATATTGAAACTCCCGTCATTGATCTGGCTAACTTCCTGCCTACCTTGCAAGAAGAATCCCTCATTAAACAAATTGATAGCTTTGAAAAAGAAACAGGTTGGAAACTGCGAGTTCTGACTCAATATGACCAAACCCCCGGTCGTTCCGTTAAAGAATACTGGGGACTAGATGATCGCAGTGTGCTGCTGGTGGCTGATGCCCGAGGGGGTAATCTGTTAGCCTTTAATGTAGGGGATGAGCTTTACAACTTTTTGCCCCGTACTTTTTGGGTAGAATTACAAACTCGCTTCGGCAACCTTTACTATGTGCGGGAAAATGGGGAAAATAACTCTATTGTCAATGCTTTAGATGCGGTTTCCTCTTGTTTGAGGGAGGGAGGCTGTAATGTTGTCCCCGGACTGCCCAGAGAACAGTGGATTTTAACCCTAATCACCTCAATTTTAGGCGGGGTGATTTGCGGGTTAGCGTCGGTTCCCCGTCAGAAAGATCAAGTGATTGCTTGGCAGTGGGCGTTAATTTTTTCTCCCCTGTGGGGGATTTTGTTTATTGCCTTCGGTTTAGGTCCGGTGGTTACACGGACGGCTGATTGGTTACCTGTTTTCCGGAATGTTTTAGGGTTTACCCTCGGTTTTCTGGTGGCCTATCTTTCCCCGATGATGAACCGTTCCCTTTCCTCTGAACCGGAAATGGATTAACCCCCGAAAAGGCTTAATAATTAAGTTCAAGCCTCACGAGACTTAACCTGAGCTAGATTATGGGTTAAGTCTCGTGAGGTTGTATCATGATTCATTCCAAATTGCAAACCCTGCTTTGGTTCTTAGAACGGCCTCAACTCTATCGCGAGTTGATGGGTCGGATTGTCAAGCAAGTTTTCCCGAGGAGCTTCAAACCCCAAGATCGTCAACAGGAGATGTTGCTTTGGTGTGGGGAGCGTTATCTGGATACCTCTAGAGTGCTACAACAATTAACGGGACTGGAAAGCGTCACTCCCTTAGCCGATTTGTTCCCAGACACTTGGCAAAACGCTACTCAGCGGCAGGAGAGTTGTCCGGTGAATATGGGGGGGGCGGGGAATTTGGAATTGCTCTACGGGTGTGCTGAGTATCTTCAGGCTTTACGAGTGATTGAGACGGGGGTAGCTTACGGTTGGTCTTCTTTCGCGCTGCTGCTGTCTTTGCATAACCGTCCGGGGGGTCAGTTAATTAGTACAGATATGCCCTATCCCAAACGCAATAATGATCCCTATGTGGGCTGTGTGGTGCCTGAATCCTTAAGGTCAAACTGGCATCTGATTCGCTGTGCGGATCGCCAAGGACTGCCCCAAGCCCTTAAGTTAGTTGAACAGATTGATTTATGTCACTACGATAGTGACAAAAGTTATGAGGGCCGAATGTGGGCTTATCCTTTGTTATGGGAGGCGTTGCGACCGGGTGGATTTTTCATCTCCGATGATATTGGAGATAATGTGGCGTTCCGAGATTTTGCGGCGCAGGTGCAAGGCGATCCCATTGTGGTGGGTCAAGATGGTAAATATATGGGAATTTTGGTTAAACCTTAAGCTCTACCCCCTATTCCCTTCGATGACGGGTTACAGGGGAAGGGCGCATTTCAGCTAATCTAGAATTGGTGACTCCCCCCAAAGATTATGCCTCTCTTCCTCATGCTTACGGTTTTAGTCGTGGTGAACTGGTTGGTTTCCCAAATTATGGCGATCGCACCCCTTGCCCTCCTGAAACTCCTCGTTCCCCAAGTGGGAGGCTGGGTGGTGCTGATTTTGGTCGCCCTGTTTATTAGTTGGTGCTTTGGGGACTAATCAGGGAACATCCGCGTTGTACAATACAGGGGAGAGCATCAAAGCTACAGGGAAAGCAGAGTTAGCTTTCCTCCCCTGCTCAAAACAGGGGCTTTAGCGCTCCCGTCATTTCTTCGTAAACGTCTTCGTAAACGGTAAGGGTTGATTGGAGAAAACGTAGCTTAAACTGACGAAAGGAAGCGAAGTTGGACATAACACTATGAATTCTACGGATCTCTGGCAACGTTATCAGGATTGGCTCTATTACGACGCAAATTTGGACTTTTACTTAGACATCAGCCGCATTGGGTTTGATGATTTTTTTCTTAAGGCCATGTTGCCCAAATTTGAGCAAGCCTTTGAAAAAATGGCCGCCCTTGAAGGGGGTGCGATCGCCAATCCCGACGAAGATCGGATGGTGGGTCACTACTGGCTGCGTAACCCCGACCTCGCCCCCAACCCCGACTTAAAACAGGAAATCGTCGAAACCCTCGCCCAAATTGACCGCTTCACCCAACAAATTCACTCCGGCAGCATCCACCCCCCTAACGCAGAACGCTTTACCGATCTCCTTGTGATTGGCATTGGAGGATCTGCCCTCGGCCCCCAATTTGTCGCCGATGCTCTCGCCTCCCAAAACGCCCCCCTCGCCATTCATTTCATCGACAACACCGACCCCACCGGGATTGACCGCACCTTGGGCAGAATTGGCGATCGCCTCTCTAGCACCCTCGTCCTCGTGATCTCCAAATCCGGCGGCACCCCCGAAACCCGCAACGGGATGCTGGAAGCCCAAGCCGCCTACGAAAAACGCGGTCTGAAATTTGGCGACTACGCCGTAGCCATTACCGGCCACGACAGCCACCTAGAAAAAATTGCCCACAGCGAAAACTGGATCACCACCTTTCCCATGCACGACTGGGTAGGGGGGCGCACCTCGGAAATGTCCGCCGTGGGTCTAGTCCCGGCCGCCCTCCAAGGGATTGATATCCATGCCCTCCTCGAAGGGGCCAAACTGATGGATCTCGCCACCCGTCGCCCCGACCTTGCCACCAATCCCGCCGCCCTCCTCGCCTTCGCTTGGTACTATGCCGGGAATGGCAAAGGCGCTAAAGATATGGTCATCCTGCCCTACAAAGATAGTTTGTTACTCTTTAGCCGCTATCTTCAGCAACTAGTCATGGAATCCTTGGGCAAAGAAAAAGACCTTGATGGCAATATTGTTCATCAAGGGATTGCCGTTTACGGCAACAAGGGATCCACCGACCAACACGCCTACGTTCAACAACTGCGGGAAGGAGTCCCCAACTTCTTTATCACCTTTATTGAAGTGTTAAACGATCGTCAAGGGGAATCCATCGAAGTTGAGGCCGGAATCACCAGTGGGGATTATCTCTCCGGCTTACTCCAAGGCACTCGTCAAGCCCTCTACGAGAATAAACGAGAGTCAATCACCCTGTCCGTCTCAGACGTTAACCCACGCACTGTCGGCGCACTGATTGCCCTTTACGACCGAGCCGTTGGCTTATATGGCTATTTAGTTAATGTCAATGCTTACCATCAGCCCGGTGTAGAAGCCGGGAAAAAAGCCGCCGCTTCCGTCTTAGAGTTACAGCGCCAAATGGTGCAAGTGGTCCAACAAAGTCCCCAACCCATTTCACTGGTCGATCTCGCCCAGCAAATGGGGGTTCCCGAGCAGATCGAAACGATTTATAAGATTGTCCGTCATTTGCACAGCAATCAACGGGAAATTGTCCTCCAAGGTGACTTCAGTCAGCCCACAACCTTAACGGTTGCCCGATTATAACGGGGGTTTGTATTCAGCAGTTTTCTCAGAACCTCGGATTGGGGAATCCGTTTCCCCCTGATGTCCCGATGGGCTCTGAGCATGAACACCTAAGACTCGCCTGTACTCCCTCTGCTATGCCTTTATTAATTTTGGTTGCAGATGACAACCCCGGCATCCGTCTAGCGATTAGTGATTATCTGGAATTGTCAGGATATTCCGTCATTACGGCTGAGGATGGTCAAGAGGCCTTGTTATTACTGGAAACCTATCATCCCCATTTAATGGTGGCGGATATCAAAATGCCCCGGAAAGATGGCTATGAATTAGTGAAACAAGTACGCCATCGTCCTGAATTTCGCTTACTCCCGGTGATTTTTCTCACCGAACGCAATAGTACAGAGGAACGGATTCGCGGCTATCAAGTCGGCTGTGATCTATACTTACCAAAACCCTTTGAAATGGAGGAATTAGGCGCGGTGATTCGCAGTTTATTGGAGCGATCGCAAATCGTGCAATCGGAACTGCGCTTTTCCAGCACCGACAGCACCACAGAGGGAATTTCTGTCTCCGTCGTAGAAAGTCTCCCCTCACCGGAAACCGAAACCCCCACCCTCACCAAGCGAGAGCAAGAAGTCCTAGAACTCCTCACCACAGGACTCTCCAACGTTGAAATTGGCAATCAACTGCACTTGAGTCCCCGCACCATCGAAAAATATGTTAGTAGTTTGTTGCGGAAAACCGAAACCAACAACCGGGCCGAATTAGTGCGCTTTGCCCTCAAACATTATCTCGTCGATTAGGGCGTTCCCTGAAAACCCTGTGTCTCCATAATTTGTTTGAGTAGCTCCTCACAGGCATCCAACAGCAGATCAATGACATAATTAAAGCCTTCCGATCCCCCATAATAGGGATCCGGCACTTCCCGATCTGGGTGGGCTTGAGCAAAATCACACATTAAATGTACCTTATCCCGATATTTCCCCTCACGATCTAGGGCGAGAATGTCCTGATAGTTGGAGAGATCCATGGCTAAAATCAGGTCGAACTGCTCAAAATCGTCAGGAGTGAAGCGACGGGCTGATCCGGTGAGAGTAATCCCCCGTTGCTTGGCCGCTAACTGCATTCGTCGATCCGGTGGTGAACCAATATGATAACTGGATGTTCCTGCTGAATCACAGAGAATCTGGTCGCTTAAATTGGCTTGAGCCACCAAGTGTTTCATAATATTTTCAGCCGAGGGAGAGCGGCAAATATTGCCCAAACAAACAAATAGGACTTGATATGGCATGGATCACTAATCAGATGCTCAACGAAAAGAAATTAGGAGATTGGGGCAACGAACCGTTAAACTAATCCCGTAACCCCCATCATTCATCTTAGTGGTAGTCTGAGGTGCATGGGAAGTTAACAACCAAGTTCCTAGTCTAAGACCGATCTGAACAACTCCAAACCTGCGAGATTGAGCCAAAACAGCACCCCAAGGATAGCTTTGGCCGGATTGGGATTTATCCGTTATCGAATTGAGGAAGCCACTGAATGTTTAAATCCTATAAAAACCCCTATTACAATAGACGCAGACAGCGTTTCGCCTTTCCTTGGAAACTGATCGCCTTTATTATCGTTGGGTTAATTGTTCTAGAATTACTAACCCGCCTGTTTCTGGGGCTAACGACTCCCCGTGAAACCTCCCCAGAAATCCTGAACGCCTATCAATATCAGGTGGTGAACCGAGAGCAAGAACCCATTGCCGGACTACCCCAAAAAGGTGAACTGGCGATTCAACCAAGTCTCGGGGTGGGTTATCAATTGGTGGGGGATCAAGAAAGTGCCTATTGGACGATTAATCAAGATCGGTTTAGGGATGAGCGGGAGATCCCCCGCGATAAACCCGCTAATGAAATTCGCATTTTCCTTTTAGGAGGATCGGCGGCTTTTGGTCAGTGGCTTAGTTCCCAAAATGACACCCTCAGCCATTATCTGGAACGACGGATTAATGAGAGGCTGGAACAACAACAACGTTCGCCGGAAAAATACCGTCCCCCCAGCTTGCCTTTTGATGCCACAGGCCGCGCCAATGCCTTAGCGTTACCCCCCAGAATTCGCAGTGGGGAGTATCGGGTGATTAATGCGGCGGTGCCGGGGTATGCGTCGGGGAATGAGTTAGCGCAACTGGCGTTAAAAATTCTGCCCTATAAGCCGGATGTGGTGGTGTTGTTGGATGGTTATGAGGATATTATGCTGCCCCATGAACAGGAGGCGGTACAAATTCCCCAGATGGAGGCCTTTCTCAATGATCCTCCGGCTCACTTTTGGGCTTACTTAACTCAGCCTGTGAAGCGGTTTTTCGGCAATACAACCTTGTTGCAGGCGATCGCGAACTTGTTCGGTCAACCCCCATCCGCCTACGAACAACGGAGTTTAGTCCTCGTGGGCGATGATTCCCAGCCTTTAGTTGAGCATCTCCCGGGCAATGAAGAGGAATTAGAACAACGACTCGCTCGTTATCGGCAGAACATTATCCAGATGGTTCAACTCTGTGCTGGAGCCAATGTCCCCTTAGTGGTGGCACTCCAGCCCGAAATTACAGGCATTTCCGAGGAACAGTTAAATCTGGAGGTCAAAGCACCGGAAAGAGCGATTGTCGAACAATTGGGGACAGACTACGTTGAACAAGCTCGACAGGCTTTTAGACGTTTGGGAGAGGTCAATGATCAAATTGGTGCCGCCTTCCCCCGTAATGTGAAAATTCTCAATTATTATCAATTGTTTGATCGACTTTCCGATGTGGCTTTTCAGGATGCGGTTCACTTAAACGCCAAGGGCAACAGCACCCTCGCTGAACGGTTCTACAATGCCATTAGCACCCTACCCCGGATTCAAGTGCAAATCGAAGATCCCCTAGCCCGATAAGTCAAGGGAACGGGGAGCAGGGGAGCAGGGGAGAATTGATAATTATTCCCTATCACCTATTCCCTATTCCCTATTCCCTATTACCTATCACCTATTACCTATTACCTATTACCTATTACCTATTACCTATTACCTATTACCTTGATTAACCTAACCCAAAGGTTGATAAACCTTGTAATTAATATTGGGGAAAATATTGTCAATTTTTTCCACCTTTTCCAACCAACCGGAGTCAACTTTACCCGCTTGGATATCGTCATAAATCTTATTAAAACGCATTAAATGGGAGCGAGTCCGTCGCACCGCATAAGGAACCATCGTTCCTGTGCGCATAATAAACGCCCAGTCGGAGGATTGCGCTAACAATAACTCCCGCGCCGCTTGGTTTAAAGCCCGTCGTTGGAGTTCATCACTGGCTTCTAAACGACCTAACTCAATCATCCGTTCCGCCGACTTGTGTAAATGGGGATAAATCCAAGCGTTGGTTTCATTTAACCAATACTCATGGAATCCTTTATAACCCCAACTTGACTGAGCCGGACGACAAATTTGTTGGGTCGGATATTGATGTAAATAATCCGCCAAATGAGTCATGGCATAGGTTTGTTGATCAAACCACGTTTTGCGGAATAAGTAATCTAAGAACCAAGGCCCTTCATACCACCAATGACCGAATAACTCCGCATCATAGGGCGAGACAATAATAGGCGGACGCTGCATAATTTCCGCCAGATGACGGATTTGGTGTTCTCGATTAAACATGAAATTGGCCGCGTGTTCGGCCGCCTTTTCCCTCGCCCAATAGGGATCATAGAGGGCTTTATCCCCCAGACCGGCAAAACGACTGGTGATTTTATGGTATTTAATCCCGGTATTTTTGCGCTGACCATTGGGCATGATGTAGGGTTTGATGTACTCATACTCCGCTTCCCAGCCCAAGTCTTTGTAGAATTCCCGATATTCGGGATCTCCGGGGTAGCCCACTTGAGAAGACCAAACTTGTTGGGAAGATTCATGATCTCGCCCAAAAACCGCCGCCCCCGTTTCAGTGAAAATGGGGGCGTAGGTGCCGAAACGAGGACGAGGACGAGCGTAGAGCAGACCATGACCATCGGTGAGAAAGTAGCGTAGACCGGAGTCTACAATGAGGCGTTCGAGTCCGTCGTAGTAGGCACATTCAGGCAACCACATCCCTTTCGGGGGGCGACCAAAATTTTCCTCGTAATGTTCACAGGCTACTTTAATTTGCGCCCAGACGGCCTGGGGATACATTTTCATTAGGGGGAAGTAGCCATGAGTTGCCCCGCAGGTAATAATTTCGAGGTTATTACTATCTAAAAACTGTTTAAACGCTTTGACTAAATCGCGATCGTAACGCTCCCAAGTCTCGCGCACCATTTGGAATTCTTGGACGTAGTGTTCCGCGAGGTAGCGCAAATGACCATTATGTTGATTATGGTCTACTTCCTTTTCTGCCAGTTCTTGCAGTTGGGCGAGGTGAGCATCATAACGGTCTTGGAGGAGAGGATCCCGCAACATGGCCACCAAGGGGGGGGTCATGCTCATGGTCATCTTAAAGTCTACGCCGTCTCGCTTTAAGCCCTCAAAGGAGTGGAGAAGCGGGACGTAGGTTTCTGTAATGGCTTCAAAGAGCCATTCTTCTTCGAGGACGTAATCACTTTCGGGATGACGAACAAAGGGGAGATGTGCGTGCAGAACAAAGGCAAGGTAGCCGACAGCCATAATATCTCTGGGAGTTAGTAGGGATGGGCGGATCGAATAGGAATGAGCGGATAGGAGAACCATTTAGGAAGCTTGACCTTCCTAAACGAGGAAATGGAATTTATATCCCCTTGTGAAAACTTTATACTATTTTAAGATCGACAGACAAAATTTCTGACCCAAGAGAGCAAATCTAGGAGGAAACATTAAAATAAAGTTAACTTGGCTCGATTTCCCTTCAAACCGAATGCACCCCCTTGTTTAGAAAGGGTTGTTTTGCAGTCCCCTTGACTTGCCCCAATAGACTCCCTTGATCCTTCATGACGGGGGGGTAAGGAAAAGGAAAGTCTCAGTCCCGCTCATGTGCATCCTTGAGATGAGCGCAGTCCATTCATGCAGATTGGTATTTAGACCCAGTGCTAGAATCTAACGGCCGGCAATCAAATCAAGCGGAGGAGTTACAGTCCTCGTCAGTTCTTCAATTTTTGCTATTTATTGATGAACGTCCCACGTCTCAGGAGTCTACCCGCGCTCTTCAGGAGTATTTGGGGGATTTACAGTCTGAGTTTCCGTTTGAATTGGAGGTGATTCGGGTGGGACAACGGCCGGATCTTGTGGAGTATTTTCGCTTGATGGCTACGCCTTCTTTGGTGAAAATCCACCCGGAGCCCCGTCATGTTTTGGCGGGGAGTGATTTGATTGAGCAGTTGGGTCGTTGGTGGAAGCGTTGGAAGCAGGAGGGTCTGGAGTCTCAGGGGCAAGGGGAAGGGGAGCAAGGGGTTGATCCTTCTCAGGGGTCTGGGTCTTCGGTGGGGTGTTCTCTGGAGCAAGTTCGCCTGACGGATGAGATTTTCCGCTTGAAACGGGAAAATGAGGAGTTGTTAGACCAGTTGCAGTTTAAGGATCAGGTGATTGCGATGTTGGCTCATGATTTACGCAGTCCTCTGACGGCGGCGGCGATCGCTGTGGAAACCCTAGAATTGGCTCAAAACCAGCCAGACTCGGAGCGTTCGGCTTATCTCTCGGCTCAGTTATACCGTCAAGCGCGATCGCAGTTCCGGATTATGAATCGCATGATTACTGATATTTTACAGGCGGCTAAGGGGCAAAGTGGAGAGTTGAATCTACAGTTAAAAGCGCTCTCTCTCCCCCCCCTGTGTGAGGAGGTTTTAACTCAGCTAAAAGACCGCTTTCGGGCGAAATCCCTCCACTTTACTAAGGATTTACCCCAAGATTTCCCCTCGGTCTATGCGGATGAGGAATTAATTCGGCAGGTATTGACAAATTTACTGGAAAATGCTATCAAATACACTCCAGCCGGGGGGAGGATTAACCTCTCGTTACTCCATCGCACTTCCCAAAAGGTGCAGGTGAGTGTTTCGGATACGGGGCCGGGGATTCCCAAGGAAAAGCGAGAACGGATTTTTGAGGGTCATTTTCGCTTGAAGCGCGATCGCGAAACGGAAGGCTATGGCATTGGTTTATCCCTCTGTCAGAATATAGTACGGGCGCATTATGGACAGATTTGGGTGGATAGCGTGTTAAATGAAGGCAGTTGTTTTCATTTCACGCTTCCGGTCTATCGGTGATCTATGGCCGTTTTATTTTCCTGGACTGAAGAATTCCAACCGCGCAATCTGTTATCCAGTTTTTTGGCTGGGTGGGTGACAGGGATTATCGGGGTGATTCGGGGGATTTCCTACGCGGCCTTGATTTTTTCAGGCAGTTTAGCGGAACATCTCAATCTGGGGGTGGGGATTGCGGTCTATAGCACCGCAGCGATTAGTATTATCGTCGCCTTGATGAGTTCTCTCCCCGGAATGATTGCTACCCCCTTGGCGGCCCCAACGGCGGTTTTAGCGGTACTAGCGGCGGCGATCGCGCAACAAATGCAGAATGACCCTACGGAGGTCATGTTACTTACGGTGATAGCGGCGATCGCCTTGGGGTCCCTCTGTACGGGTTTATTCCTGTTTCTGTTGGGGATTTGCCAACTGGGGAAAGTGATTAGTATTATCCCCTACCCGGTGGTGGGGGGATTTATGGCTGGCACGGGATGGTTATTAGTACGCGGGGGGGTGCAGGTGACTTGTGAACATCCCCTAACTTGGCAGGAACTCCCCAGTTTGTTGGATTGGTCTATTTTGAGTCATTGGGGGGTGGGATTGGTGTTCGCCTTGCTGTTGCTGTGGTTAACTCAACGCTATCGTCACTACTTGATTATGCCCGGGACTTTAATCAGTGCGATCGCCTTATTTTACCTGACTCTCCTCCTCACCCACACCCCCCTAGACCTAGCGCGCACCCAAGGCTGGTTACTCGGCCCCTTCCCCGCAGGAGGACTCTGGCATCCCCTCACCTTCTCCCAACTCCCCACCATTCACTGGGGTCTTTTAGGTCAACAATGGGGAACCGTTGCCACCTTAATGTTTATTAGTCTAGTGTCCCTCGTCCTCACCAATAGCGGTATCGAACTAGCCGTAGAACGAGAAATTGACCTCAACCAAGAATTACAGGCCGTCGGCATGGCCAACATTGCCGCCGGACTAGGGGGAGGCATGGCCGGGAATCAAGCCTTACCCAGCACAATTTTAGTCCATAAAATGTCCGCCGCCCATCGTTTAGCCGGAGTCTTTAAAACCATTCCCTGTGCTACGGTTTTAATTTTAGGCGCGCACTTTTTAGAATTCTTCCCCAAACCCATTTTAGGCGCATTACTCTTTTATTTAGGCTTAGATTTACTCCTGCAATGGGTCTATCAAGCGGCCTTTAAATTTCCCCTCTGGGATTACGGCATTATCCTGTTAATTTTAATTATTATTAACACTGTCGGGTTTTTACAAGGCGTTCTCGTAGGAATTGCCCTCTCCCTATTACTCTTTGTCATTCAATACAGTCAAGTTAATATTATCCGTCCAGACTGCTCTCTTTCCCCCTCAACCCCTCCCCAAAATACCAGCCTCCTAGAGCTAGAGGAATCCGTCACTAATCATTTATATTATTTACCCTTACAAGGCTTTATTTTTTTCGCCACCGCCAACCAACTTTTAGACACCGTGCAACATGAAGTCATGGCAGCGCGTCCCCATCCCTTGAGATTTATATTACTGGACTTTCAGCACGTGACTGGAATTGATTCCTCTACGGTGTTAAACCTCTCTAAAATTAAGAAGATTGCGGCAAATCATCAAATTATATTAGGTTTTATTGGGCTAAATATTCAGGTTAAAGCCCTATTAATTCGGGGACAAATTTTAGAAGAGAATAACTCAAGGATTAAGGAATTTTCCGATCTCAAATCGGGACTAACTTGGTGTACGTCTTGTTCCCCCCTTCCAAAGGGGGGCTAGGGGGGATAATTAGGGCCTGCTGAATAAGTCCGAGAGTTGGGGAATCGGGAGTCGGGAGTCGGGAATCGGGAGTCGGGAATCGGGAGTCGGGAATCGGGAGTCGGGAGTCGGGAGTCGGGAATCGGGAGTCGGGAGTCGGGAGATTGCCTCTCCCCTGCTCCCCTGCTCCCTTGTTCCCCCTCTCCCTTCCCTAACCCCACAAGACTTATTCAGCAAGCCCTAATTAGTTCCTTCAGATAATCCCAAAAACCCGGTTTCTTTCACCCAACCGATGAGATACTATTAAATATTGGCAAATGTTCTTTTAATTGACCGAAGGGGATTTGTTGCCGCATGGCTAAACCCAGCGCCTCGATTATCTCTCCCCCCTGAAAACTGAGGAAATGAGCGCCTAAAATTTGACCCTTGGGTTGGAGGATAATTTTACTAAAGCCCCGGGTTTGGTTCCCAATTAAGGAAGCAATATCATGATGAAAAGCGGGTTTTAAAATGACTAAATCTTCCCCATAATTTCCTCGGGCTTGCTTTTCTGTTAAGCCAATCCTAACGAGAGGAGGATACAGATTCACTTGATAAGAAACGGTGGTATAGTTAACCGAATGGTAAGGAAAAAAGAGGGCATTCTTAACGGCGATGGTTGCCTCATATTGCGCAATGTGGGGGCTAGGATATCCCCCTAAACTGTTGCCAATGGCGTAGATTTGGGGGTGGCTGGTTTGGAGTTTGCGATTAACAGGAATGCCCTTGTCGGTGGGGGTGACACCGACTGATTCTAGATGAAGGTTGGCGGTTTGGGGGCTGTATCCAGTCGCCCAGATAATCTCATCAGCACAGAGGGCTTTATTGCCCGCTTGAACCCATTTTTTAGGGGGAATATAGCGCAGTTGGCTAATAGGACTTTGGGGGATAATTTCTACACCCAAGGCCGCTAATTGACCGTGGAGGTGTTGGCTAATTTCTGGGTCTTCACTGGGTAGGAGTCGGCCGGGGAGGACGAGGGTGATCTGTTTGCCGAGACGTTGCAGCGCTTGGGCAAGGGAGAGGGCGAGGGGGGAGCCGCCCACCATGAGCAGATGGGGGGGGAGGTCGCTGTGCCAGAGGGTTTGAGGGGTGAGGTAGGGGGTGGAGTCGGGATCTTCGAGATCCGGGGGTGGGGTTTGGGGGGTGCTGGGGAGGGCGAGGAGGTAACGGCGCGATCGCAGGGTTCGATGGTTGACAATAATTGCAGGTTGTGGTAAGGGGAAAAATTCCGCCTCTCCGACGAGATAATCCACCCCCAAGGCGCTGAGGGCGCCTGGGCTGAGGTGGGGGGCGTGGGATTGTTCCACCGCTTGCCCCCAGGCGAGGGCTTGGGGCAGGTTTAGGCCTTGGGCTGGGGTGAGGAGATGGGCGGCGCTGACTTCTTGGCTTTGTTGGATGAATTGGGCCCAGTAGCCCAAGGTTTGGAGGGCGAGGGGGAGGGGATCAAGTTGGGGCTGGGGTTCAATCAGGGCGACGCGCCGCCGATGACGGGCGGCGAGGGCGGCGGCATAACGGCCTTCTAAACTGCCTCCCAGAATGACCAGATCATAGTCAACAGCCATGTTCTAATGCCTCTAGTAAACGCTGATTTTCGGCGGGGGTACGGACGGCTAGGCGAAAGTAGCGATCGCCTAATTCGGGAAAACTCAAACAATCTCGAATGAACAGGCGATGATCTTTTAATAGCTGGTGTTGCCATTGGCTGGCGGATTGGTCACTCTGCACTAACACAAAGTTGGCCGCCCCCGGTAAGGGGTGGAATTGACCCAGTTGTTGTAATCCTTCAATGAGGGCTTGACGGGTGGGTTTTAACCAGTTCCAGGTCAGGTTTTGAAAGCTAATATCATCTAACACCGCTTGCCCAGCCAAAACGGCCAGATTGTTCACTGACCAAGGATCTCGGAGTCCTTGCCACCGTTGCAACTGTTGGGGGTGGGCCAGGGCATAACCTAACCGTAACCCGGGCAAGCTGTAAAATTTGGTGAGCGATCGCAAGATGACAAGGTTAGGATACTGGGGGAGGACGGCGGTTAGGCTGGCTTGCTCAGAGGGGCCTAGGAAGTCCATAAAGGCCTCATCCACTACCACCCGGTCAAATTGTTCCAGTAGGGGTAAAATCTCCTCCCTCGGCCACAATTTCCCCGTAGGATTGTGGGGGTTGTTGAGGAGTAGGCCGCGGGCTTGGGGGGGGAAGGTCTGGGGGAGGTGACAGGAGGGCAGCGTTAAGGGACAAGGGGCAATGACTCCCCCGAAAGCTTGAATCGCCCGTTGATAGTCCCCAAAGGCGGGAGTCAGGATAGCCGTTGCTCCCCCTTGGGCGAACTCCCACCCCACCCAAGTTAATAATTCCGCCGCCCCATTGCCCGGTAAAATCCAGTCTGGAGGTAGGTGGTGTTTTCGACCTAAAGCCGCCCGTAGAGCGAGATATTGGGGGTCTGGGTAGTGGCGCAGACTCTCCAGACCCCCTTGAATAGCCGCGATCGCACTTTCCGGCGGCCCCAAAGGGTTAATACTGGCGGAAAAATCCACAAGTTGATCCGTTGGGCAACCGGCGACACGGGCTGCCCAGACTAAGTTTCCCCCGTGAATTGGCCGCTGCATCCGGACGCCAAGGGGGAATAACTACTCACTCGGGGGCGCGACTTTCTCTTTGAAGAGTTTTCCGGCAGAGAAAGCAGGGACTTTTGTTGCTTTAATCTCCATCTTTTCGCCCGTTTTAGGATTACGCCCTTCTCTGGCTTTGCGATCGCGGGATTCAAAGGAGCCAAAACCCACCAACGTGACCTTATCATCCTCGGCCACAGCATCCATAATCGTGTCCACTGTGGCACTAATCACCGCATCGATTTGTTTTTTGGTGAGCGAAGTTTTCTTAGCCACTTCGTCCACTAATTCACCTTTATTCATGCAAAATCTCCTATTTGTCTGCCGTTTGTGCGTCAATAATCCGGATTATGACCCAAGCTTTGAACGTTACAGGGCGTGATTTCAGTCCGGAGTTTGGATCTCAACTCCTGAAATACCCATCCGCTCAAAGTTTCACTGAATCATTCTACGCTCTACCCGGCCGATCTGGATCGCTGAAAGTGCTAATTTCTTGTAGTTTTTCGGATTTCTTTATAAATCTTCATCCCCTCGGGAGTGAAATAGGGGAAATTCTATCCCAAGGCAAGGGCTAAAACCCTTACCTGCTCTAGGTTTAGCTAAAAGGGAACTTGGAGGAACCGTCTGGCTCGGAAAAAAACAGGCGGTTTAAGAAACTGCTAAGAAAAGATAGGACAAAAGAACCGAATAGGGCGGGGAAGAATCCAGACACCGTGAAACCGGGGGTGAGATAACCGACTAAACCAAAGGCGATCGCATTCACCACCAGCAAGAATAAGCCCAAGGTGAGAATCGTGAGGGGGAGAGTGAAGAGCGTTAGAACAGGTTTAACAATACTATTAACCACCCCAAACACCACCGCCGCAATAGCTGCCGAGGTAAAACCCGTAATCGTTAGACCCGGAACGATATAAGCGGTTAGCAAAACGGCGATCGCCGAGACAAACCAAGTTAAGAGAAATTGCACCATCGTCTTATCACCTTTTTTTGTTGCTACTCTATCCAGAGAGGCTGACAGATAGTAGACCCATCCTATCCATCCCACTACTGCCACTATAGCCAGTTTGCCCATCCTTTACCCAGTCTTGCCTGATGTTCTCTTCCCTTAACCCTTGGGTGATTGCCCTTGCACTGAACACGCTGTTAATTGCGATCGCCTTCCTCTCCCCCAAAAAACTCCTAACCCCCATCGGCTACCTCCACGCTTGGGTTTTAGGCGTTCTCCTCTGGGGAACCCTACAAGCCCCCGGCTATCTTGTCGTCCTGTTTTACTTCCTCGTCGGTTCCGGCGTAACCCGCCTTGGCATGGCCGAAAAAGAAGCCGCCGGAATCGCCGAAAAACGTTCCGGTTTACGCGGCCCCGAAAACGTTTGGGGATCCGCCGGAATCGCCACCCTCTGCGCCCTAGGAACCCTCTGGGCAACCCCCCTGTGGTCTAGTCTCCTGCAATTAGGCTACGTCGCCAGTTTCAGCACCAAACTCTCCGACACTTGCGCCTCAGAAGTCGGTAAAGCCTACGGAAAACGCACCTTTTTAATCACCACCTTCCAACCCGTCCCCCGAGGCACAGAGGGCGCAGTGAGTCTAGAAGGCACCTTAGCAGGTCTTTTCGCCTCCGTAATCATCGCCCTAATCGGTTGGGGTGTAGGTTTAATCAGTCCTTGGGGTCTGCTTTGGTGTACCCTTGCCGCCTTCATCGCCACCAACTTAGAAAGCGTCATTGGGGCAACCTTACAGACTCAATTTGATTGGCTTTCCAACGAGTGGGTGAATGTGATTAATACCCTCATCGGCGCAGTTGTAGCTATTCTCGCCGCTTCGTTAGGTTTTCAGTAGTAGGGAACGGGGAACGGGGGGGAGAGGGGGAGCAGGGGGGTATCACCTATTCCCTATTCCCTATTCCCTATTCCCGACTCCCCCTATTCTCAACACTTCACATAAAGCTGTGCATCAATGTAGATGCGCACAGGGATTTGAGGAGAAGCCTTTACCGAAGCCGCCCAAATATGTTCCGCCATGCGAGGACTAATCGTTTCCACAATCAAGTTGCGACGGTGAAACCTGATATTCAGATAATCTAGACTACAAGCCGTGTTAGCACGAATCGTCCCCAGCCACTTTAGGAAAGCTAAGTCAAAATCTGTCATGCTTTATACCAAATTCCAGAATTTATGATTTCTTCATTATTCCCATAATAGGGAAAATCTTCAACCCGCAGCGTCCAGAGTGAACCTTTTATGCACCATCACTACATTCTCTTTTACAAACCCTACGGCGTTCTCTGCCAATTCAGCCCAGAGGGAGACAGCCCCCGAGAAACCCTAAAATCCTATATTCCCATCCCCTCCGTTTATCCAGCCGGACGCTTAGACCAAGACAGCGAAGGTCTATTACTGCTCACCAACGACGGCCGACTCCAGCACCAACTCTGTCATCCCCGTTTCGCCCACCTACGCACCTACTGGGTCCAAATAGAAGGCATCCCCCACCCTGAAGCCCTCACGCAATTGAGACAAGGAGTTAAAATCAAGGACTATCACACCCGCCCCGCCCAAGTCGCCTTACTCGAACAGGAGCCAAACTTACCCCCCAGAAATCCCCCTATTCGTTTTCGCAAAAGTATCCCCACCCGTTGGTTAGAAATGAGCCTCACTGAGGGCAAAAATCGTCAAGTCCGCCGCATGACTGCCGCCGTCGGTTATCCTACGTTACGATTAGTCCGAGTCGCGATGGGGTCTAACCGAAAATATGCTAAAGTAAGGTCTGTTTTTCCCACCAATCCCCATGCTTTATTCACCTTAGAAGGGCTAGGCTTGGGGGAATGGCGAGCGTTAAATGAGCAAGAACAGCAACTATTAAAAAAAGGATTAGTTTCGTGTTGAATATTGGGGATATTGCACCGGATTTTAGTCAAAACGACGCAAACGGTACAGCTACAGAGCTTAAACGTTTTCAAGGAAAATGGCTCATTTTATATTTTTATCCTAAAGATAATACCCCCGGTTGCACCACAGAAGCTCAGGAGTTTTCCGCCTTAGCTGATGAATTTTTAAAATTCAATAGTGTAGTTGTGGGAGTCAGTCCTGATAGTGAAAAGTCCCATTGTCGCTTTCGCGATAAACACAATTTATCCTTAATTTTATTAAGTGATCCGGAGCATAAAATGGCGGAGGATTATGGAGTCTGGCAGATGAAAAAGTTTATGGGCAAGCAGTATATGGGAATAGTGCGTTCTACCTTTTTAATTAATCCCGAGGGTAAGTTAACCCAAATTTGGACAAACGTGAAGGCTAAAGGTCATGCTCAAGTGGTTTTAGACAGTTTACAAAAAAACACGGGAGCATGAAAGCTCCCATCGTTTAAGTGGAAGATGAAATGCGACTCGCTACAACAAGCGCACCATGACGCTAAGAGGGTATCAGTTGAACCTTTCGTACATTGGTCAGCGTGAAAAACTCATCCTCAATGTGCCGGAGCATTTTCGGGAGATTGTTTCTTCCTATTCCCACTTTTCCAATCACTTTGATAACTGCACCAAGGCATCCTTAACCGTTGGAGGGAGTCGGCGCATAATTTTCCCCTTGTCTCGGTCTACGGCCACTAATGTGATTTTTGCGGTGAGTAATAATTCTTGAGAGTCGAGGCCGACCATTTGATAATCCCAATCGATTCTCACCCCGGTCATCTCTAACATTCGGGTTTTAATTAAGGCTGACTGTCCTAAACGCAGGGCGCGATGATACCGCACAGACAAATCTACAACAGGTAAATCACACCCAAGCTTGACTAATTCGGCAAAATCAATGCCAATAGAACGCAAACATTCCACCCGGGCTTCTTCGAGCCAAGTTAAATAAGCCCCGTGCCAGACGACCCCCCCATAGTCGGTATGGTGAGGTTGAGCTTTAACCAAATACTCAAACCAGCCCTCGGTTTTAGCGCGCAGGGCGTTGTCTCGTGCGATCGCCCTTGTCGGTGGTAATTGTGGCTGTTCTTGACCCATCGATTCCCTATTCTCACAACAAGCTTAGAGGAGAGGAGATTCTATCCCCCTCCTCTTTGCATCTTAGCCTATTGAGGCGTTCAGAATCTTGCTGTCTGCGAGGGGAAACATTTGGGCAGGGTGTCCTGAACCGTTGTGAGAGATTTCTAAGGTCCCTTCATGTTCACCAATATAAATCCCCAGACCGACGGCTGTTTTCACTAAGGTATCGTGAGGATCCACAATGCGAATCTTGCCTGTCGCTTCTTCAATGGGAACCGGTACCACTTGATGATTTTGCCAAGCGACAATCTTGTTGTAATTTTCTTGAGCGATTAAATCCACAGCGGCAACCCCAAAAGAAGAGGCTAAAATTCGGTCAGCCGGACTGGGCATTCCACCCCGTTGGACATGACCTAAAACCGTCACCCGCGTATCAATTCCGGTGAGTTCAGTAATCATATCTGCGAAGAATTGCCCGATTTTACCCACGCGACAAGTGCCATTACGAGTATAAACGGCTTCAGACACAATCATGACGGTATGATTAAACCCGTGTTGTTTCCGTTCGGCAATTTTCCGGCAAATATTCTCGATGTTGTAGGGAATTTCGGGGATCAGAATAATATGCGCTCCTCCGGCAATCCCGGCGTTGAGGGCAATATGTCCGGCATCCCGTCCCATGACTTCTAAGATCATAATCCGCTCATGACTTTCGGCGGTGGAATGGAGACGATCTAAGGCTTCTGTGGCTACGTTAACGGCGGTTTGATACCCAATGGCATATTCCGTTAAGTAAACATCATTATCAATGGTTTTGGGAATGCCTACAAAGTTAATGTTGCCGTATTTGGCGATGCGGTGCAGAATGGCTAAACTCCCATCTCCCCCAATGCCGATCAGGGCATTAAGATTCAGACGGTGGTAGTTTTCTACGATGAGATCTAAGCATTCTTCTAGTCGTTTTTCTCCTTTGTTGGTGGTGCCAAGTAGGGTTCCGCCTTTGGTGAGCAGGGACTCTACTTTGCTCAGTTGTAAGTCTATGTATTCGGGGGGTGTGGTCATTAGGCCGTTGGTGGCACCTTTAATCCCAACGACTTCCCACCCATAAGTGACGACGGCGCGATTGACTATAGCGCGAATGGTGGCGTTTAATCCAGCACAGTCGCCGCCACTTGTCAAGACTCCGATCCGTTTTTTTTCTCCCATGATTTGTTCCTCTAAGAACTAGAAGCACAGCCATCATTTTCGGGTCTTTCTCGGGGAGTTTTGAATTTTGCGGGGTTTGATTTTAGATTTGCCTTGGACGGATTTTCGGCGTTGACATACTCTCCTGCCTGAAGGTAGAAGATTCTCCAGACATCACTGTACATGGATTTCTGGTTCAGCGACTCAACTTAAATTAAAGATATGGCAAGAACTAGACGACTGCAACTTTTAGTTTCCGACGAAGAATAGGAGACTCTTGCTGATTACGCCAAGCCGAAGCGAATCCTTATGCCTGATGTACTTAGGGTCTGCGTTCCCTAGCCCCACGAGTAGAGTTATTCAGCAAGCCCTACTTAGAGACTCATTAAAACCCGCTCAGAAGTCGCCCTAAAGGGCGAGGCCTTAGACTCACTTTCTTGGGTAATGATTCCGCTTCTGAGTTTCCAAAACCCATACAGGACAAGAAACCGACACTTCCAAGGAAAAACCAGTGTTTCGGCCATTTTCCCGGAGCCTCTAACCACAACAGTGCTTTCCGTGAACTAACCGACGCTGAATCGAGGTTGCCAAAGATTTTGGGTCTAAAGCCCCGTCCTTCTAGGACGGCTTTTCAGGTTAGACTGTTTTTTAGAAAACTATCAATTCTGGACAAGAATAAACTCATCATTGTAAAGAATGAATGATTAATACTTAATGGTCAATTATTCCATTTGTGCTGAGAGACGTATTTTGATCTCACGGTTATGATTTGAGGTTAAAATCACGGTGCAACTTGTTGATTCAACCCATTTAAACCCCTTGAACCACCCAGAACCGAGAATTAACCAAAAAGTGTGTTTTATCGCTGGAACAGGTCACTCCGGCTCTACCTTATTAGGACTACTATTAGGCAATCATTCCAGCAGTTTTTTTTGTGGAGAAGGGAACAAAAGCCAATATATTGGGAAAGAAAACGCTCCGGCTCGGAAACGGTTTTGTAAGTTTTGTGGTGCGGACTGTGCCATCTGGGGAGAGCTTGCTCTCAACCCAGAACAGGATCTCTATGAACAATTGACTCAACGCATTCGGCACAAGCAGCATCAAGAGAAAACCTTGATGATTGATTCCACGTCTGGCACCCATTGGATTCGTAAGCAATGGAACTATTTAAAGGCAACTACTGCCCAACCTTACTTAATTTTCCTCCAACGGGATGGTCGCGGTGTGGTGAATTCTTATCGCCGTAAGTACCCAGAACGAGATTTTAGGGAGATTATAAACAACTGGTTGGATAATATCCGAGAGGCTCAAGCATTATTTAATGAGTTCACTGGGTCTAAAATGATTCTACATTATGAAGAATTAGCGGTGAATACCCATGCAGTATTAAAACGCCTGTGTGAGTTTTTAAATATTGCTTATGAACCGGAAATGATCAATTATGGCAACCGTGAGTATCATGTGTTAGGGGGAAACAATGGAACACAATACTTGGTCGCCCAAAATCGAGCCAATGCCCAGGATAAATTTTTAGGTCGGATGTCTTCGATGAACCGTCAATATTATCAAGGTCACAAGCCGGAAATTGTTTTAGATGTGCGTTGGCAAACTGAACTATCCGAGGAGCAGAAAGCTATCTTTGCTGACTTGGCTGGTGAAATTAATCAATCTTTTGAGTGGAACACTTCGGTAAACTAAATGAACAAAAAAATTGACCTCGTTTTTCGGACAATTGGCGAGCGAACCAGTGATATTGCTCTGGATTTAGCCATCCAACAAATTCAGCCTAATCAAGTGCATCTGATTGAAAATGTGCGCCCTTTTTCGGCGGCGGTGCAGAAGATGCTCCAGATTGACTATGATTGTGATTTTGTGGTGTTCATGGATGCGGACTGCTTGCTGATGGAAAATATGCAGGCTTTTCTCCAGCGTAATGAGTTCCCTTATGTGGATTGTTATGTGTTAGATAAATTCCGGGGTCATATTCATCAAGGGGTGCATATTACCCGGGTGGATGTGGTGCGGTTGATGGCACAGATTAAACCGCCGCAAAATGATGAAAAATATGTGTTGCGGCCTGAATCTCGACTGCGCTCTATAGCTCTTTCTCGAATGAAGGCTAATAAGCATTTTAAGACGTTCCGTATTTTGCATGATTATTTCCAACGCTACGATCATATTTATGCGAAGATGGCGCTGCGAGAACTGCGGAGTCGCACGGAGGAAAATCGCCGGGAATTGGAGGTTGCTCAACAGTATTGGGAGAGATATCTTGAGGATGTAGATTTTCAGATTGCGAAGTTGGCGATCGCACAAACCCGAGCCGCCGTTCCCCAAAACTCCACCCCGGCGGAGATTGACGACTATATTGTACGTCTCCCCGAAATTGCCGAGCGGGCTATTTCTGAGTTCCCCCTACCCCCCCAACCGGAAATCACCTCGGCCGAAATTGACCAACAGACGAAAAAAATCTGGTCTTGGCAACTGGTCAACGTGGGAGCCGGTACTCTTGAACCCCCGGCTGAACCCCGTTCCCCCTATAAAGTCTTTGGGGTGGGGTTAAGTCGCACGGGAACGAAAAGTCTCACTAGTGCTCTGCACATTTTAGGCTTTAAGGTCATTCACTACCCCGAAGATGAAACTACCTTACGGGAGTTAATGGAAGGGAATTATAAGTTTTCCCTCTTGGAGCATTTTGATGGCATTACTGACATTACGGTATCGGCTTTTTATCCCCAACTGGATCAACTGTTCCCCGGCAGTAAATTTATTTTGACTGTGCGGGATAAGGAAAGCTGGCTCACTTCTCTTGAGAAACACTGGTTCAATCGTCCGGCCTTTGATGCTAACAACCAGATAGAGAAAGAAATTCATCTGCACATTCGGCGCTTCTTACGGAGTACCGTCTACGGGTGTTATGAGTTTAACCGTGAGCGGATGTCCTATGTCTATGACCTGCATTATCTTGATCGTCGGAAGAAGACCCTCGATTTTATCGACGGGATGAATTACGACATATTACAACAGCATACCCCAAATTGTAAAATCCTGCTATAATCTTTCTAACAATGAGCAAGAATTGAATGCTTAACCTTACTTACAACTATAAGATAATTCCAACCAAAGAGCAGACAGAGAAGATCGAATTAAATTTAACTGTCTGCCAATCTGTTTGGAACTATGCTTTGGCCCAAAGAAAGCTTTGGTATAACAGTCGTAGTTGTCAGGTCAACGCTTGCTCTATTCGTTCTGAATATATTGTTGCTCCCTTTGAATATCCTAACTACCCTACTCAATCTGCCAATCTAACCCAAGCTAAAAAGACTAACGATTTCCTTAAGTCTGGTAATGCCCAAGCGATGCAGCAAACATTGCGGAAATTGGAGCGGGCGTTTAACGACATGAAAAGCAAGGGACTAGGTTTTCCTCGCTTCAAAAGGAACATGAAGTCTTTTAATTTAGTTAGTAGCAGAATTGAAATCAATGGTAACAAGCTAAAGATGCCTCTATTGGGGGAAGTTAAGTTTGTCAAGTCACGGGATATTCCAGAGGGTTTTAAGATCAAACAAGTTCAAGTAATCAAGAAAGCATCGGGTTACTATGTCAACGTAGCAATTGAGCTTGATGTTAATATCCCAACTCCAATACCTCACGGTCACGCTTTGGGGATTGATGTTGGGATTCAAAGTATGCTGGCAACTTCCGATGGTTTGATTCTTCCTAGACCGAAGTTTTTAGATAAAGCACTGCGTAAGATTAAATTACTACAAAGAAGGCTTAGGAATAAAACAAAGGTTCTAATAAATGGCAGAAGCTACAGCATCGGATCGCTCTATTACATGAAGCCGTAGCCAACAGAAGAAAGGATTACCATTTCAAGTTAGCCCATCAACTCTGTGATGGAGTCGGGATGGTATTTGTTGAAGATATTAACTTCACAGCTTGGAGTAGAGGACTATTCTGTAAGCAATCCTTGGACATGGGTTTAGGTCAATTCTTTACTATTTTGGAATATGTTTGTTCTCAAACGGATACATATTTTGCCAAGGTCAATCCAGACTATACCTCTCAAGTTTGTCCTGAATGTGGAACCCATACAGGTCAGAAAGAACTCTCTCAAAGGGTTCACTCTTGCTCTGAATGTGGCTACACCGTGGATCGGGATGTTGCTGCTTCAATAATAGTAAAACAGCGTGGATTAACTGCGGTCGGTGCGCCCGTGGTCAAACAGCCCAGTAATGGCGTTCTGTCGGGGACTTCGGTCTAGATAAGAGTCTATATGGGAATCCCTCGCTTTCAGCGATGGGAGGTTCAAAAGAACACCTTGGATTATTTTTGCGATCGCCCCGACTCCCTCTTAGTCCTCAATATTGGCGCAGGAGAAGGCTGGGATAAACTCTGTCCTTTCTTAGGTTTAGACCCCTTAGATCAACCCTTCCCCTATATCAAGAAACAATCCCTCTTGAAGTCCTTACTCAACGAGGAAGCGCAACTGATTGATGCACCTGTATCTGCTTAATCGGGAACAGGGGAGAGAGGAGAGAGGAGAGAGGCCTCACTCCTCACTTCAGGGAACAGGGGATGGGGAATAGGGAATAGGGAATAGGTAATGGGGAATACTAATCAACTCCCCGACTCCCGACTCCCGACTCCCCGACTCCCGACTCCCGATTCCCGACTCCCGACTCCCGACTCCCGACTCCCCACCCCCCCCACTTGACCCAAAAGTGAAATTCCGCTTTTTTGCCGTCCTTTCCACCACTCCCCGACTGCTTCGTTTGGTTTGGTCTGCCAGTCCGAAGTGGCTGCTGATTTCGTTATTGACCACGTTTATTGCGTCTCTCTTACCCGCCTTTCAGTTATATATCGGCAAACTGACCATTGACCGTATTTTAGCCACGGTGGGGCAACCCTCCAGTCAGTGGTCAGGGGTGTTTATCCTTGTGTTGGCTACTCTAATCTTAACCCTTCTCACCGATAGCTTAAAAGAACTCTCGACCTATGGGGGGCAAGTTTTAAGCGATCGCTTTACCCTCTACGCTAGTAATATCCTTCTCCGTCAAGCCACCCGTTTAGACCTCGCCCACTACGAAATCCCCGAATTTTACGATCTCCTCAGTCGCGCTCAACAAAGTGGCAGTACCTACCCCGTGCGGGCGCTGGCGAGTTTCACCAGCTTTCTGGGACAAAGTGTGAAGTTAATCACCCTTTTAGGCTTAATGATTAACTTTAGCCCCCTCGCTACTTTTCTCCTATTACTCACCTCAATTCCTGCCTTTTTAATCGGCGTAAAATTTTCTGGTAAACGCTTTAAAGTCCTACGAAGACAAACTCAAAGTGGTCGTTTTGCTGATTATTTACAGCGCATTTTAACCCATCAAGATTTTGCCAAAGAACTGCGGTTATTTAATTTAACAGAACATCTTTTAAAACAATGGTATAATGTCAAATTTAGATTCAACCGTGAAGCGGAAGGACTTTCCTCTCAACAAGCTTGGGCGCGCACGGGGTCTAATTTATTATCTAAACTGGGGTTTTATTTAACCTATAGTTGGATTGTAGTCCAAACCTTACGCAATCAAATCACTATCGGTTCTCTGACCATGTATGCTGGGGCGTTTCGTCAAGCTCAGGGGGCAATGCAGGGGATGTTAGAAGAGATTGCTAGTTTGTATGAAGTGAATCTTTATGTGAGTCAATTTTTCGAGTTTTTGGCCTTAGAACCCTACGTTAAAAACCCTGATTATCCCCATCCTTTCCCCTCACCCATTCAAAAAAGGTTAGAATTTAAGGATGTAACCTTTACCTATCCGGGAGCGAAGAAAACCAGTTTAAAGGGCTTAAATTTAGTGGTTTATCCGGGGGAAAGTATTGCCTTAGTGGGAGTGAATGGAGCGGGAAAAACGACCTTACTTAAGCTTTTAACCCGCTTTTATGATGTGAGTGCCGGGGAAATTACCATAGATGGGATTCCCTTACAACAGTTTGATTTAACGGAATTACGGCAAAATGTGGGGATTATTTTTCAAGACTTTGCCCGCTATCATTTAAGTGTTGCGGATAACATTGGCTTTGGCAATATTAAGGAACACCATAATCTCAAACTCATTCGGCAAGCGGGAATTGCGGCGGGGGCTGATGAAATGATTAGTAATTTTGAACACGGTTATCACACCATGCTGGGGAAGATTTTTCCGGGGGGGCGAGAGTTATCTGGAGGACAGTGGCAACGAGTCGGATTAGCCCGGGCTTTTATGAGTGCTGCCCAGATTCTCATTTTAGATGAACCTACGGCGGCTTTGGATGCGATCGCCGAATATGATCTCTTCCAACGCTTCCGCCAACTTGCGGCCGGAAAAATCACTTTTTTAGTCAGTCATCGCTTTTCCACCGTGCGCATGGCTGATCGGATTGTAGTCCTAGAAGGGGGCGAAATTCGGGAAATTGGTAGTCATCAAGAGTTAATGGCACAAAATGGCCTCTACGCCAAAATGTTCACCCTCCAATCGTCCAGTTATGAAATTTAGTTCTGTTTATGGGGTGGGGGGAATTCAGGAATTCCCCCGACGATATCCAGTGAAGTTCAATGATAGACGTTAGCGAAACTCCTGCCACTCCTGAGTTAACCAATCCCCTCCAAACCACTCCTGGGCGGCCTCCCTTAACACCGTAATCACTTCTTCCACCCCATAAGGCATAGGATAATCCCCAACCCCCTCCGATGCCCCAAAAACCTGCTCAAATAACAGCGCATCGGGACATAAACGCATAGAACCATGTTGTAACACAGAAGAACCGCGACGCAATTGGGCGCTCCCGATTAACTTATACCCCTCTGGTGTGACTAAATCCGCCGCCGTTGCCGTGCCGAAACAACTCGGATTGTGAATATATCCCCGTCCTGCCTGACCATAGTTCAAGGAAATGCCCAATTTTGCCCACCCAAGGCGTAAAAACTCACAAATCTCCTGATAAAGTTCCTGACGCTGTTTTCTTTCCCCAGACATCACCACCATATAGGTTAAGTCCCCTTGGTGTAAAACCGCCCTTCCCCCCGTTGGACGACGCACGATGTCCAGTTTCTGCCCCTGCCAGCTTAATTCTGACCAATGTTTTGGGTAGTGTTTTTGATGGTATCCCAAGGATAGGGCGACAGGGTGCCAAGTATAAAAGCGGAGGGTAGGAGGCTGTTCTCCGGTACAGTGTTGTTGAAACAACTGGTGGTCAATGTTCATCTGAGTTGTGCCGTCGGCTGTTATGGGGGGAATCCATCGCCAAAGAGTGGACATATAGCAATCCTCAATAGTTGGGGTAGGGGGAATTTTTCAAATCTGAGAACGTCTTCATGACTGGAACTCTAAAGCGGGTGGTGCGTCTTGTGCTATCAAGTCTGGGACAGTCGTTTTGATGTGTCATGGCGATTTAATCCCTCTCTAGCTGTCTAGGAATTGCTTCCTACTGCCCCAATAATCAACAATAAACGTCAGCTACAATTAACCTCAACTCATGCCCAATACACCTGAGATATTATGCTAAATTCTATCCTGCGCTCTGCTCTCGCTGGTACAGTGCTGACTGTAGGGGTGCTTTGCACCAGTTTTAATTTAAATGCGATCGCCGCCGAGCGTGTGGTTCTGCGCTACAGTATCCTTGAAGCCTCTATTTCTGTGGCAGAATTAGCCGATTTAGCGGAACGGGGGGAAGTGTCCCCAGAATTGCAAGCTTATTTAGAACTCGCCAATCAAAGCCCAGAAAACTTTAGAGAGATTTTAACCAAAGAAATTACTGTAGATGGGGTTTGGTTATCCCGCTTGTTGAATAATTCAATTGGCGAAAGGCTCTTAGATCAAGTGAGTGATGTGATTCATACGCCAACCAAACAAGCCAATCGCGAAGCGCTACGATCTGCTTTAGTTAGTTCTGCCATGACGGACGGTAAAATCACCCTAATTGAAGTCTTACAGAACTATCCCACCTCTGAACTTCATATTAATGGCGATCGCCTTGTAGAAGTCATTCAGCAAATCGAGAAACTTCGCCAAGGTTTGGCCATCCTGGGCTTGTGAACCCTTTGGGGATAGTATTTTTGACCCTCCCCATTCAGGCTTACCGCTAAAACTCCCCTAGAGTCACTATTCTGGGATTCCCTGAAACAGGACAATAGGGGAGTTTCGGTTCACTGAGATTAAAAAACAAGTTAAGAAACTTACAAAAATTAGCGGACTGTTTGTTAATGTTTGTCGAATTGCTGATTATTCAGAGAATTCTTGATCTGGCTAAAAATTGATTTAATACGCCAAAGTATCTAAGGTTTCCCGCAGATAACGACGCACCAGTTGATCCAAATCCCGCTCTAAAATGGCATCCCCAAACTGCTGCTGGACTTGCCAACGACGAAAACCAGAACTTTTTGCGATCGCTTGTTTCAAATTCTCCCAGACCCCATGATCTTGCCCTAAACCTTGAGTCTCAGTAGCTTGAGCATCATTAGCCTCAATTGCGAAATGTGCCATTTGCACCTCCAATTTAGTTCACAAACATTTACATTTCTTCTAACATAACCTACCATCCCTTTTAATTATGCTGCATAGAACACAAAACGGGAAAAAAACAGAAGAAAAAGTTAAGGTTTCTCCGTTGAATCATCACTCTTGATTTCCCCAACAGCCTCATCTTCCACTTCAGAAGCCACTAGAGAATCATCACTCTTGATTTCCCCAACAGCCTCATCTTCCACTTCAGAAGCCACCAGAGAATCATCACTCTTGATTTCCCCAACAGCCTCATCTTCCACTTCAGAAGCCACTAGAGAATCATCACTCTTGATTTCCCCAACAGCCTCATCTTCCACTTCAGAAGCCACCAGAGAATCATCACTCTTGATTTCCCCAACAGCCTCATCTTCCACTTCAGAAGCCACCAGAGAATCATCACTCTTGATTTCCCCAACAGCCTCATCTTCCACTTCAGAAGCCACCAGAGAATCATCACTCTTGATTTCCCCAACAGCCTCATCTTCCACTTCAGAAGCCATCAGAGAATCATCACTCTCTGCCTCATCAGGACTAATTTCCCCCTCAGATGTACTATCAGTCATCACCTCCTCACTTGACCCCTCAGCAGGCGGAATATCCACCTCTGGAGCCACAATCACATCCCCTTGCTCCCCAGCTTCCCTCTCCCGTGCTTCCAGTAAAGAACGGGGTAAAATACTAGCCACTGGGAAACCCAAAACCAAGAAATCCCGACGAATATTTTCCACCTCATAGGGAGGCGTTTGAGCAAAAGCCGTTCCCCCCGTTAACCAAACCCCCACCACACTCAGGGGAATCAGTAAAAACAGATTGGCAGCCAAAAAGCCCCCTATTGCCACCAACACCCCCAAAGCGTGCCAACCGGGGGGAAATAGCGCACTCGAAGCCGCCAGAGGGGTTAAAGCGTACAGTTGCCAGAGCAGCCACACCATCAACAACGCTCCTCCTACCGTCAACATGCGAGTTTTAACCCCTTTCAACAGGCGTAAAATCCGCCGTTGTTCTTCCGTGAGTTGTTGAGGACGCACAGCCACCAGCAACAGGCTAAAAATATCAAAAGGTCGAGTCCACTGCATCCAGAGGATGGGGATAATCCCCACGGCTGCCACAACAGTTAACTCTAACCAATAGGGGAGAATGGGATCTCCTACCGCCAACCCCAGCCACACTAGAAGTAGAAACAGGGGCAGGACGGCTAAACCTGCAAAATGAATCCATAAGTAAGGTTCTGAGCGAAAAGAAGCCATTTTTAATAATAGGGAATAGGGAACAGGGAACAGGGAGAGCAGGGGAGCAGGGGAGAGGGGGAATAGTGGCTAGTGGGTAGTGAATAGCCAAAACTCTTTTATTTTAGGGAACGGGGAACGGGAAGGGGGAGGTAAGAGGGAATAGGTAATACTAATCAACTCCCGACTCCCGACTCCCTAGGGCGCAAGCATTGCGCCCCTACACCGATTCCCTTATATCTAGAAAAAACAAGGGCAAAGCGGTTTATCTTCACCCTTGTTTTGTGACTCAATCACGACGGTTTAAGCGGGGGATAAAGTCCGGCGTTTTGTCACCATTTGATAGGCCTCAATGGAGTCTCCCTCCTGCCAATCATGGAACTTGTTCACCCCAATCCCACACTCGAATCCGGTGTTAACTTCTCGGACATCATCTTTCATCCGTTTTAAGGAATCCAGAGGTCCATCATAAATCACCTCGCCCTTGCGACGGACACGGATGCGGCGATTACGCATGACTTTACCCGATTGGACATAACACCCGGCGACGGCTCCCTTGCCAATGGTGAAGACAGCGCGGACTTCCACGGTTCCTAGATATTCCTCGATTTCCTCGGGCTCCAGTAACCCTTCCATCGCCCCTTGAATGTCATCCAAGAGTTTATAGATGATGTTGTACTCCCGCACATCTACCCCTTCTTGGTCGGCGGCGTGTTGCGCACCGGGGGCGAGGTCGGTGTTGAAGCCCACCACAACGGCACCACTGGCGGCGGCTAGGTCTACGTCAGTTTCGGTGATCTCACCGGGGGCAGATAGGAGGACGCGGATTTGTACCTCGTTTTGGGGTAATTGTGCCAGAGAGCCTAAAATGGCCTCGACTGACCCCTGAACATCGGCTTTGATAATCAGGTTGAGTTCCTTCAGTTCCCCTTCTTTGGCTTGAGCGGATAAACTGCTCAGGGTGACACGACGGGACGAAACAGCCTGTTGTAAACGGCTTTCCCGTTGAACCTGCGCCCGGTCTTGGGCAATGGCGCGGGCTTCTTTCTCACTGGGGAAGACATCGAATTCATCCCCGGCGGACGGAACATCATTGAGGCCGAGGACTTCCACGGCAAAGGAGGGAGTAGCCACATCCACGCGATCGCCTCGATCATCAATCATCGCCCGAATCTTACCAAAGCTCGACCCGGCCACAATACAATCCCCCACTCGTAAGGTGCCATTTTGGACCAACAGGGTGGCCACGGGTCCGCGAGATTTATCTAAGTTCGCTTCAATGACCGTGCCTTTCGCCGGACGATCGGGATTCGCCGAAAGTTCGGCCATTTCTGACACCAGAATGATCATTTCCAACAGGGTGTCTAGGTTTTCGCCTTTAATCGCGCTGACGGGAACCATGACGGTATCGCCGCCCCATTCTTCGGCTAATAACCCTTGTTCGGCTAGTTCCTGTTTCACCCGGTCGGGTTCGGATTGGATTTTATCCATTTTGTTAATGGCGACCACAATCGGCACTTCCGCCGCCCGAGCGTGACTGATGGCCTCTTTGGTTTGGGGTTGTACCCCGTCATCGGCGGCCACGACTAACACCGCTACGTCGGTGACTTTAGTTCCTCGGGCGCGCATGGCGGTAAAGGCTTCGTGACCCGGTGTATCTAGGAAGACCACTTGATGGGATTGCCCCTCGTGTTCCACATCCACATGGTAAGCCCCAATATGTTGGGTAATGCCTCCGGCTTCCCCTTGGGCGACTTTGGTTTTGCGGATGGAGTCCAGCAGGGTGGTTTTCCCGTGGTCAACGTGACCCATAATGGTGACAACCGGAGGACGACGTTGGAGTTTTTCCAGGTCTTCGAGATCGAGCATTTCCGTCTTCGTGGCGGCGGCTCGTTCTTCTGGTGTTTCTACCGCAATGCCTAGTTCTCCGACCACCAGTTTGGCGGTGTCTAAATCGAGGGTCTGGGTAATATTAACGGCGATGCCTTTGGAGAACAGTTGCTTAATGATGTCCGTTTCCGGCACATTGACCAACTCTGAGAGTTCCCGAATGTTGAAGTTGCCCTGTAACACCACACTTTCTGGGCGATCGGTATTCTTGCGATCGCGGTTGGCTCGATTCTCCCGTTGCGATCGCCCGCGTTGTTCTCCCCCGTCGGTTTTGGGTTTCGCCCGCCGTCCCTTACTCGCCGCTACCGTCGGAGTCGCTGGTTTATTTTGATTGGGTTTCGGCGGACGGGCTGTAGACAAGCTAACCGACAGGCCATTTTCCCCATCAGCGTCCAGTGCATCCAAATCATCCTCATCCTCGTCCAACAAGAGGGTTTGAGAGCGCCGCTTAGGTTTGGCGCTGGTTTTGCTGGTTTTACTCGCCTTCCCGCTCTTACTTGCCTTAGCGGTTTCTTCCGTTTCTTCTTCCTCTTCTTCCCAATCCCGACGCTTACTCCGAGAGGGCGGCCGTTTTAACTTGGGTTGAGGGCGTTCTGGAGGGGCTAAAAGGGTTTCTTCCTCAATAACCTCTTCCGCCGTTTCCGAATCCGGCTCTTCGTCGTTCAGGTCTTTGACGACAACATCTTTGCCCTTGCCATCTGGTTTCAGCGCTTTAGGCGGTTTGGGTTTTTGTGGTTTTTGCAGTTTGGGCGGTTTGACCTCAGTTTCCCCTATCTTGGGAGATTCCCCTTTCACGGCTGGGGCGGCGACTGGTGCTTTTTCTTTTTCCTCTCCTTCTCCCTTCCGATTCCGTTTGAGAACTGGACGTACCTCTAACTTATTCTTTTGAGGGGGTTGGGGCCGAGGGGGTGGAGACAACAAATCCGGTGCCTCAACCTCGGCTGGCGGTTGTACTGCCTCGCTGCTCGCCGCAGGTTTCACCGGAGCTTGCACCTTAGGATTAGGACGGGCTGGCGGTTTAACCAGTGGACTGCTTTCCTCCTCACTGCTAACCTGACTGCTAACCTTGTTCATGCCTTGGCGACTCGGAGGGGGAGTTAGTGTCGGGGATCCATTAGCACTACTCACTTCTCCCGTCTCTTCCGCATGTTTGACAATGCCTCGAATTTGGGGTTTTCGAGGCCCTTTCGGTTTAGGGTTTGAAGTCCCACCAGAATTAGTAGCCGGATGACTTGATTGCTTGTTGCCCATTTGACCAGACTTGTAGCGTTTCGATGCAGCACGAATCCGTTCGACCTGAGATTCTGTAATCGTACTGCTATGACTTTTCACAGCTATATTAAGCTGTTCACAAATATTTAAAATATCTCGATTTTCCAAATTCAATTCTTTTGATAATTCGTAAATGCGAGTTTTTCCGTTGTTCATCCACTATCCTCATGATACTGATCAGATTTTTCAGGACTGCTTTAGAAATGCAGCCGTTTCCTGCGACGTTAACAGCAGGGAGAACCTCAATAAGTTGAGTTCAAATATTGATGGGGTATTTTCCTTGAATGCGTTTTTCCTCCTTGAGCCAATTGCTTCTAACCTTTTGAAATGGGGGATTCTACTTAGGTTCTGATCACCCGAGAAGGGAGACAGACTAGGTTCCGTAGAACACCCGTTTTTAAAAACCTAGCTTGAGTGTATAATGCGGGCAAATTGCCCCGGAAAATCATCCTTGAACATCAAATTCCTTGAACATCAACTTTTGTGAGAAAACATGGAAGATCAGATCAATTGAGCCGTGAGTTTAGCTAGGATTCGGTTTGACTGAAATTTCAGTCTAGACTTGCAACCTAGACTTTCAACCTAGGGATTGAAGTTAGGGATTGATTTATAGATAGAACCGATAGTTTAGACGGTTTGAGGGATTGACTCACACTATTAAGCTGGGGTGGGTAAGCCGAGCTAGGCAAAGTCATTTAGGACTTAACACCTAGGACTTAACAACTGGCACTTGTATTTTAGCGTTCAGTCGTTGCCAGAGTTCCTCATAGATAGTTAAGGGAACTTGAGTTTTTAGCGATCGCCCCAAACGATTCTTTTTCTGAGCCGCTTGTAGACAGTCCGCCCGAGGACACAAATAGGCAGAACGCCCCATCCCTCCATCTAATTGTACCGTTTGGGAGGGATAGAGGCGAACAATTCGCCAAAATGACGTTTTCGGAGCTACTTTACGGCAAGCAACACATCGCCGAACATTAGGTTTCACGTCAATAAATCTCCCTCCTTGAGACAACCAGCACCCGGAAGAGATTCAACCGTTATCTCCAGACTAGATAGAGAGATACTATTCTGTTGAGACTCTTCCACGCTTCCCATTGTGGCATTTTCTTGAGAAGTCTGGTTGAGCAATTATTCCTCTTCGGTCAGGGGTGTTGCACTTTCGGAGAATTTCTCCTCCGTGCCTTCCTCATCCGTCGCAGGAGTAGCCGCTACGGGGGGCAAATTCCCCTGTTCCGATTGATAACGGGCTGTATCCTTAATATCAATCTTCCAGCCCGTTAAACGAGCCGCTAGGCGCACATTTTGCCCTTCCTTGCCAATGGCGAGACTCAGTTGATTTTCCGGCACTAAAACCAAGGCCTGACGTTCCTCCGTATCCACCAGTAAAACTTGATCAACCATTGCCGGACTCAAGGCATTAGCGATATAGGTAGCCGGGTCAGGCGACCAGCGAATGGCGTCAATTTTTTCCCCCCGCAATTCGTTGACCACGGCCTGAATGCGGGACCCTCTCGCCCCAATACAAGCCCCCACAGGGTCTACATCGCGTTCGAGGGTATCGACCGCAATTTTCGTGCGTGGCCCCACATGACGGGAGGGCGGATTAGCTTCTCGGGCGACGGCCACAATACGCACCACCTCATCCTCAATTTCCGGGACTTCCGTAGCAAACAAATCCACCACTAGACCCGCGGCCGCCCGGGAGACAATTAATTGCGGTCCCCGATGGACACCATCCCGCACCTTTTTCAACCAGACTTTAAATGTCGCCCCAGAGCGATAATTATCATTGGGTAGTTGTTCCCGTTTCGGTAACTCGGCCTCAACTTCTGGTTTACCGTAGCCACTACTGACAGCCATCACCACGGATTGCCGTTCAAAGCGTAACACTCGCGCCTGTAAAACCGTCCCTTCTAATTCTTGGAACTCTTCCTGAATCATTTTCCGTTGCTGGTCGCGCAACTTTTGCAACAGCACCTGTTTGGTTTGAATGGCGGCCATCCGGCCAAATTCTTTCTGGTCGGGGGTAACATCCAATACCACAGAGTCCCCAATTTGGGCTTCGGAAGTAACTTCTTGGACTTCTTTTAAGGCAATGTGATGATCGGTATTTTCAATCTCATCCACAATAATTTTGGTGGAGAGAATGCGAAATCCTTCCTCGTCTGTATCGAGTTCCACTTCAAAATTATCGAAGTAGTCCTCAGCATACATTTGTTTCTTCTCCATTTGTTGCGCTCTGCGATAGCGCTCATAGCCTTTCAGTAAGGCTTCTCGCAGGGCATCCCGCACCGCAGATTCCGGTAGGCGGTGCAGATCACTAATTTCGACAATCATTTGCTTTAGACCGGGCAAATTTACCAGGGACATAGGCAAAATCTCCTTTGACGCTATGCTCTATAGAGGTTTACAAATTGTGCAATCGGGGAAACTTCCAAAGACGAGAACGGAGGCCCTTGGGCAAGGTCATTATTCGGGATTATCCAGTAGCACTTGAGCCACTAAATCTCGCGGAATTTTGAGGGTTTTTCCCTTCTGGTTGAGATACACCGTTTCTTCATCACGACCTTGTAGGCGACCTTGCCATTGTTGTTTCCCCCCGTGAGGTGCAGAGGTTTTGACGAGAACCGAAAAGCCCTTAAACACGCTAAAATCTCGATCGGTTGTGAGGGTTTGGGAAACACCCGGGCTAGAAATTTCTAAGACATAAGCATTCGGAATTAACCCGGTGGTATCTAGTTGTTCTTCTAGCGCCCGGCTCATCCGTTCACAGTCATCTAAACTGGTGTCATCCGTTGGGTTGCGGATATCTACTCGTAACACCGGAGGACTTTTGCTGGTTTGGAATACGGCTTCTACCACTTCTAAGCCGAGTTGTTCAGCTAGGGGGGTGGCTAACTCCAGAATGGATGGGATAAGAGGATGAGTCATGCAGGCAAAAGGATTCAACAAAAAAAGCGGGCTGTACCCACTTCCCAAAGACATCAACGTTTGGCAGTTGGTTTGAACTCCCGGAGGGGAGTTACCAAGCGTTTCTCATTATACCATGTTGTGGGGGTAGGAAGTCGGGAGTCGGGGGTAGGGAGTCGGGGGGCAGGGGGGCAGGGGATTGCTTCGTACCTTCCTTCGGAACGCTACGCGTTCACTTCGTGACGCTCCGCGAACGCGTAGCGTTGCGCAGCAAACCCAATGACATTACTCCCGATTCACCCTCGTTTCACCCTCGTTACTTGGCTGGTGCCAAGTAACACCCTCTCTCTGCCTCCATTGCAGGCGGCAGAGCCGCACAATACCCGTGTCACGGCTTGGGCCATGATACGAGACGAGAGAGGGAGGAGTTGATTACTGATTACGGATTACGGTTTACTGGTTACTGGTTACTGTTTACTGAAATATGACTGTGTGGTTTTCTGTCCTAGCTCTCCTCACCCTCGTCTTTAGTCTTCCTCCCTTCTTCATTGGGTTAGCCCGTCTGTTGAAAGGCCCCAGTCGCCGCCCCCCGGTTGCGCCTCAAAGTCCTACCCTCGAACAGTTGGGGACGGTGACGGTAGTCGTGCCGACCTTGAATGAAGCGGCGCGGATTGCTCCCTGTTTGGGGGGGTTGACTCGACAAAGTTATGAGGTGCGGGAAATTTTGGTCGTGGATAGTCGTTCAACGGATGGCACGCCGGAACGGGTCAAGGCGGCACAGGCTAAGGATCCCCGCTTTCGATTGTTAAATGATGATCCCCTGCCCAAGGATTGGGTAGGTCGTCCTTGGGCGCTGCATCATGGGTTTTTAGCCAGTTCTCCGCGCAGTGAATGGGTGTTGGGGATTGATGCGGATACCCAGCCTCAAGTGGGTTTGGTGGCGGGGTTGTTGCGGGTGGCGGAGGCGGAGGGGTTTGATCTGATTTCTCTGTCCCCTCAGTTTATTTTACGGGAGCCGGGGGAGTGGTGGTTACAGCCTGCTTTGTTGATGACGCTGTTGTTTCGGTTTGACCCTTCGGGGAGTGATGCGACGGTGCCGGAACGGGTGATGGCCAATGGACAGTGTTTCTTCTGTCGTCGTCGGGTGTTGGAAGCGGTGGGGGGGTATGAGTTGGCGAAGGGGTCGTTTTGTGATGATGTGACCTTGGCGCGGGAGATTGCTAAACGAGGGTATAAGGTGGGGTTTTTGGATGGGCAACGGGTGATTAAGGTGCGGATGTATGAGGGGTTTGGGGAAACGTGGCGGGAGTGGGGGCGATCGCTTGATCTCAAGGATGCTACCTCTAAAGCCGAACTGTGGGGGGATTTGTGGCTTTTAACGATTATGCAGGGTTTACCGTTGCCCTCTCTGGTGTTTTGGGGGATTCTGGTCAGTCAGGGGGTGAGTGGTGGTCTGATTTGGGGGGTGCTGGGACTCAATGGGGCGCTGGTGTTGATGCGGTTTGCTTTGTTGTGGGCGATCGCACCCTCCTATGATCGTTCGACTCCAACCTCCGGCCGTTGGTGCTTTTGGCTCTCTCCCTTGGCGGATTCCTTGGCGGTTTTACGGATTTTCCTCTCCGCCCAACAAGTCCCCCAACAGTGGCGCGGTCGCTTATATTTGGGAAAGGAACAGGAAACCAAGCCCTAAGCAAGCTCAACGACTTTTACTAATTGCAGCCCTATGGACAGATTTGAAAATATATCAGTTAGAGGCTTTCGCCGCCTGCGACAAGTTGACCTTGAGATGAGGGATCTTATTGTTATGATTGGGGCGAATGGAGTCGGAAAAACTTCGTTTTTGGATGTTGTTTCAACACTCGCTGCTTCAGCCAATGGTAAGTTACAAGAAACGTTACAATCTAAAGGTGGATTAAATGAGATTTTAACCCGAGGTAAAGCCCAAGAACTTGGGATTACTGTGTCGATGACAGTACCTGAAAGAGAGCCGTTGAAGTATGGATTAAGCTTGTCCCCCAAAAGCTTGTCCTACGAAATTCAGGAAGAGAGTTTAACACAGCAAAGCAATCCAACTGCACCTCAACCTTTCAAATATATTGAATCCGTTGGTTTGGACATTAAATATTTTAGTCAAGAAGATCGTAAACTACTCAGACCAAATTGGGATCATAATTATCTAGAAACCTCTCTTTCCCAAGTTCCTAAAATGTATCGTGAACCTGAAAACTTGAGAAAAAGTCTGGCTTCTTGTACTTACTACGGAGCCCTTGATGTTTCTGAGAAAAGCCCGATTCGCTTACCTCAGCCCATGCGTCCCACAAAACTACCCGGTGCAAGGGGTGAAGGTTTAGTGTCCTGTCTCTATGATCTTCGGGAAACAGATAGAGATCGTTTTGAAATGGTTGAGGATGTTCTTTCTACAGCATTTCCAGATTTTGAGCGGTTAAATTTTCCTCCTGTCGCTGCCGGAACTATTTCCATGACTTGGACAGACAGAAACTTTTCCCAACCCATATATCTGCATGAACTATCAGAAGGAACATTACGTTTTCTTTGGTTAATAAGCCTACTGCAAAGCCAAAGTTTAACGACAATTACTTTACTAGATGAGCCAGAAGTTAGCTTACATCCTGAGCTTTTGAGACATTTAGTATATTTGATGAGAGAAGCTTCAAAATACACACAGCTTATAGTAGCCACTCATTCAGGACTCATCAGGTTTCTTGACCCCCATGAGGTTTTAATCTGTGATATTGAAGAAGGTGAGGTAAGAATGACTTGGGCAGATACGCTAGATTTAGATAAATGGTTAGAAGACTACAGCCTTGATCAAGTTTGGGCAATGAATTTAATGGGAGGTCGCCCATGAAAATTGCTATCTTAGTTGAGGGATTATAACAAGCCTATTCAGGGCCAAAAATTTTTGAAAAAAAATGATTTGATGCTTGCCATTCAAGCTTGTCCAGAACTGAAAGCTTTTATTAATCGAATTATTTCTCTTTGTGATGAAAGCAAAGTAATTCCTTGAGATTAATTTTACTGGTTGATATTCACTGAGGAAAACAGTTCTCTGAGAAAATTGTACTCAACTCTATTACCTCTTGCCTATTCCCTATTCCCCGTTCCCTGTTCCCTATTCCCCACTAATTGATAACTATGAACGTTTTACCTGTGACCATTATTGATCATCCCTTAGTCCAACATAAATTAACCCTGATGCGACAAGGGGAAACCAGTACGACGAAATTCCGCCAACTGCTTAAAGAAATTGGGATGTTATTGGCCTATGAAGTGACAAGGGATCTCCCCCTGAAAAACCAAACTATCCAGACTCCTCTGGCCTCCATGGAAGCCCCTATGTTGGCCTCAGATAAAAAGCTGGTGATTGTCCCCATTTTACGCGCTGGACAAGGGCTATTAGATGGGATGTTAGAACTCATTCCCTCGGCAAGGGTGGGACATATTGGCCTCTATCGAGATCCCACGACTCATATTGCGGTGGAATATTATTTTAAACTGCCCCATGATGTGGAGCATCGGGATGTATTGGTGGTGGATCCCATGTTGGCGACGGGGAATTCTGCGGTGGCGGCGGTGGATCGGATTAAGGAATATACCCCCCACTCGATCAAGTTTATCTGTTTGTTGGCTGCCCCGGAAGGGATTGCCCATTTTCAAGAACAGCATCCTAATGTCCCCATTTTCACGGCGGCGGTGGATGACAAACTGGACGAACACGGCTACATTTTGCCCGGTTTGGGGGATGCAGGCGATCGCCTTTATGGAACGAAATAGGACGAGTTGGGGAGGGAGTCGGGAATAGGGAATAGGCAACCTTAACAAGTTAGGCTTGTGTGCATTTTGTCAAGTCCCATATATAGCGTTCCACAAATTGGACAACACTATTTATGGACTATTCACGATTGGACACAACCGCATTTTCCCGACTCCCGACTCCCGACTCCCGACTCCCGACACCTTGACTTCTAACGTTGAGCCTTAACTTGTCAAGATTGCCCGTTCCCCGTTCCCTAGAATTCAACCATCCTCATATTCCGGGGTGCGAGTGCGTTCGGGAATATTGACCCGTGCGGGTTTATAGGGTTCTTCCTCCCGGCTATCATCCCAAATGTCCGCCTCAACATCATGATCATAATCCGGTTCTGGCTCCACATAGGCGCGCTGTTGATAGCTGGGAGTATCCCCCCAGTTTGACTCCTCATATTCTGGTTCTGGCACGTCTTGGTAACGCACCGCTTCCGCTTGACGACGGGGTAAAGAACGGGGTTGGGCGTCTTGCCATTCGTCCTCATCCCAAGCGGGTTCATAGGCCGCTGGACGGGCTTCAATAGGCTTATTCGACACCGGAGGGTTAATGGGGATCCCCGTGGGGAGTTGGTTCTCTGGCCGCGCTGTGGGGGTATAGTAGGGGTCTTCTTCGTCTCGCTCCCACGGGGGACGACCAATCCCTAAGCGCTCTAAGAATCCTACAGTTACTTGCACTAAACGCTCTTCTGCCCCTTCAAAAACAATAATTCGGTTGGGGCCACTACTGACAATTTCTTCCACAGGCAGTTCATAGGTACTTAAAACCTGTTCGGGAATTTGGGGTAAACCAATGGAGGCGATAATCAACGAGGAGATTTTGCCATCTTCTAGGCTAAATTGAAAATCCCGCACCCGACCCAAGAGTTCCCCCGCTTCGGTGATCACCTCGCAGTTAATTAATTTACTGTAGGCCTCAACGTCTACGTCTTCAATAACATCTTCATCGGGGACTAAAATCACATCCCCCGTTTTTTCAATCATGTTGAGGTACATATAACGGGGCATTCCGGCCACCGACAGGATATTGTCCCGTAGCCCCAATGCTACAACTTCCCGACGGTCGATATCCACCAGCAGACTTTTAACAATACCCAACTGTCGGGCGGTGTTGTTGGCGATGACTTTGGTATTAATAAATTCAGAGCGTAGACGGATAGTATCTGTGGTCATTGTGTCTTTTAGTTGAAGCTCTCGCATTCTATAGGGGTTCAATATTGTGTAGTCGGAATACCCTAACGGGGGTTTTGGGCGATCGCACTAGAGAATCCCAGTGAATAATCCCAAACTGACGCAATTGTACTCAATTTATTGATATAACTTAACAAATCATAACCTATTCCTCAATCCCTCTGGCGGAATCCCGACGGGCTAGAGTTTAATTCCCAGCACCTGAGTATAAGCCCCTCTCGCTTGGGTTACACCAATCGTGCGCTCCGCCGATTCAATCATGGGTCGGCGTAAACTCACTACAATAAACTGAGCTTGTTGAGCCTGTTGTTTAATCATTTTAGCTAATCGTTCGACGTTTGCCCCGTCTAAGAACATATCCACCTCATCAAAGGCATAGAAGGGAGAAGGGCGATAACGTTGGAGGGAAAAGATGAAACTTAAGGCCGTGAGGGACTTTTCCCCCCCAGACATAGAACTGAGGCGCTGAACGGGTTTCCCTTTGGGGTGAGCAATCAAATTAAGACCACCCCCAAAGGGGTTTTCCGGGTTATCTAGTTCTAAGTAACCATCCCCTTCAGAAAGGGTGGCGAAGATGGTTTTAAAGTTCTCGTTCACCGCATCAAAGGCCTCATGAAAAGCTCGTTGACGGAGGGTGGTAAAGTTTTCAATGCGCAGTAATAATTCTGTCCGTTCTCCTTCTAAGGTGGTGAGTTTGTCGGTGAGTTCTTGTAAGCGGGTTTGGGTTTGTTCATATTCTGTTAAGGCCAACATATTGACCGGTTCCATGCCTTCTAGACGTTTTTGGGCATAGCGTAGGTCTTTCTGTAGGTTTTCTAGGTAGGGGGGGAGTTGTTCGGGGGTGAGGTTTTGCGCGTCGGGAGGGAGTTCTGGCAAGGGTTCCGGGAGGTCTTGCCGTTGGGTTTGTTCTTGGTCCTGGAGGTGGGCTAAATCCTGCTGACGTTGTTGTTGGCTTTCTTGGAGTTTTTCCCGTTGCCATTGGGCTTGTTGCTGTTGGGTTTGCAGGTGTTGTAAGGTGTCTTCCGTGCGATCGCGCTCTTGTTTAACAGCCCCCAATTGTGCCGTCAATTCCCCCAGTCGGGTTTCTGTTTCTTGAATTTGGGTTTCTAGGCTGTGACGTTCCAAAGTTAAGGTCTGCAACTGCTCCCGACTGGTAGAAACCTGTTGACGTTTTTGTTGGGTTGTTTGTTGGGCTTGGTCAATTTTTTCCTGCAAACGCGACGCTTGATTAGTCAGTTCTAACTGTCGCCCTTGAGTCTCCCGCAGCCTCTGTTCTTTCTCCTCTAACCTCTGTTCTTGAGCTTTAATTTGTTGTTGAATAGCCTGCCACTCGCTAGAAGTTTGGGAGGCTTCCAATTCCGCTAGTTTTTGTTGTTCTAACTGCAATTCCTCCTCTTGTAACGGAATCGTCTCCCCAAGGGTTTGCAAATGTTGGGTTAAGGTTTCATATTCCGCCTCATTCTCGGCTAATTGTTGACTAATTTGGGCGTTTTGTTGGCTTAACTTTGCCCGTTCCTTTTCCAGTTGTTCCTTTCTTAACTGCTGCTCCCGCAACTGCTGACGCAATTCGACTAATTCCTGAGAAATTTCCTTACTTTTTTCTGTAATTTCTTGCAAATTAGACTCACAATAGGCTATAATCTTGTCAAGTTCTATTAGGCGATTTTGTAACTCCTCAAGCTCCCGAGATTCCCCCTGTAAACTTGTGCCGAAATGGAGGGTATGGCGGCTTGATTGACTGCCCCCCGTCATCGCCCCGCTACTTTCCAGTAATTCCCCCTCTAAGGTGACAATCCGCACCTTTCCTAAGTGTTGCCGCGCATCATTGAGGGTTGCAAAAACTACCGTATTGCCGAAAACATAGCCAAAGATTTTTTTATAACGGGGTTCACAATAAACCAGTTCAATGGCATAATTAACAAAGCCTCTGGCTTGACGCAACGAAAGAATTTCCTGAAAATGGGGGGGATTAATTTTATTCAACGGTAAAAAAGTAGCCCGTCCTGCCCGCTTATTTTTCAATAGTTGAATCCCCTGGGCAGCCACCCCATCATCTTCTACGACAATATGACCTAATCTTGCCCCGGCCGCCGTTTCTAAAGCCAATTGATAACGAGCATCGACTTGTCCCAACTGAGCCACTAAACCACAAACCCCCCGGATATTTTCCTGTAAAATAATTTGGGAAGCGTGAGTACCTTGGGCTTCTCGTTGCGCTTGATTAGTGGCCTCTAGTTTATCCAGTTGTCGGTTTTTCTCCCGTTGTTCTTTCAGCAAACGATCTCGGGTTTGTTCTGCCACAGTTCGCTCTTGATCTAACCCCGCTAAAGCTTGAGCAAGATCGGCAATTTTTCCCTCTGCCGCCGCAAGATTAAACCCTTTTAAACTCTGCTCTTGACTGCCCAACTCTTGGTTAATTTCTATTAACTGTTGCCGTTGCTTTTCTATATTTTGGGTCAGTTGGTTATATCGCTCCGTTGCCCTCGCTTGCTCTGTTTTTTGGGGATTTAAACGATTTTGAATATCTTGGATTTGTTTAGTAATCGCCGATTGTTCTTGTACCCAAATTTCCGAAGCCGCCGCAATACTATCCGCTTGTTGGCGATAGTCTGCTAATATTTGTTTCGCCTCATCCCGCTCTTGGGTTAAATATCCCCTAATCCCTTCTTCTAATTCCCCTTGTTCCTGATTAACCTGATTAAACTGTTGGCTATAGGTAATTAATTCTTGCCCCTTTCGCTCAATCAACTCCTCCCCGTCTCGGATTAAATTTTCCAATTCACTATAACGCTGTTGTAGTTGGGAACGCTTCAACTTTTGGCTAGCCAGTTTAGAGTTAAACGACAGTTGTTCATCCTCCCCCAACGCCTTCACCCGACGGTTTAAATCCTGTAGTTCTGCCGTTTTCGTGGCAATTTGACCCGCCAGATTGTGTAATTGTTCCTCTAGATTTTGCTGTTCCTGTTCCCCCTTTTTTAGGGTGTTTTGGAGTTGTTGGACTTGGTGCTGAAGAGAACGCCAAATTAACACCATTTCCCAGCCTTGTTTCTGGTGAATTTGGTCTTTCAGTTTTTGATATTTCTCCGCTTTTGCCCGATCACTCGCCAATTTTTCTAAAGAGCGTTGTAACTCCTGCTCAATAATTCGATAGCGTTCCTCTCGCTCTCGTACCTCGTCTAAAGTAGACTTCACCTGTTCAATTTTGCGGTCAAATTCTGCCACCCCGGCCAACTCATCAATAATCTCCCGTCGCTCCCGTGCATTCATCGTAATAATGCGCGTCACATCCCCTTGTAGAACCACATTGTAGCCTTCAGGATAAATGCGCAAACGGCGTAAATATTCGTGAAGTTCCCCGGCCGTTGTTGGTTCTCCATTAATGAAGAAATTAGAGGAATAATTCCCCCCCTTTGTCACCCGTAAACGCCTTGTTACAGACCATTCTAGGGATTCTGCATCAGGGGCCAAGGAGGGGGAATCGGAGGCTTCTGGGGACTCGCTGGGGGGCTGTGGGGGGGTTTCTGTCAGGGCAGTGGGATCTTGCCATGCCCAATCGGACAAATCAAAGGTTACGGTAACACTCACTTCTGATGTGCCCCGTTGATTGACTTGATTATGGTTGACTAAATCGGGCAACCGTTCCGCTCGCATCCCTTTTGAACTGGCTAATCCCAAGCAAAAGAGCAGCGCATCGAGAATGTTAGACTTTCCTGAACCATTGGGGCCAGAAATCACCGTAAATCCGGTTAAAAGTGGGACATCTGTTGTCCCACCAAAGGATTTAAAGTGAGACAATTCGACGCGCTTAATATGAACCATAGGCGCAGAGGGGCGATAAAGGTACAGGCGTATTTTTTGAGTTTACCAGAGAGGAAGAAGAGAGCGGCAAAGTTCGGCTTAAACTTCCAATAACTGCAAAATCCGTTGCAGGGTAATCTCTACCCAATCTTGCCGTCGGTCTAACTCCCGACTTAACTCCTGAATAGCCTTTTCTAACAAATAGGCATCAAGTAGCACCTGTAATTCCTGCTCGGTTTTGGGTAAAAAGGTTAGGCTAGAACCGTCCTCTCCCGTTAAATAAGCATTAAGGAAGGTGATATTAACCCAACTTTGCCAGAATTGCGCCCACTGTTCCATCATGGGCAGAGTATCGGGTCGAATTATACCGCTTTCGACTTCTCGGCGAAGGGCAATATTCACAGCGTAGTTAAAGGAGAGTAACATTCCCGCTACATCGCGCAGGGGCGATCGCTTCATTCGTCGTTCACTCAGAGGACGGTTCTTCTCCCCTTTAAAATCAATGATGGTGAAGTCCTTCCCGGTATATAAAACCTGCCCCAAATGATAGGCCCCGTGGGAACGAGTCCGTAAAGCGGTGATTTTTTGGTTCAACACTAGGCGAAATCGCCCCAGAATTTGCTCTTGTCGGTTTAAGACCGTTTGGGCGAGTTGTTGTAAGGGTTCCGGGAAATGAGTTAAGCGCTTTTTGAGATTCAGAAAGACTTGTCCGGTTAAATTGCGACTGTATTGGTAAATCGACCGTTGATAGAAGGAGGTAAAAGGTTCTGGGGCAAAATCGGGGTTGTCGGGGTCGGAGGCGAGGGTAATATGTAATTCAGCCGTCCGTTGTCCTAATAACTGCACGGAGCCTAAATAAGTCCCGATGATTTCATAGACGAAATCCGGTAACTCCAGTGTTTGAGCGGCTCCGAGGTCGTTGGGAGCAAAAATGACATCATTGATGTCCGGTTGTTGCACCATCACCTGTTCAAAGTACCCCCGCAGATGATCTAGGGTGTAAGACCAAGCGTCTCGGGTGTCGGGGATGTAGCCTTGGAGTACCCCTAGGGTAATGGTGCCATTATTCGAGCGTTGGTACTCAATCGCGCCGCCAATGGGGGCGAAATGGTCTTTTTGTTGTTTGGTGGCTAAGAAACGCCCTACTTCAAAATCGGGGTTAATGCCTTCCTCGACACGACGGTAGAGTTTGAGGATTAAATGATTGCCGTAGATGATGGAACTATTATCTTGTAGGCCTCGGTAGAGATGGGGGTCAAGGGAGGTGGCTTCTTGGGTAATGGTTTTGAATAGTTTGGTGGAAGTGCCGATGATTTGCCCCTGACTGCCTTTATAGCGCCGTTTTTTGGCGATCGCATCCAAAGGCAATGTTAGATAGTCTGGGTCTTGTAGAGAGGGATATAGCACCCCTTCCCCCTCCTTACAGACAATTTTCAGGATGGCCTGTTCCTGACTGTCTAAACTGAAGCTTAAGTGCAGTACATAGCTTTCTGGAAAGCCTTCGGTATAGTCCATTTGCAGGATGACAATTTGCCCTTCTTTATCCCGGTAGCTAATGGGAATAACATCCAGAATGGTGCTAGTCTGAACAACCCGATTGCGACCTTGAAACCAAGGGCAGGTCTGCACATAATCCCCTAATGCCCGTTCAAGGGTCGGTCTAGTCCCTTTTTGGGTGAACACGGCCTGCCATTTACTGTTTACGGTGAGGGTGGGGAGATTTTTGGTCGAGATGGGGGTAGGAGTCTTAACATACAAACTATCGACAGGTTGCAGGATAAACCAATAGAAGTTATAGGGGCCCACAGAAAGGAAATAGGGCGACCCGGTAATGGCTGGGAAGCGGGTACGACCGAAGATTTCCACGGGGATCATATTTTGGAAGGCCGCTAGGTCTAATTCCACCGTTTGGACAAAGCGGGAGAGATTGGCCACGACAAGGATATGTTCCCCGGCATAGGTGCGGGTAAAAGCAATGACCTTGCGGTTTTCGGGATAAAGTAGTTCAAAAGTTCCACGACCAAAAGCCTGATGACGGGCGCGGGTGGCGAGGAGGCGCTTAGTCCACCACCAGAGAGAGGTGGGATTAGCTCGTTGGGCTTCTACGTTGACCGCTTCATAGTGATATTCTGAGTCTAAAATCACCGGGAGATAGAGACGTTGGGGGGGGGTGCGACTAAATCCGGCGTTGCGGTCGGCGGTCCACTGCATGGGGGTACGAACTCCATCGCGATCGCCTAAATAAATATTATCCCCCATACCAATCTCATCCCCGTAGTATAAAACCGGAGTACCGGGCATAGACATTAACAGGACATTCATTAATTCAATTTGGCGGCGGTCATTGCCCAATAGGGGGGCCAAACGGCGACGAATCCCCAGATTGATGCGGGCTTGGGGGTCTTGGGCATAACTGCGATACATATAATCCCGGTCTTCATCGCTGACCATTTCCAAGGTTAATTCATCATGGTTGCGGAGAAAGAGGGCCCATTGACAGTTACTGGGAATAGCGGGAGTTTGTTTGAGAATATCGGCGATGGGGAAATTATCCTCCATACGCAGAGACATAAACAGACGAGGCATGAGGGGGAAGTGAAAGTTCATGTGGCACTCATTACCCCGCCCAAAATAGGCCGCCGCGTCTTCAGGCCATTGATTCGCCTCAGCCAGTAACATGATATTGCGGAAATTTTCGTCAATGTGCGATCGCAACTTTTGTAAAAAGATATGGGTTTCCGGCAGATTCTCGCAGTTCGTGCCTTCCTTTTCGTAGAGATAGGGCACCGCATCCAAGCGTAACCCATCCACCCCCATCCCCAGCCAAAAATCCACCACATTAAACACCGCCTCCTGTACAGCCGGATTGCGGTAATTTAAATCCGGTTGATGGGAATAAAACCGGTGCCAATAATAGGCCCTCGCCACCGGGTCCCAGGTCCAGTTAGAGGTTTCAAAATCTTGGAAAATAATCCGCACATCGGGATACTTTTCCGGGGTGTCACTCCAGACATAAAAATCCCGTTCCACACTACCGGGGGGGGCTTTGCGGGCTTGTTGGAACCAGGGATGGCGATCGCTTGTATGATTGACAATTAACTCAATAATCACCCGAATTCCCCGATCATGGGCTTCATCCAACAGTTCTTGAAAATCCTCCAAAGAACCATAAACCGGATTAACCTGCATATAATCGGCAATATCATAGCCATCATCCCGTTGAGGCGAAGGGAAAAAAGGCAACAACCAAATCGCCGTAATCCCCAAATCCTGAATATAATCCAGCTTTTCCGTCAATCCCCGAAAATCACCAACCCCATCCCCATCACTATCGGCAAAGGCTTTTATCGGAACTTCATAAATAATGGCATCTTTAAACCACAGGGGATCATCTTTGAGGAGCGTCGTATTCATTAAATCAAGTCTCAGGAAATGAGTGCATCTGAAAACCATTATAGGACGACACCCCCTCACTCCCCAAATCCCTCACAGCACAAGCCCTAACCCCAGATTAATGGGAGGGGGGGATGGGTTGATTACTGTTGCATGAGTGCCTATTCCCGACTCCCTAGGGCGCAAGCATTGCGCCCCTACACCGACACCCAACACCCGACACCCGACTCAATGCTAAAATAAAGACTTGACGGAGATGTAGGATAGGGATCTCATCATCAGTTGACCTCCCATCCACAATATCCATCACAATCATGGGGAGTGAGACAAAACGACACAGATGAATATGGAGCAGGATAAGATTTCTGATTCTTTTATGGTGGGATGCTGGCAACTGGATGATCGAAGTTGGAAAGCACTATCAGAAATCGATGTTGAGCGAACAATTGGGACATATTTAGCTTGGGGAATTAAACGATTTGATACAGCCGATATCTATGGTCGTAGCGAGAAACTTTTAGGCAAATGTTTAAAAGGGCGTTCTGATTGTGAAATTTGGACAAAAGCCGTCTTTTTTGGTGCCGTTCCTACCTTGCCACAAATCCAGTATAAAATAGACAGTTCCCTGCGCAATTTACAACGGGATCATCTCGATTGTGTCCAAATCCATTGGCATGATCCTAGTTTAGATTTTGCATCCACCTTTGAAGTCTTTAATCAATACTTAGAAAGCGGCAAAATTCGTCAATTAGGCGTGACTAATTTCAACACCGCCATGTTAAAACGGGCGTTAGAATACGCTCCCATAAAAACCCATCAGGTGCAATACAATCTGATTGATCGGCGAGTAGAAACCTCCATGCAAGCCCTTTGTCTTCAACATAAAATTCCTCTCATTGCCTATGGCAGTTTGGCCGGAGGATTCCTTTCTAATAGATTTCTAGGGGTAAAAATCCCCCCAGCCGAAGGAGAACATTGTCGGGGATTTTATTATAATCATATGATTGCTAAACACGGGGGATGGAGTGCGGTACAGGAGTTATTGCAAACTATGGCAGAAGTGGCGCAAAAAAATCAGCTAACCATTGCTCAAGTCGCTTTAAATTGGCTTAACCAACAACCGGGAATTGGGGCAATTCTTTTAGGCTTAACAGAAAATCGCCAGCAAATTAAGACCGATCTAGAGGCATTAAAAATGTCTCTAGATCCCATAGATATTCAGAAATTATCCAAACGTTCCCAAGAATTATTTCAACAAGTGGGAGATATTTATTCCTACGAACGACAATAAAACCCCCTTAATCCATCTCAATTCCCCGTGCTTTGAGTTGTTCCAACAGAGCTTGATAACGTTGCCGTTCTTGGGATAACTCATCTAAGGCACTATCAGCCCGCAATTTTTCCCGTTCTGCTCGTTGCTTCTCCTGTTCTAATTCCTCTATGGCCTGTTCGGCCCGTTGGCGTTCCTGTTCTCGCACTTCATCAAGTTCCACCGGGGTTAAAAACTTGCGCCCACTGGTCGTATAAATTTCTAATGTGTCCGGCAGTAGTTGAAAGCGAATATTGAGCAAAGGACTAATCCACCCATTCATCTGCTCAATACTTTCTAATAAATCCCCCTGACGTAGCGCTCCCGCTAACTGGTTGCGATGGGGGCTATACATATAATACTCTTGTACGCCGTATTTTTGATAAAAGAGTAACTTGCTCTGCATTTCTAGAGGATGATTGCTAGGGGAGAGAATTTCAAATACCACTTGGGGGGGGATATTATCTTCTTCCCATTGTTTATAAGATCCTCGCTCCCCTTTGGGTCGTCCAAACACCACTAACACATCGGGGGCTTGACAAATCCTATTTTGACCTTGTACAGGATACCAGAGTAAGTCTCCAGCGACAAAAACATCAGGTTGACGGGCAAAGCCAATCTCCAGATTCTCCTTAATCGTCACAATCCAGCGAAACTGTAGGGTATTATCTGCCATCGACTGACCATCACTTTCAGGATACTCGATGTCTGTATTGTTTAAGAGGTCTTGGAGCATAGGTCTTCGGGGAGAGGAATGTCCCTAGATTTTAACAAATTTGCCGGAAATTCCCCATGCCGCAAGTGGAGTAGTTCGCCCCATCTCTCCCAAAGGTTGAGGATTTGCTCACAAGGACGCACAATCTGTTACCAAAACTTGTTACAGTCAAAAAGTAATCCTAACCTGTTAACTCTGAACAGAGAGATCGGTATCCTATAGAGATCCGACTCTCTTTTTTTTTGGTACGCTATAAAGGCATCGGGGGGAGGAAAGCGTGGTAAATAACTTCTTCCCCCTTTCTTAAATGTCGCAAGAGGACTCCCGTTACAGCGCAGCTTAACGGTAACATGAATGACGACCAAGTAACTCCGACTGAACGCAGCGAATCCTTGCTACAGCAATCATTAATGAATTTGGGGACGGCGTTCACTAACTTCTTTGAAGGAAGGGAGAAGTTTCCTAAATTCAAAAGTAAACATGAGATATCCTGATTTGCGATTAACTGTTACCGACCCGAAAATCTAAAATAATGATGTGGGAAGCTTTGGAATTTTTGATATCACCTGATTTGTACCAACCTCAAGGGAGTTGTTATCTTTGGCAAACGCCCCTCCTTTGGTTATTTGCGGTTAGTGATATCGGTATAGCGATCGCATTTTTTACCCTTCCCATCCTTTTGTTGTATTTTTTCTGGCGCAGACGGGATCTGCCTTTCTCGGGGATTTTTGCGATTCTCGCGGCGTTTCTCCTATCGGCTGGACTCAGTACCTTACTTAATTTATGGACTGTTTGGTATTCCAACTATTGGCTATCTGGGGCTTTTAGATTGCTGACAGCCATCTTTGCTCTGCTAACTGTGGTTAGGGTTGTTCAAGTTTTTCCCGCTAGTTTATCCTTAAAAACTCCAGAATTTTTGGAAGATTTGAATCAAAAGTTAAAACAGGAAATTCAAGAACGGCAAAAGGTTGAGATAGCCCTACAAACCCTAGTAACAGGTACAGCCTCAGTTACTGGTCGTGAATTTTTTCCCGCCTTAGTTAAACATCTTGCCCAAGCTTTAGAAGTCGATGCCATTATGGTGACAAAAATTATGGCTGATTCTCCTTGTGTCCTAAAAACTCTGGCGTGTTGGCAGGATGGAAAATTACAAGAAAATCGGGATTATTGTTATTTAGGTTCACCTTGTAGCCAAGTGATTGAACAGGGCGAAAGCTACTATTTTGCTATGAATTTACAGCAATATTTCCCCAACAGTGAACTCTATCAAAATCTACCCGCAGATGGCTATTATAGTGTTCCCCTTTGTGATGGTCAAAAACGGGTAATCGGTAGTTTGTGTTTAATCCATCGTCAGCCGTTATTACTAACTGAACAAACCCAAGCCATTTTAAAAGTTTTTGCCGCCCGTGCTAGCACCGAATTACAACGACAAAAAGCCTTAGAAGCTCTCCACCAAGCCTATGATGAATTGGAGGAACGAGTGGCAGAACGGACAAGAGAATTGGTGCAAGCTAACCAAACCTTAGAGGCAGAAATCCAGATGCGTTGTGCAACGGAAACTGCCTTGCAGGAAAGTCAAGATTTTCTAGATCGCGTGTTAAATGCGATCGCCGATCCTATTTATGTTAAAGATCGTCAGCACCGCATCACGACTATTAATGAGGCTTTTTGTGACATGGTAGGTTGTCCTCGGGAACGTATTCTAGGGAAAACTGATTTTGATCTATTTTTCCCCGAAGAAGCTGAGGCTCTTTGGAAAGCCGATGAGAAAGTATTTATCCGTCAACAGGCAACTAATAATGAAGAAACTTTAACCACCCCCTCGGGAGCCGTGCGGGTTTTTTCTAGCAAAAAAATCACCTTTAGAGATGCTTCTGGGGAATTGCGCTTAGTGGGGATTAGTCGAGACATTACCCAGCGTAAACAAATGGAAATTAACCTGCGCAAAGTGGCTGAACGAGAACAGGCTATTTCTCGCGTCATTCAACGGATGCGGCAGTCTTTAAATCTCCAAGATATCTTTAATGTCACCACGAAAGAACTCCGTCATGCGGTGAAGTGCGATCGCGTTCTCATCTATCGTTTTAAACCTGACTGGAGCGGGGAATTAGTCGCTGAATCCGTTGCCAGAGGCTGGAAAGTTCTTGTTTCTGAACAAAGTAATCCGACTCTGACCCAAGTTGCTATTAATAAAGCCGAATGTGCGGTTAAAAACCTAGACAGTGACAATGTTCTGATTCAAGATACCTATTTACAAAGCAACCAAGGCGTTTTTACGAGACAACGTTCAAGTTACCGTTGTGTGATTGACGTAGAATTAGCGGGTTTTGATGCGTGTTACTTGGATTTATTAAAAGAAATTGAAGCAAAAGCCTATATTATTGTTCCGATTTTTCGGAGCAATCAACTGTGGGGTTTACTGGCTGTTTATCAAAATACATCCCCCCGGTATTGGCAAGAATCGGAGATTAAAATGGTTATGCAAATTGCCATTCATTTAGGCGTAGCCGTGCAACAAGCGGAACTATTCTCCCAAACCCAAGAACAAGCCGAACAACTGCGCCAAGCCAAAGAAATCGCCGACCAAGCCAACCGAGCAAAGAGCGAATTTCTCGCCAATATGAGCCACGAGTTACGCACTCCTTTAAATGCTATTTTAGGCTTTGCTCAACTGATGGCGCGTCATCCTAATCTAATTGCTGAACAACGCCAATATGTAGATATTATCAATCGTAGTGGGGAACATTTATTGGATTTAATTAACAACATTCTCACTATGTCTAAGATTGAAGCAAGACAGGAACAATTAACCCTGAAACACTTTCATCTTCCTCAATTTTTAGAAGCGTTAGAAGCGATGTTAGTTCTCAAGGCTGTTAGTAAGGGGATTAGTTTAAACTTTGATCTTGCTCCGGATCTACCTTGTTTTATCATCACAGATGAAAATCGACTGCGCCAAGTTTTGCTGAATTTATTAGGCAATGCCTTGAAATTTACAGAACAAGGGGGTGTCACCCTGGGTGTGGGTTTTTTGAGGCAGGAGGAAACCCCGGAGATGCTCCAACTAGACAACTCCTCAGATGAAATGTCCTCCTCGTCTTGTTGGCTCTGTTTTGAGGTTCAAGATACTGGCCCGGGTATTGCAGAACATGAACTGGCTCAACTCTTTGACCCCTTTACTCAAACGTCAACGGGTCTAAAATCGGGGCAGGGTACGGGTTTAGGGTTGCCTATTGCCCAGCAGTTTGTGGGGCTGATGGGGGGTGAAATTACGGTGCAAAGTGTGGTCAATCAGGGGACTTGTTTCCGGGTTATCCTGCCTGTGGAGGTGGTGGAAGATTCTCCCGAAAGTCCATCGGAAGGGAGTAGTTCTCTCGGACAAGTGTTAGCTCCTCATCAACCTATTTATCGGATTTTGGTGGTGGAAGATCAAATGACCAACCGTTTGGCTTTGGTGACGTTGTTGGTACAGATGGGTTTCCAAGTGCGGGAGGCGAAAAATGGTCAGGAGGCGATCGCGATTTGGGAAACTTGGCAACCTCATTTAATCTGGATGGACTTACGGATGCCTGTTTTGGATGGTTACGAAGCAACCCGCCAAATCCGCACTAAGGAGCGTCAAGGGGAGTCTCCCACCGCTTTCCCCGTGAAGATTATCGCTCTAACCGCTAGCGCCTTTGAAGAAGAACAGGAGCAGATTCGGGAGGCTGGATGTGATGATATTGTGCGCAAACCCTTCCGAGAAAAAGATCTAATTCAAACCTTACAAGATCATTTAGGGGCGGAGTATGTCTCCACCCCTAACCCTGTTTACTTGGCTGTTACTCCTTCCCCCAATCTATCAACATCGGATTCTTTAGAGGAGCTAATTGAACAGCTACCTGCGGCTTGGAAACAAGAGTTTTTGTATGGGGTGCAAGCTTGTAGCGATCGCCTCTGTCAAGAATTAATCGACCAACTCCCCCCAGAATACGACCAGTTAGCCCAGCAACTCCATCAACTCATTGATGACTTTCGCTTTGACCAACTCTTAACCCTGCTAGAGTGACAACCCAGAAAGATAGAAACAGTCCCCATCTCCCCTTAATTGCCTTGGCAATAGGTGTTAATCCCTTGGACTAGCTCCTGTTCCGGTTGGGTTGCTCGTTGTAAATTGGCCAGGGCTGCTTCTGCTCTAGGACGGTCTTTTTTCTCGAAGGCATCGACAAAATTTCGGGTCGCTTCTGCGGTTTGAGCATACATTTCAATAAAACCGCTTTGGTAGGTTTGCAGTTGCTCATCGGTCAATTCTAGTGCTTTCATTCCCTCTGCGGCCTGTTCCATCGCATCAGCCGCTTGTAACATGGCTTGGGGTTCGTTGGTTTGTCCACCGTTAGTCAGCTTTTTCGCTTCCTCTACGGCTCCATTAGCAATTTGAATAATACTTTTGCACTGAGCATCCCGACTGGGAGCGCAGCCTAAAGCGGTGAAGGCGAGTATAACCGCAAGAACTATTGTCAGGGTTGAACAAGGCAAGGCGCGCATAGGACTCTCCTAAGATCAATTCGGCTAAAAGTCTAAAGTTGTGGGTTAGCAAATGACGAGGATGTGTTGTTTCTTCACCGTTGGAGAGAGCTACTCCGGAAATGGTCTTCCACTCAAAAAGCCTTGCTATACAATACAATATTAGGACGATTCTCAGGTTCATCTGATGGAGTGGAGTCTGATGGCAGTTGGTCAAAATACCCTATGGGAGAGATTTCTCCAACCCGTGATCCGTCCTTTGATTAATGAGGCGGAAATTAATCAACTCTATGAAGGGATTGATTGGGACACAGAAGGCGATCGCCTGCGCAACCCTAATGTAGTCTATCCCGATTATTACAAAAGCCAAAACTTTCACGGTATCGCGGAAGGGTACTTGAATCCCCGCGCGGCTGTCTCCTATGATCCCATCACTCAGTATGTTCTCCCCCCCAATGAACTCTGGGTGCGTCAAGCCTTAATTGAACAAATTGGCGGTACTCCCCACCGTATCCTTGATTTAGGTTGTGGTACGGGTTCAACGACTCTCTTGTTGAAAAAAGCCTTTCCTCAAGCGACGGTGATCGGGGTGGATTTATCCCCCTATATGCTGGTTATGGCTGCCTATAAAGGGGAAAAAGCGGGCTTAAGGATTGATTGGCGACAAGATAGGGCTGAAAGTACCCAGTTTCCCAGTCAGTCTTTTGATTTAGTCACGGCCTCTCTTCTGTTCCACGAAACCCCCCCCGAGGTTGCCCAACGAGTTTTAAAGGAAGCTTTTCGCTTGCTGGTTCCGAATGGGCAGGTTTTGATTCTAGACGGCAATCAAAAAACCCTCCGTTTTAGCAGTTGGCTGACAGAAATTTTTGAGGAGCCCTATATTCAAGATTATGCTCAAGGGAATGTCGATGCTTGGATGGGATCGGCTGGCTTTGAAGCGGTGAGAACGGAGGATTTTTGGTTTCTGCACCAAATTACACGAGGTCTAAAACCCCACCCAGTTCGTCATCCGGAGTCTCCGGTGAATTTCTCGGGGATGCCTTTTCCGGCATAAGGGGTTGTAGTATGGCATGGCTTGTCACTGATGGACAAGTTCGCTATAATGAGTAATGGCTTGCTGGGGTATGCCCTAGTCATTCCAACGCTCTCTTAGCTCAATTGGCAGAGCAACTCACTTGTAATGAGTAGGTTATCGGTTCAAGTCCGATAGAGAGCTTACCTGAAAAAAGCTTATACAGCTTAGGGGTTGTGGGGATTTACTCAGTCACCACACATCCCTATTTACTCAGTGTTTACTCAATTCTCGAAGGTTGTTCATCACCTGCCATAGTCGGGCGACTTTCTGTAAATCTTTATCTCCGGGCGATCGCTCCACACCACTAGAAAGGTCGATCCCACTAGGCTGGACTTGCTTTAAGGCTTCCCTAATATTCTCCGGTGTGAGTCCCCCGGCTAAAAACCAAGGCACGGGGGGCGCAAAATCCATTAAGTCCGCCCAGTTCAAAACCTGACCTGTTCCCCCATACTGTTGGGGGTGGTAGGCATCCAACAGGACAGCATCCACAAAAGGGGCGTAGTCCTCCACCGTCTGGAGATGTTGGGGGGTTTTGACGCGCAGGGCTTTCCACAATTCTACACCTGGCACTTCTTGCCTCAAGGCTTGACAAAAACGGGGGGACTCCTCCCCATGTAGCTGTATCCCGGTTAAGCCTGTCAGGGTCACAATCTCTTGAATTTCCGCTAAAGATGCGTTGACAAATACCCCTATTTTGTGCAGTCCGGGGGGCAAGGTCGCGAGTAGGTTTTTGAGGTGGGGAGGGGAAATAAAACGGGGGGAACGCTCAACACAAATGAAACCCAAGGTGGTGATTCCCAATGCGGCGATCGCCTGTCCCTGTTCCGGTTGGGTAATTCCACAGATTTTGATACGCATTATTACGAATGACAAATAATTATAAAGATTTATTGTATTTTATGAATTCAAGTGTGAAGTATTTCAACAAAGATCCAAGGAAGAGGGCGGAAATTTTTATAATTTGGGGGAATTTTTTAAGTATTTTAGCAAAAACGAGGAGTAAAATTCCCTATGATGACGACAAGCCTATTGCCCCTATTGGCGACCACCGCCAGCACCTCGGAATGGAATTTATCCATTGGGATTGTGATGATTGTCTGTAATTTAGTGGCGATCGCCCTAGGTCGTTTTGCCATCAAAAACCCCGGCCAAGGCCCTGACCTCCCCATTTCTAAACCCGCACTATGGGAAGGTTTCGGACTCACTGAACTCCTAGCGACCGGAAGTTTTGGTCATATTTTAGGAGCAGGGGTTATTTTAGGTCTGACCAACGCGGGAGTTCTTTAACAAATTTTCCGGGAATTCCCCAGACTACAATCCGTTTTACGGCGGTGAGAAGGTCAAGACCAGAAACTAGATTCAGACAGCATAGGGAGATCCAGCATAAGCCCCCAGCGACTCTCCCTGTGCTGTCTTAGCTGTTTTAGGGGGGAGTCCGTCAGGAATGAATTTTGGTCAAGCAATCAACTAGGATATCAGGTTAGAGTTGGGGGCGTTTTGAGTATGATCTCAATTACCCGGATCTTAGTCGGATGGCTCGGAAAATAATGAGTAGGATTGCCCTTGTCCTTGAATCAGGAAACTTCATTCTTGCTTTTGGCCGGATGGAGTAGTTCCCCTCAGTGAGTTGTCAGATGAAAGAGTTAAGCCCTAAAATGACAAGTACCCAGTCACCCAGTCCCCAGTTTAATTATTCCCAGTTCAAGCAACTAAGCGCGATCGCCTGGTTTCATTCCCACTCTTCCATTCAGACCCGCCCATTCAGACGGCATCCCGGTCTAGAGTTACGCTGATCTAACAGCAAGGGCAGGATATTATATCTAGGACATTCTTCCTCGGATACTACTCCTTGCCTTAACTCTGATCCATACTAGAGTGCTGGACTCAAAAACAGCAAATGTCAATCTATTAAACCCCAAGCAAGCATCAGTGATCACTCTAACTCTGCTGCATCCTCTCCAAGCGGTTCCAGTACAAAGCTGGACTTTTGAACCCAATTCTGTCATTCGTATTGGGCGATCTACCGATAATGAAGTTGTTTTATATAGTGCAGTTGTTTCTCGTCATCATGTGGAAATCCGCCCAGGTGCCACCACAGACTGGGAAATTGTCAACTTGGGGGCTAATGGAACCTATATTGATGGCAAGCGCATCACCCGCACCGAGGTTGTGAATGGGATGGTCATTCGTTTAGCAAGTTCAGGACCACAGATTCAGATTCGGATTGAAGAAAAAGACGGGGATGATACTAAGTCCTCTTCCTCCAAACGGCCCTTACCACCTTTGGGAGAAGATCGTTCCAAAGACACCTTAATCACCTGATATTCAGGGCAATAGGGGCAGAACTCGCTTTTTTCAACAGCAATGTAGGGTTTGCTGAATAAGTCCGAGAGTCAGGTATCGGGAGTCAGGTATCGGGAGTCGGGAATCAGGAATCGGAAAAAGGCAATAGTCAAGAGTTTTGGCTATTCACTATTCCCCTGCTCCCCCGCTCCCCTGCTCCCCCATTCCCTAGCCCAGTTGTTCGGCAGACGCTAGGGTAGGGTTTGTTGGCGATCGCCGTCAAAGGAAAGCGCTTTCCTGTGCCAGTTGATTCTCATAGACTTTAGCCTGCCAAAAGTTGAGGATTTGTTGTCCCACTTCTTGGGGGTAGAAGTAATGGAAAAAATAGCGTCCTCGGGGATATTGCCAAAGGCGATCGCATTTTTTCAGCCAACAAGACCATTCCTCACACATTTCGTGACCCACCACCTCATCATCCTCACTGCCACAAACCAACAGAGGAACATCGACCATCCGGGGGTGAAATTGCAACTGTTTCGCCAAAGTATGAGGAGAGATGGAGGTTTGTAGATCCTCCTCCAACAGTCGCACTAATTGATGACTCATAAAACCCGATTGATAGCCAAAGAGACTATTCACCATTTGCAACAACAGAGGTTGTCGTAAACAGGGCAGTTGGGACATTTTGCGGTAATAGTAGGCCTGCCAATCCATCCCCCCATCAACCCCAACGGATAATAAGGTGAGCGATCGCACCTTTTCGGGATAGCACTGCCCATAGAGTAAGCCCAACAAGCCACTAATCCCATGACCCACCAAATGGACAGGATGCTCTAAGGTCTTTAAGTAATGATGCAGCAGAATCACCACATCTTCCAAACACAAAGGTTTGTCTAAATTCGGACAATATTCCCAGTGAGCCACGGTACAATACCGAACCAGATATTTTAACAACGGTCGATCTAATTTTTGCAACGCCGGACTCCCATTCAACCAAACCACATCAGGCGTTTTTTTCAGTCGAGAATGTTCTACCAGTTTCACCACACTATACTCCAAATTCTTGTTTAATCTGTGCCACCCAAGCTTTAACCCGACTCTCCGTTAAATCACTTTGATTATCTTCATCAAGTGCCAACCCCACAAAACGATTATTTTTCACCGCTTTGGACTCATTAAAATCATAGCCATTCGTCGGCCAATATCCGACCGTCTTTCCTCCATTTTGGCTAATTTTTTCCTCTAAAATTCCCATAGCATCTTGAAAATTATCAGCATAACCAATCTGATCCCCCGCGCCAAAATAAGCCACCTTTTTTCCTGAAAAGTTAATCTCATCCAACTCATCATAAAAGCCTTCCCAATCACTTTGGAGTTCCCCCACATTCCAAGTGGGACAGCCGATAATTAAACACTCGTATTGCTCAAAGTCTCCCGCTTCGGCTTTAGAAATATCCTGAAGTGTAACCACACTGTCCCCACCGAATACCTGCTGAATCAGTTCAGCAATCGTTTCAGTATTGCCCGTTTGCGTGCCGTAAAATAAGCCAATTTTTGCCATGATTTTTCACTCCATGTAAGTTAGTCAGATCAAAAATTCTCTAAGCCAGCCATCCTGACAATTTGGATGGCTGCACTCCTGAAACAGAACAAGACTGATGTTCAGGGGTTTCTATTACATCAATCAGGGGTAAAATTTGACGACAATTGGGACAATACCAATACAATCCTCGGTGATTGATATGTCGTAAAAGTTTGTTAGAACAACAAGGACAATCCATGATCAAATAGTGTGAGAGACTGAGGTTTTAAATGAGGGAAAAAACACATCCCTCAATGGTAATAGGCTTAGGATTCTAAGGAATTAAATGCCCGTTCAATGCGCCGAAAATCAAAACCTAGAGCGCGGAGTGCGTGCCACAAATGCCCTTGTAAGAAGAAAAAGGCTAGGAAGAAATGGGCATTGGCTAACCAACAACGGGCTGTATGAGTCCCAAAGGGTAAAGAGGCGGTATCCGCAAAATAAGGAGCAATGCCTAGTTTAATTTCTAGGGGCGCGCCGTAAAATTCAACCGGATAAGCCAGGGGATTCACTGCGCAGAAATAAGCGGCGACAAATCCAGCAAGAGCAATCCCCCCCAAAGAGTAGGAAAGAATCGCTTCCCCCGAAAAAATCAGCACTTTTTTCGCCCAAGGAAGGGGGGGAACTAAGATATGCCAAACACCGCCTAAAATGAGCATTATTCCTACATAAATATGACCGCCCACCAAGTCCTCTAAATTATCTAGGGAGGCAAAATGGGTCTGATAGCCGTAGATGATGGCAGGATTAAGGGTGGGTTCCGTCACGACGCGCACTGTTTGGCTGGCCACGTCATACAGTCCACCCCAGTACATGGCTTTCCCTACCAGTAAAAGGGCTCCCATACCGAGAAAGAGCAGATGATGACCTAAAATCAAGCCCAACTGTTTGGAATCATCCCATTGGAAATGGAACTTTTTCGCCTGACCAGATGCGGTTTTCAGGTCTTCTGGAGCTTTAAAGGTATGGAAAAGAGCTCCCGCACCGAGGACGGCTGAGGCAATCAGGTGAATCACTCCCACCACAAAGTAGGGGTAAGTGTCCACCACTTCGCCCCCTTGACCGACACCGAAACCCAAGGTCGCTAGATGGGGCAGTAAAATCAGCCCCTGTTCTCCCATGGGACGCAGGGGGTCAAACCATGAGATTTCGTAGAGGGTAAATGAGCCAGCCCAAAAGGTAATTAGGGCGGCTTGGGCAACATGAGCGGCAATAAATAAACCCGAGAGATTGGCAAAGCGAGCGTTTCCCGCCCACCAGTTGTACTGGACTTTGGGATTGTCGTAAGTTTGCATATTGAGTCAATTACAGATGGTTTTGTTGGCTACTTATTGACTATAACTTGCAATAAGCTTTCAAAAATTAGTTTAGAAGAATTCTCAATAAAAAAATGTTAAGTTTTGTTAAGCTTGGGCAAAGGGGGGAGTCGGGAAAATGCCTTTTTATCAAATGGTCTGTAGTAGGGGTAATTCATGAATTACTCCTACACCCCACTCGGGAGTTGAGAATGGGCTGTTATCTCCAATAGGGACTACTCCATCTTGAATTTTGGTAGCAAGTTAGTGAATAAGTTTCTCAAATAGAGAGGGAATAGGAAAGAGAATTATTAGTAATAATGGGGGGGAGTCCCCTTGGCGGCTCATCCGGTGAGATGATAGAGATAGCGCCACCATGCAATGGGGAGGGAGGACGCATCATGACAGAAACACGAGAATCCATTAAATATCAACGGGTCTTAGTCGGGGTGGACTGCTCCACACAGGCGGAATTTGTGGTAGAACAGGCTATTCGCATGGCTCAATACCATCACGCTCAATTGTTGATTTTCCATGCTTTACCTTTTGATACAGACTTGAATGCGGGGTCTTATAGTGATCTTTATGGCCAGAATTTGAGCTATTTTGCCCGCACTATGCAGGAAAAACTGGAGGCGGAAGGGGAACAGGTGCGGGAATGGCTCTCGGCTTATTGCGATCGCGCTACACAAGCAGGAGTCCAAGCGGATTGGGATTGGCGAGTGGGAGATCCTGGCCGGAAGATTCAGGAATATGCCAAAAAATGGCAGGCTGACCTGATTGTTTTAGGCCGTCGGGGGGTGAATGGCTTGCTCGAAATGTTTATGGGGAGCGTGAGTAATTATGTGGTGCATCATAGTCAGTGTTCGGTGTTTGTGGTGCAAGGTCTGCCCAAAGATACCGAACAAGTTACCCACCAACGCATTTTGATCCCTCTCGACCAGTCTAAACATACTGACAAAATTTTGGCTCTGGGGCTACAGATGGCTAAACAGGAAAAAGCGGGGGTGATGCTACTCCATTGTCAACCCTTAGAAGACCGAATTGATTATTTCCGCGAGGCTTATAGTGAGGAGTTTTTACACCGCACTCAGGCTTTACAGAATGAAATTGTGCAGAATACGCAACGAGACGAAAAATGGCTCTCGGACTATGCCCAAGAAGCGATCGCCCAAGAAATTCCTACAGAATGGGAGATTAAACAGGGGGATGCGGGTTTTTGGATTCGCAAAGTAGCCGAAACGTGGCAAGCGGATCTGATTGTCATTGGTCGTCAAGGTCACTCGACTTTAACGGAGTTTTTCCTCGGTAGTGTGAGCAATTATGTCATTCACCATGCCCCTTGTTCGGTTTTGGTTCATCAAAAACACTAGAATTCATGGCAAGGGAACGGGGAGCAGGGGAGCGGGGGAGCAGGGGAATAGCTAAAACTCTTGACTATTCGCGACACCCGATTCCCTAGGGCGCAAGTATTGCGCCCCTATACCGACACCCGACACCCGACTCTCGGACTTATTCCGCAAGCCCCACCCTAGGACGCGGCAGGAGTGGGGAGGTCTAGGGGGAATAAGCGCAGACTTTGGGGGATGACCGAGATTTGCACCTTAGTCCCAATGGCTAAGGCTTTTTGCTGGGTGGTGCGTGCCATTAATCGCTGTCCGGTGGTGGTTTCGAGGCTGTAATAGTGTTCGCGACCTAAAAATTGGCGATCGCGAATCACCCCATTTCCCCCCTCATCAGGCTGCAAAATCAGATCCTCCTGACGCACCATAATTTCCCCCAACTCCTCCTGAGTCTCGGGCAACTCAAAAAACCCCAACTCCGTTTTCCAACCCTCCGGTCGTCGTTGGGCGGGCAAAAAGTTCGCCTGGGTGACAAATTCTGCCACAAAACGGGAAGACGGTTCTAAATACACCCTCTCTGGTGTCCCTAACTGTTCTAAATTGCCTTGCTGCATCACCCCCACCCAGTCAGAAATCGATAAGGCCTCCTCTTGGTCATGGGTGACAAAAACTGCTGCCGTATGAGCCGCCTTGAGAATCATCCGCAACTCTTGCCGCAAACGCAACCGGACTTGAACATCTAAGTTGCTTAATGGTTCATCTAGCAACACCAAAGCCGGACGAGGGGCCAACGCCCGAGCCAAGGCAACACGCTGTTGTTGTCCCCCAGACAGTTGATAGGGGTAGCGTTGGGCTAAACCTTCCAACCCCACTAAATGGAGGACTTCCCCGACACGCTGGCGCACACTCTGGCTCATTTTCTTGCCCTGTTGCAACCCAAAGGCAATATTATTCGCCACCGTGAGATGGGGAAACAGAGCATAGTCCTGAAAAACCATCCCCACCCCCCGCCTTTCTGGGGGCAACCATTGCCCTTGGCCGGCCACCCTTGTTCCCCCAATCTCTACCCAGCCCTGATCTGGTTCTTCAAACCCCGCAATCAACCGTAAGAGGGTGGTTTTGCCACAACCCGACGGGCCAAGTAAGCCCAGTAAGTCCCCTTCTTGTAGCTGAAGACTCACTTGATTAACCGCCGGAATGCTTCCGGCGGCGTAGGTTTTACTCACGTTTTCGAGGGTGAGAATAATGAGTGATTGAGCAGTCATGGGCAGGTTAAAAACAGACGAACAGTAAGGAAAAGCTAAAACTTCTCAAAAACAGACCGAATTTTATTGTAAAGTAGTTTTTGCAAGTAATTCTCATTAATTTTTAAATTTAGTCTTTCGGAGTTGCAGTTAAATTGTCCACTTTTTCCTTCCCAGTCAAAGAACGCCTATCCTTGAAAGCCCTACCCTTCAATGGGTGGACTCTGGGGGTGGGTGCGATCGCGCTCTTAATTGCCTGTCCGGTTTTGTTTGTTCTCAGCAACCTATTCACCGATTCCAGTGAGATTTGGAGTCATTTAGCCGCCACCGTCCTCAAAGATTATGTGGTCAATTCCCTCTGGTTAATGTTCGGGGTAGGGATTGGGGTATTAGTCCTTGGCACTAGCACCGCTTGGCTCGTCACCGTTTGCCGTTTTTGGGGGAGTGGCTGGTTTGAGTGGTTGCTGCTTTTGCCCCTCGCTGCTCCAGCCTATTTATTAGCCTATGTTTATACAGATATTTTAGATTATTTCGGTCCGGTCCAGCGCTTCCTGCGCAACCTCTTCGGCTGGACCAGTATTCAAGATTATTGGTTTCCCTCGGTGCGCTCCCTCCCCGGTGCGATCGCCATGTTAGTGATCGTCCTCTATCCCTACGTCTACCTCCTCGCCCGCGTCGCCTTCCTAGAACAATGTACCTGTACCCTAGAAGCCAGTCGCACCCTCGGTTGTAACCCCTGGCAAAGCTTCTTTAAAGTCGCCCTCCCCCTCGCCCGCCCCTCCCTCACCGCCGGATTAGCCCTCGCCCTCATGGAAACCCTCAACGATCTCGGCACCGTCGAATACTTTGGGGTTCCCACCTTCACCACAGGCATCTATCGCACCTGGTTAGGTATGAGAGAACGCAACGCCGCCGCCCAACTCGCTGCCGTCTTATTACTCTTTATCCTTACCCTGATTGTCCTAGAACGGGTGTCCCGTCGCCAAGCCCGCTACTACCAAGGCACAGGAGATTCCAAACCCCTCCAGCCCTACACGTTAAAAGGGTGGCGCGCTAGTTTAGCCATTATTGTTTGCAGTATACCTGTATTATTAGGATTCGTCATTCCCAGTGGTTTCCTCTTGGACATGACCTTAACCCATCTCAACCGTTCCTTTACCAGCAGTTTCTGGCAACTCGCCCGCCATAGTTTCATTCTGGCCAGTATTACCGCCTTCTTAGGCGTAGTCATTGCCCTGATTATGGCCTACGGGCAACGATTACAAAATAACTGGGCAATGGGAACAGCCGTGCGCATTGCCTCAATGGGTTATGCGGTACCAGGTTCCGTCATTGCCGTCGGGGTTTTGATTCCCATGGGTAACTTTGACAATACAGTTGATCAATGGATGCGTTCCACCTTTAATATTTCCACCGGATTGTTATTAAGTGGCACCATAACCGCCCTAATTTTTGCCTATTTAGTCCGTTTCCTCGCCGTCTCCTTCCACACCGTCGAATCCAGCCTAGGCAAAATCAAACCCAGTTTAGATGAAGCCTCCCGCAGCTTAGGACAAACCCCCACTAAGACCCTAATTAAAATTCATGCGCCCTTAATGGGAGGGGGGTTACTAACAGCCGTGATGCTCATTTTTGTAGACGTAATGAAAGAACTCCCGGCCACCTTAGTTATTCGCCCCTTTAACTTTGACACCCTCGCCATCCGAGTCTATCAATACGCCTCCGATGAACGCCTAACAGAAGCGGCTGCTCCTGCTCTGGCGATTATTTTAGTCGGTTTACTCCCGGTGTTATTCCTCAGTTATCGCATTGCCCGTTCTCGGGCTTGGTAAAACATATCGAGACTTATTTAGCAAGCCCTAACTTAGGAACAAAAACGTAAGACCTTATCAAGCTCGACATTTCCTCCTGTGATCACCACCCCCACCTTAGAACCTGCCGGAGGGGTAAACTTGCGCTGTAATAATGCCGTTGCGGCTAAGGCCCCTGTTGGCTCAATGATGACCTTTAAGCGCTCCCAAAGGTAAAACATTGTTGCCACAATGGCATCGTCCTTGACCGTCACCATATCATCAACATAGTGAAGAATCAGGGGGAAGGTGAGACTTCCTAAACAAGGAGTGCGAGCGCCATCGGCAATAGTATCTGGGTTTTCGACCCGTTGCAGGGTTTTGGTGTAAAACGAACGAGTGGCATCATCCCCCGCTCTGGGTTCTACCCCAATGATGCGACAATGGGGAGAGAGGGTTTTCGCGGCGATCGCACAACCGGACAATAATCCCCCACCGCCACAACAAACCATTAAGTAATCTAAATCCCCCACGTCTTCCAATAATTCCTGAGCCGTCGTCCCTTGTCCCGCAATAACAGGCTCATAATTGTAGGGTGGAATCACTGTCATTCCCCGTTCCCCAGCAATCCGTTGCGCCAATTCCTCCCGCACCGCTTCGGCCCGATTATACAAAATCACCTCGGCTCCATAGCCTTGGGTTGCCTCAATTTTGACCCGGGGGGCATCTTTGGGCATCACAATAGTTGTTTTAATCCCCAATAATCGTCCGGCATGGGCGATCGCCTGAGCATGATTCCCCGACGAGTAAGTAATCACCCCCCCCTGTTTCTGGGACTCCGAGAGTTGAGATAAGGCATTATAAGCCCCACGAAACTTAAAAGACCCCGTTTTCTGGAAATTTTCCGCCTTAAAAAATACCTGACAATCCACCTTTTCATTAATCAGACGAGAGGTTAAAACCGGGGTACGGTGGGCAACCCCCCGAAGCCGTTCGGCAGCGGCTGTGATATCCTCATAGGTCGGAGATAACTGGGTTAACGGTTGAACTTGGGTCATAGTTTTTGTTGGGTGGTATTTCTTCTGGATTCGTCCTAGAGAAAACAAGTTTCTGGGATAATGGTCTAACAAAGATTGTCAACGAAAACACTCTATCGATTGCGAGAGAAATTAAACATGGCTGCCAAAATTCCCGTCACGGTCATCACTGGGTTTTTAGGGGCAGGGAAAACCACCCTTATCCGTCATTTACTGCAAAATAACCAAGGTCGGAAAATCGCCGTATTAGTCAACGAATTTGGCGAAATCGGCATTGATGGGGAACTCTTGCGAGATTGCCAGATTTGCGACGAGGGAGAACAAGCAACGGATAATATTGTGGAATTGACCAATGGCTGCCTCTGTTGCACGGTACAAGAGGAATTTTACCCCACCATGCAGCAAATTTTAGCTCGGCGCGATCGCCTCGATTCCATCCTCATTGAAACCTCCGGCCTCGCCCTCCCTAAACCCCTCATTCAAGCCTTCCGCTGGCAGGAAATTCGCAATCACGCCACCGTTGATGGTGTCGTAACCGTTGTCGATAGTCAAGCCCTCGCCAGTGGCGCCCTCGTCGGCGATCTAGCCGCCCTCGAAGCCCAACGCCAAGCCGATCCCAACCTTGACCATGAAACCCCCCTCGAAGAACTCTTTGAGGATCAACTGGCCTGCGCCGATTTAGTCCTCTTAACCAAAGCGGATCTACTTGAAGCACAAGAACTGGAAAAAGTCAAGGTTTGGTTAGAAAAAGAAAGTCCCGCCGGAGCCAAAATCATCCCTTGTCAGGACGGAAAAATCAGCCCCGACCTGTTGTTAGGCTTCAATGCTGCTGTAGAAGACCAACTTGAACAGCGCCCGAGTCACCACGACCAAGAAGAAGATCATGATCACGACGACGAGATCAACTCCGTCGAGTGGATTACAGACCAAGCCTTTGATCCCAAATATCTCACCCAACAATTAAAACACCTAGTACAACAGCAAGAAATTTATCGCATTAAAGGGTTTGTCGCCGTCCCCAATAAACCCATGCGCTTAGTCTTACAAGGAGTTGGGAAATCTATCCAGTCCTTCTATGATCGTCCTTGGCGACCCGAAGAACCCCGCCAAACTCGCCTCGTTTTTATTGGTCAATCCTTAAATCGTGACGACATTCTGACTAGCATTCAGGGAATGGGGAATCAGTAAGAGGGGGGAGTCGGTGGTCATTGCATCTCGGCTACGCTCGATAACTGCATAGTCAAAGTGGAGTCGGGAGAGGGGGTAAAAATCTGAGAAAAGTAAACTTTTTTTAACACTCTGCTAAGATTGCGGCAACAAATTCCCCTTCACTGCCTAAAATAAGACAACCTCAACATTTGTATGAGCTTGCTTACAATTACCTAAGAGGAGATGGCAATATGCCAGATTTGATCAAACCTTATTATGATGACGAGTTCGCCCCCTTTAAAGGGCATTTAGCAACTCCTGTTTCAGCTTCGGGTTTCACAAAAGCGTTTATTGGCAATTTGCCTGCTTACCGGAAAGGGATTTCCCCCATCGTGCGCGGCCTAGAAGTGGGTATGGCTCACGGTTACTTTATGTTGGGCCCCTGGGTTGTAGTCGGCCCCCTGCGCGACTATCCCGACGCGGCGAACTTAGGCGGTTTAGTTTCTGCGATCGCCTTAATTCTCATCGCCACGGCCGGAATGTCTGCCTATGGTTTAGTGTCCTTCCCCCAAGACAACAGCAAAGCCGCCTACATTGAAAACACCGTCGGCGCTCCCGAAGAACTGAAAACCGGCCAAGGTTGGAGTCAGTTCACGGCTGGCTTCTTCGTCGGTGCAATGGGTGGCGCGTTTGTGGCTTACTTCTTGTTGGAAAACTTTATCAGCGTAGATGCCATCCTCAGAGGTTTAGTCAACTAGAGCTAAGGGAGATTTTGGGCGATCGCGCTCCCTCCCTCAACCTTTCTATGCAGAGAGGTTGAACACTAACCCTCTTTTCAACCCAGAATAGAGGTTAGGCTTACAATTTTGTTTGTCAAAACTTTGAAAATAAGGAAATACTGGATATGACAGGCGCATACGCAGCTTCTTACCTGCCTTGGATTCTGATTCCCCTCGTCTGCTGGCTCATGCCTGCTGTAGTGATGGGTTTACTCTTCATCCACATTGAAAGTGATGCCTAATCAGGATCGAATCCCTGAACAATAGATAGAATTCAGGATCTATCTAATATAGTTAGGGTTTTCCCCTCCCCACGTCTCCCTTACAGGGCGGCGTGGGGTTTTTCTCGGGCTGGATGGCTAATCCAACCAACCCGAAACCAAACAAACACCAAAAAACAAACACCAAAAAACAAACGCCCTGCCACGAGGCAGAGCATTACCTTAAATTATCAATTATCAATTCACCCCATTATAGCTCATCCTTCCCCAGCGACACCCCTTGAGCGCAAAAATTTTCTCTCAATAACGAATTGTGGATAAAATGAGCATTTTTACTTATCGTTTTTGAGTTTTTGTTAAGATTATTAAAAATTGTAAAAAATGCTGCTGTTTGCTTTACGAAGGTAACGCATCATGCAGCAACAAGCGAATCTAGGAAAAGCTCTATGCAAAACGTGACACAAGCGGTTGAACTATCCCCAGAAATGCTAGCTCAGGAATTCTTTCAGGATTCCGCCGGAGACTGGCACTCTCAACGGCGTTATTACACCCTGAGTAATGGGGAAGCGCAAGAAGTGGTCAGTTTAATCCATGTTCGCTATATCGAACCCGGAGCCCCTGAATTGATTCAACTAGCTAAAATGCACCATTTAGACAATTTAGAGGTCTTTATTTGTGGTTCAGAGGTCACTTGGGAAAGTAGCTATACCGGAACCGAGCGAAAACCTTCTAAAGGATCTACCCTCTTTGGTGTTTTAGGGAATGAACTTTATCGCGATCGCGGTTTTGCCACCCCCAAACCCATCAAAGCGCAATATTACTTTTCTCAACCTAAAACCATGTGCCTCCGCTCTGAGTATAAAGGCTCAGTGTTTGAAGAAGAATTGAAACTGATCGGCGAACTTTATCGCACTCGCCAGACCATCATCTCCCGTGCTGGACAAGAACAGATGATTGGTCAGTACCTCGAAAAACGGATTTAACCCCTATTTTGGGATGTTTTCCGGCAAAAGCAGGCAAAGTTGCCCCACAGACCCAACTTAGCCCCCGCTTATGCTCTTAGCTTTGGTCTAGTCAACGATTCTCCCATATCTCCCCGGCTTATTACCTAGGGGGGATTTTTTTTGCCAGCCAAACTTCCTATTGTAGGCATGGCAAACGTAAAAAAACGTTAAGAAAATTAAAAAAATCCCCCAAAATTTACTTAATAATTTGTAACTTTAAAATGACCCGGAAGCAGTGTATAAAGATAACCGGAAGGTTTAAACAAGAGGTCAAGCTCTAGTCGAGCAAGCCACCGTGAAGTTAGACCCAATTCTCATAAAACAAGAATATCCCTCTCAGGAAATTCGTTCTGTAAGTATAAATACACAATGAAACTGAGAAAGGAAGATAAAGCTTCACAAACGGTTACAAACTCACTAAGCAAAGACCAAGTTTTAAGAAAAGGGTTTTAAGCCCGTCTGATGCCTTTCAAATCTGAAGTAGCTAGAGCAAAAATCTAGCCAACCATCAAAACGAACCATAACAAGAGGAGATTGACTCAATGTTTGACGCATTTACAAGGGTTGTTTCTCAAGCAGACTCTCGCGGCGAATTCCTGAGCGGCGAACAGTTAGACGCTTTATCCGCCATGGTTGCTGACGGCAACAAACGCTTAGACGTTGTGAACCGCATCACCAGCAACTCTGCTGCTATCGTGACCGACGCTGCTCGCGCTCTGTTCGCTGAACAGCCCCAACTGGTGCAACCCGGTGGAAATGCCTACACCAACCGTCGTATGGCTGCTTGTTTGCGCGACATGGAAATCATCCTGCGCTATGTTAGCTACGCTACCTTAGCCGGCGATGCTAGCGTTCTCGAAGATCGTTGTTTAAACGGTCTGCGTGAAACCTACCAAGCTCTGGGTGTTCCTGGTGCTTCCGTTGCGGCTGGCGTTGCCAAAATGAAAGACGCTGCGGTTAAAATTGCTAACGACCCCAACGGCATCACCCAAGGGGATTGCAGCCAATTAATGTCTGAAGTTGCTAGCTACTTCGATCGCGCTGCTGCTGCTGTTGCCTAGAAATAGCCTTGTCTATCCGGTCTAGAGCAATTAGACCTGCTCAATTAGACCTTCGGCACAAATTTTTTAATCACAAACAATCCGGAAACAGAGTTTAAGTTTAGGAGAATCCGAGAACAATGAAGACCCCTATCACCGAAGCAATTTCTTCTGCTGATTCCCAAGGACGCTTTCTGAGCAACAGCGAACTGCAATCTGTACGTGGCCGCTTCGAGCGCGCTACTGCCAGCATGGAAGCGGCTCGCGCTTTAACTCAGAATTCTAGCTCCTTAGTAAGCGGTGCGGCTAACGCCGTTTACCAAAAATTCCCTTACACCACCCAAATGCAAGGGCCTAACTACGCTTACGACCAACGCGGTAAAGACAAATGCGCTCGTGACATCGGTCACTACCTGCGCATGGTGACTTACTGCCTGATTTCTGGTGGTACCGGTCCTATGGATGAGTACTTAATTGCTGGTTTAGATGAAATCAACAGCACCTTTGAACTCTCTCCTAGCTGGTATGTTGAAGCTCTGAAATACATCAAAGCTAACCACGGTTTGAGCGGTCAAGCGGCTAACGAAGCCAACACCTACATTGACTACGCTATCAACGCTCTGAGCTAGTCATCGCGGTTCCGTTGCCCGGAAAAATGAGCGAGTGTTGGCAAACTTGCTAGCAGTTGCCGATTTTTCCGGGCATTGTCTTTTCAAGCTCAAATCGAAAACCTCTGCTAATTGGGAGAAAAGTGCTTATGGCCACTTTAGTCGCCGCCAATTTAAAAGAAGCAGGCAGACTTGGCTTAGATTCCTTTGATGGAAGCAAAGTCGAGTTGCGTCCTGACTGGACAGAAGATGAAGTGCAGAATGTGATTCGTGCCGCTTACCGTCAGGTATTTGGTAATGATTACATTATGTCTTCCCAGCGTCTGACCTCCGCAGAATCTTTACTGCGTCAAGGGAATATCAGCGTGCGGGATTTTGTCCGTGCTTTGGCGAAATCAGATTTATACAAAGAAAAGTTTTTCCTCTCGAATAATAATCAACGTTTTGTGGAAGTGAACTTTAAGCACTTGTTGGGTCGTGCGCCTTACGATCAGGAAGAGCTAGCTTACCACACTAACCTTTGTGAAGATCAAGGTTTTGATGCGGAGATTGACTCCTATTTTGAGAGCGAAGAATACGCTCAGAAGTTTGGTGACAATATTGTGCCTTACTTCACGGGCTTTGGCGTAGATGCCGGTTCGAGAACTGTGGGTTTTACACGGATGTTTAACCTCTATCGGGGTTATGCTACCAGCGATCGCACCCAAGCGGGTGGGATGGTTGCCCGTTTAAACCGTCAACTGGCTACCAACGTTGCCGCTTCAATTACCGTTCCGACTGGGAGTGGCGAAGCTTACCAAGTGCCTCAAAGTTCTTTTGGTGGGATTGGCAATGAAGAAGGTCGGATCTATCGGATTGAAGTGACAGGCTTAATCAGCCGTCAAATTCGCCCGGTGATTCCCCGGAGCAAAACCGCCTACCTCGTCCCCTATGAGCAGCTGTCTCAACGGATGCAGCAAATTCTGCGTTCTGGGGGCAAAATCATCAGCGTGCGCCCTGCGTAAATAGATCAGTGCTAATAGGACAGGTGATGAGTCAAGAGATCAAGTCAAGATGGGCAGTTTTGAGTTTGAATCGTCCCAACTCTCCCCCGTCCTAAACTGCACTGCTCGTTGTTCAACGATGATGGTAGGCTTTCCTAGCTTACCATCATCTCTGCTATAAAAATTGTCTTTCAGTTGTTTATTTAAGTTAGGAGCAATTTCCACGATGTACGGTCAAACTACAGTAGCTAATGTTGCCGCCGATGCTCGGATGTTCCGCTTTGAAGTGGAAGGGATGCGCCAAAATGGGGAAACCAATAAGCGCAAGTTTCCTGTCCGTCGCAGTGGTAGCACGTTTATCACCGTGTCCTATGACCGGATGAGTGATGAGTACAAGCGGATTACCCGTTTAGGGGGTCGGATTGTGAACATTCAACCCCTAGATGGCAGCGAAGCACCTGCGGCGGCTGAGTCTGAGGAAGATTAAGACTAGAGGGGAACGATTGGCACAAGGGAGGGAGTCAAGATGGAGCAAGGGGTAGAAGGGTTAACGGTTGAACAGGCGATCGCCAATCTCCAACAAACCGAGGATTTAGGGCTGCGTTATTATGCCGCTTGGTGGTTGGGGAAGTTTCGCGTTAGCCAACCGGAAGCCATTGATGCCTTGCTCAGGGCACTAGAGGATGAAGCCGATCGTTCCCCTGATGGGGGCTATCCCCTGCGCCGCAATGCCGCCCGCGCTTTGGGCAAGTTAAACGAACCTAGGGTTGTTCCGGCGTTGATTCAGGGCCTAGACTGCCCGGATTATTATGTGCGGGAAGCTGCTGCCCAAGCTTTGGAACAGTTGGGGGATCAAAGTTGTGGATCCGCGCTGATCAACCTATTAGCGGGGGGGGTAGAGGCGGCCATTCCGGTGCCGGGGAAACCCCATTTAGTCCAGCCCTATGAGGCAATTTTAGAAGCATTAGGGACGTTGGGCCTAGAGGAAACGGTGCCCTTGATTCAGCCTTTTTTAAGTCATCCAGTAGAAAAAGTCCAGTTAGCGGCCGCCCGGGCGTTATACCAGTTAACCCAAGAGCCACAATATGGGGAACGACTGGTGCAAGGGTTACAGGCGGATAAGTTACCGTTGCGGCGTTCGGCGTTGATTGATTTGGGAGCGGTGGGGTATTTGTCGGGGGCTGATGCGATCGCCCAAACCCTAGCCGAAAATAGTTTAAAAGTAATTGCCCTCAAAGGTTTGTTAGAATACTCCCTGCGCCATCTCCCCTCCTCCCCTGAAACCGGGGAATTTTCCCCTGAGAGCATTCACATTATGCAATTAATGGACGGATTGCTTTAATACACCTGACTGATTCAGCAAGCCCTACTTAATCACTGATTCCATGACCCACGTTCAACAACTAATTACCGCCATTGAACAGGCCACCTCTCCGAATACTTTGGTTCAAGCGGTTTGGAATTTGGCCAACGCGCAGGATCTCGACGCGATTCCGACCTTAATCGAAGTCTTGGGCTACAATAACCCCGGCGCGGCCGTGGCGGCTGTGGAGGGACTGGTTAAACTGGGGGAACAAGCCGTTCCCATTCTCTTGGAAAATATTGACGGTTATGATTATGGGGCGAGAGCTTGGGCGAATCGCGCTCTGGCTCGGATTGGGGATCCTCGGGCCTTGGAGATGCTCCTAGAGGCGGCTAGTCAGGATTTCGCCTTAAGTGTTCGTCGGGCGGCGGCTAAGGGTTTGGGGGGGATCCAGTGGGAGAAACTGCCCCCGAAGGAGCGAACAACTGCCCAAGAACGCACCTTGACCACCTTAGCGCATATCTTAACCAAGGATGAGGAATGGGTGGTGAGGTATGCGGCCGTTGTGGGATTGGAGGGCTTAGGGCAACAACAGAGTCAGTTTCGGGAGCGGATTGGGGAGATTTGGCGATCGCATTTGTCCCAAGAATCGGAACTGGCTGTACGCGCTCGCCTTCAATGGGCGAACAAAATTTAGCGAAGGCTTGCTGAATAAGTCCTGGAGTTAGGAATAGGGCGGAGGGGGGAAGAGGTCAACTGTTCCCCCCTCCCCGAACCTTCCCCTTTTGCACACAACTCAAGTTAAATTGATATTAAGACTGATGTATTGCTTAAGAGGAAATCACCAGATACAATGGAATCCTAAGCTGATAGGCATTTAACCGCCGATTCCATACGCTAAAACCTTTGACTCCCTTGGATTGAGATAGAAATTTAAATGATTAACAGCTTAAGTTCCAAACTAGACTTGTCATTAGACCTTGAACAAAAATAGCAACGCATTCCCCCACCTCGCCCTAGGTAGGTGGGGGGAGCCTCATTGGTAGTTAATCTCCCAAATTTTTGATGAATTCGATGAACGAAACCACTCAGCACCAATATCTACCCATTAATGCCTTGTATTTGGGGGATTGCCTGACCTTCCTGCGGTCGTTGCCTGATCAATCTGTAGACTTAATCTTATCATCTCCGCCCTACAATTTAGGCAAAGAATATGAATCCAGAAAAGCACTTGATCTCTATCTGACAGAGCAGCGTAAGGTATTAAAAGAATGCGCCCGATTGTTAAAGTCTTCTGGTTCAATTTTTTGGCAGGTTGGGGCTTTTTCTCAATCTGGCTCTTTGATTCCATTGGATATCCGTTTTTTCCCAATTCTAGAGTCACTGGGGTTATATCCTCGGAATCGAATTGTTTGGATCAGACAACATGGTTTACATAGTCGCAACAAATTTTCTTGTAGACACGAAACAATTTTATGGTTTACAAAAAGTGATCAATACACTTTTAATCTTGATCCAATTCGAGTTCCACAAAAATATAAAAATAAAAAGCACTATCGCGGCGCAAAAAAAGGAGAATTTTCCTGTCATCCTGACGGAAAGAATCCTGGAGATATTTGGCTATTCCGCAATGTGAAACATAATCATGAGGAACAAACGATTCACCCTTGTCAGTTTCCCGAAGATTTAGTAGCGAGAATAATTCTATCTACTACGAATGAAGGTAATATTGTGCTTGATCCTTATATGGGATCGGGAACAGTTGCTGTAGTTGCACAAAATCATAATCGATACTATATGGGTTCAGAAATCGATGCCCATTATTATAAAGTTGCTCAAAGAAGATTATTAGGCATTCCGGATCAAGATAATTATTTCCCCAATTTAAAAACGTTACGTTCTTATGTAGAAAAAACAGGCGAACCTATTGAGAAATTTAAGTTTGACAAGCAAGTTGGTAAGTTTGCGACCCCTCAATCTCAAGCTTGTATTTATCCTGAAAGTTATCATCGTCAAGAATTAGAGAGACGCTTAGAGTATGAAGAATCAGTCTTTTCTGCAAAACTGAGAGAGGAAGCAGAACCAGAGGATTATTTTGAGGGAGGTCAAGTTAAAAATCAGTCAAATAGTCAAGAGACTTCTTGGAAAACATTACCTCTTTTCGAGAATATTAACCAATCGCTCTAATTTTAAAAGTTTTGCCACTTTTTTGAACCATACAATTGATGGGGGTTTGAGATTCAATCCTGCGACTCTGGGGAGACTGGTACTGGGTAAAAATCGCTTGGATCTCGTTTTCTATATCCACATTAAGTCCGACAATCCTAGTGGGTAAACTAAAGATATTTGCTGTTTCAATAACGAGCAGTTGCTCAACCGCTTGGGTATAATGGAGTGAACTATTTGCAGATGGTAATATATCGAACTTTGTTACTAAAACCATCAGAGCAACGGAGTGGCTATTGAGTGCTGATCTTGATTTGAAAAAAACTTCACTTCTGATAATATTATTCAGCAAGAATGCGTAGTGAGAAAACTGGATCTCTAATAAAACAGTATTTTTAGTAAAATCAACATCTTTGCCCAATGGGTTTATATGTTCTGGTATGGCTGCATTAGCGATCCATCCTTTAGATTGAAGACTGTTCTTGATATAAGCATTGGTTGCAATGGGATCAAAAACCATATTTCCTTTTATACCTTGCTGGTTTGATCCTTTGACATAAAGTGGCATAGAACATAACGTTTGCTCAACTTCCATCCACTCAGAGGCAAATTTTCGACTCAAATCCTCGTTCTGATTATTAAAATCTGTATACTCAATTAACATTACCTGGGATTCTTAAAAAAATTTGCAATGAATGAGGTCTAAGGATAATTTACTACATGATTCCCTCCCTAGACATCGGAGACAAGGCAATGCGCGCAGGATCTCGCCGCGATTCCGACCTTAATTGAAGTCTTATATCTTAGCCAAGGATGAGGAGTGGGTGGTGAGGTATGCGGCCGTTGTGGGATTGGAGGGCTTAGGACAACAACAGGATCTATTTCGGGAGCGGATTGGGGAGATTTGGCGATCGCACCTACCCCAAGAATCAGAACTAGCTGTGCGCGCTCGCCTTCAATGGGCGCAACAGAATCTACTTTTGTGATTTGGGCGGGAAATCCCTTGGTGGGCAAACTACCCCAGCGACAAGGGAATGGGGAATTGGCGGCCATCTGGTTAAATCGGCAAGCGCTTAATATCTTCATTGGAACCAATCACGACCATAGCGGTACCTTGACTTAAACGACGATTGGGCAGGGGATTAATCTCAAATTTCTTGTCATCTTCAGCGACAGCAATTAAGGTTAAACCATACCGACCCCGCAGTTGAATTTCTGCAATGGTTTTACCGTGAAACTCTTCGGGAACTAACACCTCTACAATACTGTGGTCGGGGTCAAGGTCAAACCGCTCTAAAATGGCGGGTTTGGTGAGAGTATAAGCCAAAGCACAGCCCGCTTCATATTCCGGAAACACTACCTGATCCGCCCCGACTCGTTCTAAGAGTTTGCCATGAATTTCTGAGGAGGCCTTAGCGACAACGTGCTTCACTCCCGCTTCTTTGACGTTAAGGGTGGTAATAATGCTTTCCTGCACATAGTTACCGATGGCAACAATCACGGTATCAAATTCAAAGATTCCCGCTTCTTTGAGCGCGTTGGGATCCGTGGAATCTAGGGAGATGGCATGGGTGGCGACTTTATCATTTAGGGCCTGGGCCACTAATTTTTCGCTGATATCGGTGCCTAGGACTTCATACCCCATTTTGTGCAGGGCCCCGGCAACGGAGCGCCCAAAACGCCCTAGGCCAATTACGGCGAATTGTTTGTTGTCTTGACCGAGACTGGTTAAAAATTTAAGCGATCGCAAGTTCACACCCAATCATCCTTTTTTGCTCTCATAGGAATTGATCTCAAATTATCCCCTGTTTTGCCTCTCTCGTCTTCCTCCCCCCTTAGCCAACTAATAAATTTTCCTCGGGATATTGCAAACTGGTAGGACGCGGATCGCCGAAAATCGCCGCCATAAAGACTAAAATCCCAATCCGTCCGGTGTACATCGTGAAAATCAAGACCAATTTACTGATATTGGATAAATCTGCCGTGATTCCGGTAGAAAGCCCCACAGTGGCAAAGGCGGATACCACTTCAAACACTAGATGGATAAAATCAAATTTCCCAGCTTCGGTAATTGATAAAATCGTGGTGACGCTCACCACCATGGTGGCTGATCCCAAGACAACAGCAATGGCTTTATAAATCAGGGTGTTAGGAATCTTGCGACCGTGCATAATCACCTGTTCATTGCCTCGTAGGGTGGAACGAGTACAATTAATTAAAATCCCCAAGGTGGTGGTTTTCAGACCCCCTCCGGTGCCACTAGGACTAGCCCCGATAAACATAAAGGCAATGGTAATAAATAAGGCAGTGTCGCTCATACTGCCAAAATCCAGACTATTAAATCCTGCGGTTCTGGTCGTGACCGACTGAAACCAAGCCGCGAAAATTTTTTCTTTTAACGTGAGTTCACCTAATGTATTTGGGTTTAAAAATTCCGTGGTAAAAAAACCAATTGTTCCGAGAATTAATAAAAACGCTGTCACGCGAACTACTACTTTAGTATTAAGCGAAAAAATAGATAACACTCTTTGTCCATTTAGTTTGGATTTTAACCAATATTGGAGTTCTAAAATAACTTGATAGCCAATGCCTCCAAAAATAATTAATAATGGAATCACTAGATTAATTGAAACGGAGTTTTGATAGCTAATCAAGCTGTCTTCAAACAAGCTAAATCCGGCATTATTCCAAGCACTAATACTGTGAAAAAAAGCTAGCCATAATCCTTGGAAAAAACCATGATCTTTTTGAAAAGTTTGCAACGTGAGCAACATTCCTGTAAATTCAAAAAACAGGGTTGTTATAAAAATAGACCGAATTAAATGGCGGCTACCTTGTAAAAAAGGACGATCAAAAGATTCTTGAATGGCCAGCTTTTGCCGTAAGTCAAACTTACGACGCAAGACTAAAATTAAAAAGGTACTGGTGGTCATGTACCCCAGACCGCCAATTTGAATTAATAACAAAATAAAACACTGACCCAATGGAGAAAAATGAGTTCCAGTATCGACAACAATTAACCCAGTGACACAGACCGCAGAAGTGGCGGTAAAGAGGGCAACAATCGGACTATTCCAATGACCGCTACTGGTGGAGATGGGCAGCAAGAGGAGCAATGTTCCGACGGAAATCACGGCCAAAAAACCTAAACAAATGGTGCGCGCAATAGTCATAAAGTTTCGGCGATTTCAGAAAACTGAACAAATGGTAAAGCAGGAGGATCAAAAGGTTCTGCTGAGAAAATCGTCCTGGAGTTTCCCCCCATTCTCAAGCAAATTGCTACAATCAGGGCTTATTTATAGCATGAGCCGTTACAGAAAATGAATCAGCCAAAACCTACGTCTAAGCCCAAGCATATTGTTCTCACCTCTCATCCCAACCGTCAAGGATCCTCGGTCTTACCTATTGACTGGGGGAATCCAGATCCCCTCAAACGAGGTGCGATTATTGGCAGTTTGACCCACCAAAGCCACCGTAACGTGATCGGGACTCATTCGGGGTCTTATGCCGTTTATCGGGCTTTAGCGGTGGCCAGTGGCTCCCTACAGCCCGATCACCGCGCTGATTTGACCCATACCGCCCCTCCGGTACAAATGGGGCCTTATCCAAGTTGGGGAGATCCCCATCGGATTGTTTCCCTCGATCCCTTTGGGGCGATGGTGGAGGAGGTTTATGGGTCTTTGATTGAACAGGGGTATGATATTCGCCCGACGATTGCTGTTACCAAAGCCCAGATTAATTTGCCGGAGTTGCAGGAGGCGATCGCACAAAACAGAATTGAAGTCGATGGGACTATTGTCAAAGCCAATGCCAGTTTATCGGTGATTAAAGTGGCCATTGACCCGGTGTGGTATCTCCCCGGTATTGCTCAACGGATTGGGGTCAAAGAAAGTGATCTGCGACGGATTTTGTTCCAACAGACGGGGGGAATGTTCCCGGAATTGGTCACTCGTCCCGATCTTCATGTGTTTTTGCCCCCCATTGGCGGCATGACGGTTTATATTTTGGGGGAATTAGAGGCCATTACGGATGAGAGGAAACCTGTCGCGGTGCGCGTTCACGATGAATGTAATGGGTCGGATGTGTTTGGGTCGGATATTTGTACTTGTCGCCCCTATTTAGTGCATGGGATTGAGGTTTGTATTCAAACCGCCCAGGAGGGAGGGGCGGGGGTGATTGTTTATAATCGTAAGGAGGGACGCGCTTTAGGGGAAGTGACTAAGTTTTTGGTCTACAATGCGCGGAAACGTCAGGAAGGAGGCGATCGCGCGGATGCCTATTTTACCCGCACAGAATGCGTCGCTGGGGTGCAGGATATGCGTTTTCAGGAGTTAATGCCCGATGTTTTACAGTGGTTAGGCATGACCCGGATTGATCGTCTTGTCTCCATGAGTAATTTAAAATACAACGCCATCACCCATTCGGGGATTGAAGTGGTGGAACGTATCCCCATCCCCCCCCACTATATCCCCGAAGATGCCCAGGTGGAAATTGCGGCCAAAATGGCGGCGGGCTACTACACGGAGGGGGAAGTTCCCGATGAGGAAAAACTCGCCCAAATTAGTGGGCGTGGTTTACAAGATTATTAGGGGGTAAGTCTTCTTAACCCATTATCCTTGGTTTCGTCTTGCCCTGTTTTTACTTTCGGGGTAGGATTAACTGAAAATTAAACAGCCAATCAGGGTAAGTTAAAGCTGTTCCCCCTCACCCAGGAGGGATAACTGGAGGAACTGTAGGCCGAGAAAGTAGAACTAGAGTATTAAACCTGAAAGCCTACTGTTCCTATCCGCCGCCATGAATCATGATGGATTGACATGATAGATTTAACAGTGGTCATTCCGACCTATAACGGGGAGAAGCGTTTACCAGATGTATTGGAAAAGTTGCGATCGCAAGTCAGCACAGAAGGACTCTCATGGGAAGTTTTAGTTGTTGATAATAACAGTTCTGATGGCACAGCCGCAGTAGTCCAGCAATTTCAGAAAAACTGGTCGCAACAAATTCCTTTACGCTATATATTAGAAACTAAACAAGGGGCTGCTTTTGCCCGTCAGCGTTCCGTCAGAGAATCCCAAGCCGAATTAATTGGCTTTCTAGATGATGATAACATCCCCGAATTAGATTGGGTCAAGCAAGCCGTTCAATTTGCCCGAGAACACCCCCAAGCCGGGGCCTATGGCAGTCAAATTCATGGATGCTTTAAGCAAGAACCTCCCCCTAATTTTTCCCGCATTCAATCCTTTTTTGCCATCATAGAATGGGGAGATGAACCTATACGTTATAATCCTCAAAATAATCTCGTTCCTCCTTCGGCTGGGCTAGTTGTGCGACGGAAAGTTTGGCTACAATTTGTCCCAGAAAACTGCATTTTGAGCGGTCGAATTCAAGGAAGTATGCTCACCGGAGAAGACCTGGAAGCCTTATCTTATATTCACCATTTATCTAACTGGGAAATTTGGTATAATCCCGCCATGCAGATTGATCATAAAATACCCCCTAAACGCCTAGAAGCGGAATATCTCATTCCCTTCTTTCGCGGCATTGGATTGAGTCGTTATGTCACTCGTATGGTGGGAGTTAAACCTATTTTAAGACCCTTTTTGACAACAGCTTACTGGGTCAACGACTCGCGAAAATTACTCCTTCATGTCTTCCGTTATGGTTTATCGGTTCAAGATAAGATTGCCGCTTGTGAACGGGCTTTATTAATCGGGAGTTTAAACAGCTTTTGTTATCTGTGGTCTAACGGTTACTTAAAGCGAAGAAATCGGCACAGACAACTTCCTAATTCCCCCGTCGGAGTAGTTGTGAATGAATAATTAGGTTTTTTCTTTATGACCCATGATTCATCTTTTCTCACCGTCGCGATTCCCACCTATAACGGAGCAAAACGTCTACCTGAAGTCCTAGATGCTTTAGGGAAACAGAGCCATACTGAACCCATCAACTGGGACATTATTATCATTGATAATAATAGCACAGATACCACCCATCAAGTGATTGAACATTATCAAAAAAATTGGTTGTACCCCTATCCCCTTAAATACTATTTTGAACCCAATCAAGGCCTTGCTTTTGCCAGAGAACGAGCCATTCAAGAAGCACAAGGAACTTATATCGCCTTCTTAGATGATGATAACATTCCAGCCCCAGACTGGGTTTCCTCCATCTACGAATTTAGCCAAAACTACCCCCAAGCGGGAGCATTTAGCGGACAAATTCACGGCGAATACGAGATAGAACCTCCTGCAAACTTTCAACAAATTGCCGCCTTTTTAGCCATTCGAGAACATGGTTTAGAACCCTTCCGTTTTGACCCCGATAACTTAAGATTACCCCCCGGTGCTGGATTAGTGGTTCAAAAACAAGCTTGGCAAGAAGCCGTTCCCAAAACCCCTCAAGTTGTTGGGAATCAGGGGACTATTTTAGCCAGAGGAGACGATTATGCACCCTTACTTTATCTCCACCAACAAGGCTGGGAAATTTGGTATAATCCCCAAATGCACATCAACCATAAAATCCCCGCATTTCGCTTAGAACGGGATTATTTATTGTCCTTAGCGCGGGCCTGTGGTTTAGCCACTTGTCAGTTACGGATGATCAATGCCAAAAATTCGCAAAAACCCGCCATTGTACTAAAAACAATTATAGGAAATTTACGCCGGATTGTCAAGCATTATTTACAGTACAAAAAACAGGTGCAGTCAGACCTCATTCCTGCCTTTGAAATGGAGTTTTATCGTGCAAGTTTAATCGGTGTATTCCATTGGTTAAATCAGGCAAGGAGTCGTTAAGATACGCTTAAAAATTAGTGACTTGGGGAGATAACATGGCGGCTATTTCGGTAATTATTCCAGCCTATAATGCGGCAAAAACTATTCAGGCAACGGCTGAGTCGGTTTTAAATCAAAGCTTTAAGGATTTAGAGTTAATTATTATTAATGATGGGTCTACAGATAACACAGTAGAGGTCATTTCTAGTCTCTCAGATGACCGAATTCGTCTCTTTTCTTACCCCAACGCTGGCCCCCAAAAAAGTCGCAATCGAGGGGTTGAACAAGCAACGGGAGACTATCTGGCTTTTTTGGATGCTGATGATTTATGGACAACGGATAAATTAGAATCTCAATGGACGGCATTACAAGAAAATCCAGATTGTGCGGTGGCCTATAGTTGGACAGATTTTATTGATGAATTTGGGAATAAACTGCCGGGAGGTCAACATTTTGGGTTTAAAAATCAGGTCTATGAACAGCTTTTATTAGGGGATTTTATTGGCAGTGGTTCTAATCCCTTAATTCGCAAAGATGCCTTGTTAGCGGTGGGTCCCTTTGATGAGTCACTCCTTGGGGGTCAAGACTGGGAAATGTGGATTAGATTAGCCTCTCAATACCCCTTTGCCTTAGTGCCTAAAACCCAAGTCTTTTATCGTCAGTCTATTGGGTCTTGGTCTGCGAATTTGGAACGACAGGAACGGGGATATAAACAGGTAATTGATAAATGTTTAGCTACGGCACCAGAACGGATTCAGCAGCGCCGCAAGGAAATTATTGGCAATCGCTATAAATTTCTCACCTTTGATGCGCTAGCCTATGGTATTAATCAGAAACAGAGTTTAATGGCTGCCCGTTTTTTGTGGACGGCTTTAAAACATCAACCTATTTTTTTAAAAAATAAGGTGATTTGGATTGTTCTGGTTAAAATTATACTCGGATTGCTACTTCCGAGTCAAGCCGCAAGAACCGTTTTAAGTCAAATTAAACGATTAAATCCCCAAAAGGTATCGTAAAATAGGTTCAGATTAAGCCATTTATTGTCAAGATTAATGTTTATCACGAAACCCACTCAGTTCTTGCTAAAAAATCTCATTAAAGCTTCGGCTTATAAGCTTAAAAAAGGCCCCCACATCACCCGTTACTATATGTATCAGCATTTGTCCGGTATTTTAAAGCCAAGAATCGCCCCCGGAAAAATTCTTTCTATTAGCCATTCTACGAATCTGTGCCGACAGTTTTTTGATTTAACTCAATCGGAGTTACAAGAAGCAAACTATCCGGATTGTAATTTTGTAGACTTACCCTTTGAAAACAATCAGTTTGATTATGTGGTGAGTGATCAGGTTTTAGAACATATCGAAGGCAATCCTCAGCAAGCTATTGATGAAAGTTGGCGCGTTCTAAAACCGGGAGGATTAGCCATTCATACTACTTGTTTTATTAATCCGATTCATGAATATCCGGGAGATTTTTGGCGTTTTACTCCTCAAGCTTTAACCTTTTTATGTGGTCAATTTTCTAATATTATTGAAGTAGGAGGGTGGGGAAATCGGTATGTTTGGGTAATGGATGCGGTGGGACTGCGTTATCAAGCGATTCCCGAAGCCCGTTGGCATCCTTTACATAAGATTGCAGAATATAATGATGAAAAATGGCCGGTTGTGACTTGGGTCATTGCCGAAAAATAGGTTAATTCGGGGGTAAACGAAAGCCTAGATAGGTCCGATTTAAGCTGATTTAAACCAGTTTTTTTAGTTAAATTGAGCAGGAGGGAAAATGCCGGGAGAGTATTTAACCAAGCAGAGAATGATCAGCCAATATAACCAAAAAAGGATGATCCGGTTATTGGGAGAGTCGGTTAAAAATGTGTTAGAGATTGGCATTTATAATTCTCTGTTTTATCATCTCTTATCCTCAGAAGGGTATCAGGTGACTCGTGCGGATTTTAACCCGGATTTAAAGCCAGATTTTGTTTTAGATTTGAGAAGTGATTTTGAACTGCCAAGAGATACTTTTGATGCGATTGCTTTATTTCAGGTGTTGGAACATATTCCCTATGAGGATTTTGAGAAAGCCATTAAGCGATTGGCTGATTTTACTAAGAAATATCTTGTGATTTCCTTGCCTTATAATAGCAGTTATTTTAGCGTTCAGTTTCAACTCTCGTTTAATCGTCGTCCTCGGAGTTTGCTGTTACAAATTCCCAAGTTTTGGAGTACGGAAACTTACACTCGGGATGAGCATTACTGGGAAATTGGACTGAAAGGATATCCGAAAAAGCGTATCGTTGCATCTTTAGAAAGTGCTGGGTTAAAGATTCGTCAGGAATATCAAGATCCTCTCTATCCCTATCATTACTTTTTTATATTAGAGAAACCATGAAGATTATTTATTTTTGGCTAAAGGTTGGCAGTTATATCGCGGTATTGTTGGGGTTTTTCTTGCCATTGAATGCGATCGCCATGATGAGTCCTACTTCAGAGGAAGGTAGAAGTCGAACAACTCCTTGTGTCTCTAGTTCACCGACTATTCCTTTGTTGATTTTGGCGGGTCAATCGAATATGGTGGGATATCGGTCTAATTTGGAGGATTTACCGCCTCAGTGGCGAGAGCCTCAGCCCGGTGTGTTATGGTACAGTGGGGAGGGGGAGTGGGTCACGCTACAAGTGCCGACGGAACCCTTTGATTTTAGTCCTAGTGTGGCCAATGGGGAGGGATTTGGGCCGGAAATTACCCTCGGTGTGACGATGGCAAGACAGCTACAGCGACCTGTTGCCATGGTTAAATATGCACAGAATGGGACGGATTTGGAGACTCAATGGAATCCTAAGTTAGAGGATTCGTTGTATCATGAGATGATGGCACGGGTACAAAGGGCGATCGCACAACTTTGTGAGGTGGGGTATCGTCCCGAAGTAGCGGGGTTTTTCTGGATGCAGGGAGAGTCTGATGCAAAAGGGGATTCTCTGAACGAGACACTAAGTGACCGCAATCGGGCCATGAATTACGCGCAAAACCTCACCCAGTTTATCTCTCGACTGCGACAAGATTTAAACTCCCCCCAACTGCCATTTATTCAAGGTCTAATTTTCCTAGAAAACGATCATCCTACCCTTAACTTTGGCACATTTGAGCATGGAAATACTGTCCGTCATGGACAATTAATCGTTGATCAAACGGTCAATTATACCCAAATTGTTGAAACTCGTTACTTTCCCCGACATGAAGATAATTTACACTTGGATTCCTTTGGGTTAATCCATTTAGGTTATTACTTCGCCTTAGAATGGTTAGAGATGCACGGATTGACCAGAAAAAGCAGGTCGAAGCTAAGTATTTTAGAGGATTCTTTCTCTTGTTTAATTCCGAATTCATTAACCGATTATTCAGGTTTTAACCCCTCGACAAACTTCACCCACTCCGGGTTATTTTTCACCCAAACGGCTCGATCTTGGCGAATTTGTGCTAAATGATCTTTAAGATTATTAGGAGTCAATAACATCCCAAAATCTGGGGGAACTTGTTCAAGATTGTAGTTCAAGATTCGATTGAGGATTAAATCCCCGACTTCTTTCCGATAGTGAGAACTTTCGATATAGTGAACCATTGAATCCGTGAGGGGTTCAGTAGTGATGCTATTGTAGCCGGAAAAGTCCCAGATCGGGGCAAGGTTAACAAGTTCTCGTTTCCACTGTTCAAATTCTGGCCAGAGTCCAGATACGCGAATAGCTTCCCATTGCATGGCATGGGAGGGAGAAATAAAGAGAGTTAAATCAATTCCTTGCGCTTGAGATGTTGTAATAATTGCCTTTAAGTCTTCTAGATAGTCTCGGGAAAGCTGATAGTTGCCATATAAATCTTCCCGCGTCATAAAATCTGCTAAAACTTTGGCAAAGCGAGCTTTTTTCGGTTGATTATGATAGGTTTTAGCTATATAAAAATCAGGATTAATACGACCATCAGGATAAAAAAAACCAATTGCATCGGGTTCTCTTTGACTGCTTCTCAAGGTTCTAAAACTGGCAAGCAGTGCGCTTTTAGAGAATAGCACATCGAATAAATCTTTGAGAATAATGTGACGCACTTCTAAGCGATATTCATTAAAATCGGGGGTGACTTGTTGGAACTGATTAAACATAAAAAAATCAAGCCCTAGAACAATTTTTTCAACCTCTGGCTGGGTCGCAATAACATGATCAAAATAACGTCTGACCTCATACATATTACCGCCACTAATGGCCAAATTATACCCCGGTTGTAGGTGACTTAAGGCGGGATGATTTGAATCTAAACCGAATTCGGTTCGGGATGAACCGAGGAATACACTCTGGACTTGTAGGCGATTAATGGCGAGGGTTTTAAACAGTCGAACTTGAGTATTCTTTTCTGGTTTAATATTATTAATTCCTCGAATTTGTCTTGTTCCAAGGGCTTCATAAGGGTCTATCCCTGCATTTAATCCGGCAATCAAACTTAAACTGAGTAGGGTTAAAACCAATACCCGGAGGGTATAAAAATGATAGGAATTCTGCTGAGGCATGGGGTCAATTAGAACTGAAAATAGAGAAATTCTGAGACTTGATTCAGGGAAATAAAACAGGCTACACTTAAGAAGACAATCCACAGTGTCCAACCCCAACTAGGGGTAAATTTTGTAACCATTTGTTGTGTATTAGGAACGGCAAAGACGAGCCAGGCACATCCGGCTAAAATTATCAGGGTTTGATTAATGAGTAATGGGGGTAAATAGGCAAAGTCGGCACTATTTTTAAATTGAACACCTAGGGGAGTTAACCATCCTAAAAATGGCTGATGTGCGGCGTGTAAAACGACTCCTTTGATGCCTAGCATGGACTGTAAAAGGGCTAAACTATCGGGGAAACTAGCGGCACGAAATAAAACCCAACTCGCGACTACCGCTAAAAAGGTGAGGAGAACACCAAGGAATTGAGGGAGAGGAATTCCCCATTTTCGCCAAGCGTGATTAATGCCTAAAAATAAGCCATGAAGTCCCCCCCAAATCACATAAGTCCATCCGGCACCGTGCCAGAGTCCACCTAATAACATGGTGAGCATTAAGTTCAGGATACGGCGGATTTCTCCTTGGCGACTTCCTCCGAGGGGGATATAGAGATAGTCCCGTAAAAAAGCAGATAGTGTCATGTGCCAACGCCGCCAAAAGTCAATAATTGAACGGGCTTTATAGGGGGAGTTAAAGTTAATGGGTAGGTTAATATTCACCATCCAACCTAAACCAATGGCCATGTCAGAATAACCGGAAAAGTCAAAATAGAGTTGAAAGGTATAGCTTAATGCACCTACCCATGATTCTAGGAAGGTGACAGAATCAGCATGACTAAAAACAGGTTCAACCCAAGGGGATAAGTTATCGGCAATTAGAACTTTTTTCGCTAAACCAAGGATAAATAAGGTTAAACCTTGGGCGAAATTTTGCTGAGAAAAGATGAAGTTTCGCGGTTGACGGAGTTGGGGAATGAGTTCATCATGACGGAGAATGGGGCCAGCGATTAATTGAGGATAAAAGGAGACAAAGAGGGTATAGGTGATAAACTCATAACGGGAGTTTTTTGTTTCTCCTCGGTAGGCATCGACTAAATAAGCAATTTGAGTAAAGGTGTAGAAGGAGATGGCAAGGGGGAGAAAAATCTCGGGATTTTGCCAAGTTTGATTAAATAGGGTATTTAAAGAACGGACGAAAAAGGCGGCGTATTTATAATAGCCAATGAGAGCTAAATTTAGGGTAATGCCGAGGATCAGGAAGAATTTAGACTTGGGACTTTTGAGGGGGCGTGAGGCAATCCCACGGCCTAGGGTATAGTTTAAGGTAATGGAAACCAGCAACAGCAGCAAATAGGGGGGATTCCAGTACCCGTAAAAGAATAAGGAAGCTAGGGCCATCCAAACTAAGGCTACCCTAAGATAGTGTAGGCGGGTTAAGGAGAAATAGACGAGGAGGGTGAGGGGGAGAAAGGCGAAAATAAAAATGTAGGAGTTAAATAACACAGGCTGCCTAGAATAGAATGTTACTGAGTTTTCGATACTCCCTGATTTGGCGATCGCAATCTAATCTAGAGACTGGCATCATTCCGTAGCGTCTCGGAACGCAAATCGCCTAAAATAGCTACTTTGGCTTAATTGTACCCTCAGAATCAGCCCATCATGACCCTACCCCCCTTATATTTACAAACTCCCCTCGCCATTCGTCAAAGATGTGACATTTTGTTTCAAAAGGCTTGCCAAAATGAACTAAATCACTTTTTTTGTGACTTAACTCAACTGGATGCCGTCACAGACTATGTGCTAAAAATTACCCAAGAAACCTACCCTGATTTGAACATTCCTTTTCATAGTCGTTGGCGACATTTTGAAGTGGGAAATTATTCCCGTTTAGCTGAATTAAAAGCCGTGACTCAAACCCTTTCCCCCTTAGAACAAGCTAAAGTTTTAGTCGATTTGGTGATTGTGAGTGTGTTACTAGATGCAGGTGCAGGGGAGAAATGGCAGTATTTTGAACTCCAAACTGGGCAAATGTTTCAGCGTTCTGAAGGATTAGCCGTGGCTAGTTTCAGGATGTTTTGTTCTGGGGCGTTTTCCAGTGATAAAAACTCCCCGTTCCAAACCGATGGGTTAGGATTAGAAGGGTTGACGCTAGAGGAACTTCGAGAACAGTTTCAAGTTAGTTCAGAGAATTCCTTAGTGGGGCTAGAAGGGCGACTAAATTTGTTGCAAAAACTAGGAAACGTGATGAGAAAGTCGCCGGAATTGTTTGGGAAGGATTGCCCCCGTTTAGGAAATTTGGTCGATTATTGGCTGAGTCAACAGGAGAAAGGGGGACAATTAAGCGCGGTGACGGTGTTCAATACCATCATTCAAGGACTGGGTGAAATTTGGCCAGGACGCTTTACCCTAGAGGGGGTAAACTTGGGGGATGTGTGGCAACATTCCGCCATTCCTGATGATCATTTTGTGCCGTTTCATAAATTGAGTCAGTGGTTAACTTACTCGTTATTAGAACCTTTAGAAGGGGTGGGGCTAAAAATTAAGGACTTAGACCAACTCACGGGACTCGCTGAGTATCGGAATGGGGGACTTTGTATTGATTTGAAATTATTACAAGTCAAACAACCGAAAATATTAAAAATCCCCCATGTTCCCCGTTCAGAAGTGATTGTAGAATGGCGTGCTTTAACGGTTATTTTGTTAGATAAAATTGCTGAAAAAATGCGAGAAAAATTACAATTAACGGCCGCAGAATTGCCGCTAGTGAAGGTATTGCAAGGGGGGACTTGGACGGCAGGACGACGGATAGCGGCACAGTTACGGCAAGGCATTCCCCCGCTTACCTTAGAGAGTGATGGGACGGTATTTTGATCTTGTCCCCCTCTGGGGTGAGGAACAAGGGTTTTATGAGAAAAAAACTTATTATTTTTTTACATTTTGCTTCAAACCTTTGCCGGGTAAATATTTCAGCCCATTGAGATAATTTTATGGTCAGAGAATTAGTTTAGGATCAAAGTATATGGACTGAGAAAATTCTGTTAGGTTTTCTGGGTTCACTACGGTAATATAGGCTAGGTTCTGATTGGAACAATACTCACTCTACTTAAACTCTCTGTGTTTGCAACAGAGGGAATTAATGGGGTATATCTAACTCTAATGTGACTCACTCTCACATTCCTATCAATGCCTAGCCTTTCTCTTGATACTCAAGGGGGAATTGTATGATGTTAGGTAAACGTTCGTTGTTAGTGTTAACCAGTGGCTGTCTGGTTTGGGGTTGGGGTACTGGTGCGATTGCCGCTACATTTTACTCAATGTCCGTTTTGGGAATCTTCCCAACTGAAATGAGGATCGGGTATGGAGACAATCTCTATAATGAAAGCCTGATTTTCCAAATTGATGAAACGGGAAAGGTAGACCTCAAACTTTATGGTAGTTGCAATTACTATGGGGGGCCTTTTGTCCGCAACTGTGAACAGATTAATTATGGGGATACTTTGGCGGTAAATAGCCAAGGTCAGGGGATTTTTAATGGTTTACCGATGCCCAATCCAGCCCAAGCGTATTTTAGCGCAGGAAGTGGGGCAATGCCCCAATTAATCGGCGCAGGGTTAGCGACAGATATTAATAATCACGGTTTAGTGACGTTTAATCTGGGGAATAATATTCTCCCGTTTTCGGGTGGGTGGGGCTATAATACCCCAGAAAATAGCACAGCTTACTTATGGAATAGTCAAGATAATAGCTGGCTGAATTTAGGGCAAGGAAAAGCCTTTGGGGTGAATGATTTCGGTCAGGTGGTGGGGAGTTTTGGGCTGTGGGATAATGGGGAGTTAATGACTCTGGCTATGGTGAATAATGCCGTAGTGAATCGGGGATATAATATGCCGATGGAAGGCAATTATAACATTCTACAACTGCGTGCAATTAATAATCAAGGGCAAATTGTCGCCCTCGCAGAAGGGCCGTTAAAAATGCCGCAAATTGTGCTGTTAAACCCCTTTACTCCCGCAGAACCGAATCCTGAACCGGGGGATGGGGAGATAGTTAATCCTAACCCAAATAAAGTCCCAGAACCGAGTTTTTGGTTAGGTTTATTGGGGTTAAGTGTGTGGGGATTTTTGCGAAATTGGCGGCTTAACGTTAAAGGGTTAGGGTGATGGTAAAGGTACTCCCTTTTCCGGGTTCAGAATCTACGGTAATGTGTCCATGATGGGCGGCAATAATACACTGTGACAGGTGTAATCCTAACCCACTGCCAGCGCGGGTGTGGTCGCCTTGTCGGAAGCGTTGAAAGAGGTTTTTTTGCTCGTCGGGACTAATTCCTTGTCCGGTGTCTTGGACGGCTATTTTCACGTGTTGGGGGGTGTGGTGTAGGGCAATTTTCACGCCCCCTTGATCGGTGAATTTAATGGCATTGCCGATAATATTGATTAAAACCCGACGCAATTCTAAGGCATCTCCTGAGACGGTGGGAAAGGTTTCTGTTGTGGGGTGATAACTAAGAGATAACCCTTTTTCTGTGGCCAGTGGGGTGAGTTCTTCGATCACTTCTAGGATAATTTGGGGGAGATGAAGGGGGGTAATATTTAACCGTTTGCGGCCGGCTTCATAGCGATAGACATCTAGTAAAGTATTGACGAGGGCGAGTAAATTCTGATTACTACGAATCATAATAGATACGGCTTCCTGCATTTCTGAAGGAAGATCCCCGAAAGCGCCTTGTTGAAATAAATCTAACATCCGATCGGCCGCGACTAGGGGGGTGCGGAGATCGTGGGTGAGTCGGGAAACAAAGTCTTCTCGTTGCCGTGCGATCGCATCTCGTTCATCGACACTCTGTTTTAAGCGCAAAAGCGATCGCACCCGCGCTAACAATTCCTCAATTTCAACGGGTTTGCGGATAAAATCATCCGCCCCACTGTCCAATCCCTGCACGACACTAGCTTGATCATAAGCCGTAATTAAGAGAATCGGAATATAGGAAAGATGGGGGTTTTCTCGAATCCTTCGCGTCACCTCAAACCCGTCCATTCCGGGCATCATCACGTCTAATAAAACCAAATCTGGGGGGTTTTCTTCAATCAGGGCGATCGCATCCTGTCCATTTTCCGCCAACTCACTCTCATACCCCTCCTCCTCTAAAATACTTTGAATCAAAAACAAATTATCCGGGGAATCATCCACCACCAAGATTTTATTCACTGCCGGAGTGGGTTCAAGTCGGAAAAAGCTCATCGGGATTACACCTTACAGGGGTTCAGATAGCCAGTCAGAAAACCTTCAGGGGGACTACAACTGACAGAAGTTCAAACACAGAAGAACAGGAGAAAGGGTATGATCTTAAAGGGTTTATCCTCCCCTTGAGACAACTTTGCTCTTGAACTCAAGGATCCCCCTTTATGCCATAGTGAGAAATAGCAACCAGCAATAGATCGGGAAAACACATCCTTATTCTGACCTCAATTCTGATTTTTTGATTCAACTTCTATGCCCAGTCATCAAACACGAGTTATTTTAGTTCGCTATGGACAGAGTACCTACAATCAACAGGAGAAATTTCAAGGACAATCCCCCCATTCACAACTAACGGAACAAGGGCATTGGGAAGCCCAACAAACCGGACTCGCCCT